>PMTT01000273.1 GCA_003167275.1 Bryobacterales bacterium | reverse complement strand
GCTACCGCGAAGGCCAAGGGCGCCAACTACCTCTTTGACGAGCTCACGGAACGCATCGGCGCGGGTCCCATCCGGTTTGATATCCAGGTACAAATCGCCGATGAGAGCGACGTCGTCGACGACGCCACGATTCACTGGCTAGCCGAGCGGCCGTTGATTCAATTCGGCACCATCGTTCTCACTGCGAAGACCCAGGATGACGAACAGCAACAGAAACGAACTATCTTCGACCCGATTCCGCGTGTCGATGGCATCGAGCCTTCTGATGATCCGCTGCTCGAGTTGCGTGCTGCCGTTTATTTGCTGAGCGGCCGGCGCCGGCGCCATGCTTCCGAATCGCAAACTCGGGTTTCGGCATCGAGCTGAACCGGCGGGGCGACGCGGCTTCTATGGATAACCTCTGAAGAATCTGTCCGGGTCGCCTCGCCGTTGGCGGTCGCCAGCCCTCGTAGTGCCACTCGCGCTGGCCCTTCGGCGAGCCGATTCCGGCGTGTGTGGTCAGGGCGCCGAGCCCAAGCGATAGCTGCAGCCAGGGACAACGCTTTTCGAGTGCCCGCAGAAAGAGTTCTGCCTGCATGCGCTCTGAGATCGTTCGGTAAATGGCTTCCGGTGCGCTGTTGTTCCGGAGGCGATCCAAGGCCCCGGACGTTGGTCAGAGATTCAGGACGATCCTTCCCCGCCGTAACGAAGCCCACGGATTGAATTCGGAAAAGATGGCCCGCCTAATTAGGCCGTTCGGCGTCGGTCCACGGCGGTTTTGGTTCGGGCCCAAGGAAAGTGGAAATCAAAAGCACGGCTATTGTCTGGCTGAGCTCGAAGAGGCACTACGGCGCAACCCGTCACCCTTAACGAGGGCATGAGCTCGCTCGGCCAACCCACCCCCCCGCACTTCGGAGAACCCAAATTAGTGATGACGACGGTTCAGACCGTTGCGATTCAGCACGGGTGCCCATCATTTGGGGGGACTGAAAGGAGAGGGCCCCTGATGGCTATGGTTCATCGGGCATGACCAACTTGGGTTCGACAGTTCGAACTAGTCTTCGGCATCACCGCGGGGCCTCATAAGCGCCGCGAACTCCGCCGCAGGTAGGCGCTTCAACCTATTCTTGATCAACCGCCTAAACTCCTTCTCTCTGTTCTTGCGCGCCAGAATTTCTCCTTTTCGAGTACTGCCTTTTGGTACTCGGGGAGCAATATAGGCAGCAAGAGTACCATGATGCGGTGGAGGAGTTATCCCGGGATCTGCATCTAACGCCTCCGCAAAAGCTTGAAACAATCTTGGCGGAAGGGTTAGCAATTCGTTACCAAAACCCTCTGAGCGTGTCTGGCAAATCTCCGATGCTCGTCTACCCTGTTCGGTCCCGGCTTCCGCCTGGGAAATGAAGACATAGAGGCCGCCGGCGCCACGATTTTGTGGCCGGTGTGCTCGTTGGGAATGATGGTGTTAGCTGAAACAGGTTGTTTCCTGTGGGCATGCCCACCTTCAACTGGAAATGCAATGATCCCCCATTAGATCGACCGTTATGAACCGCCGTAAACCTGGTGCGATGGGTCGCCGAGGCTCCAGATGCAACGCAGGGTCGTTCGCGCACGAGACCAGCGACCCCGTGACCGCCGTCTGTTAAAACGCGCGACTAGGCGTTCCGGGTGTCTCGATTGGCCTCAGCTTATTCCCAATTGCGTGAAGCCTGAATTGGTGTGCCCAAAGTGTGCCCAAGGGGGTGCGAATCCAGGTAAGGGCGCGCGACTGGAATCCTAATAGAATCAGCGCCCGGCAACGTGGTGCAACTCCGCGCCGGGCGCTGTGAACGACTCTGGATCTGCGTATCGGGATTCGAATCCCTGCGTCCCAGCCACTCTCCCGCCAGCGGTTGCTGGAATCCCCAAATTCTAATTTGGCGCACCAGTTGGCGAAGTTGCCGCTCATTTGACACCCGCCTTGGAGACCCTGTTCGCGTATCCTAATTTTTTCACTCAACCTACCGATTTTTTTGTTCGCTGTGTCCCTTTTCTGTCGGGAATTGCGCTTATATGGCAAAGGGCCTGTGCGGCGGCCTCGCAAGTCTTGAGGCGCCAGCAAGTCCTCGGGGAGCGGGCTGATCTGCGGTGATGCGAGTGGATAAGGGCAGCGGTCCTACGCTGTCGGCAGCTATTCGAACAAGGAAAAGGTGCATACATGGCATTAACTTATGGCTTTGTGAAATGCAAGGTGGTGACAGAACCTGTTTTGAAACCGTCGCGGCATAAACAGGAGATCCAATATCATCTTCACGCGACGCTACGCGTTCCCGCAGCCGATGGTTCTTCCGAGAAGTGGGACTCAGCCATCAACGTTGGAACCAACGACGCCGACGACCTGCTGCGCTACAAGCTGGTCTTCGACTACCACAACCCGCTTCTCGACGCCCTGAAGGCCGCGAGTCCGGGCTTCACTGACCTGACGGAGGCCGATGCGCTGCCCGCTCTCGACTTTCTGCGCAGCCACGTGTTGGATGAGACCGGATCCTGGCGCGACAGCGACGTGATGGACGGCAGTGAGGAGCCGGAGCCGGTTGCTTCGTTGAAACGGCTGCTCTCGAAGGCGCATTCCAGCGGAGCGGATGTTTATATTTTTGGCCGCACTTACACCGACGGCTCTCCCGGCATCCACGACGTTCACATGAATCAAGGCTCGTCGGGCAGTTTTTTGAACAATGGCCGGGACGACCACAACGACCACAACGACATTTGGCAGGATGGCGCGGTGGTGGTGGACTTTGGCGAGCAGGAATGCGCCGCTTACTTCACGGCATTTACCCAACAGGCAGTTCCCACGGACAACCTGGGGAATCCGGACCGGTCGAGTCACCCGATTCAAGATTCGGACGACGGACTTCTGGCGGGAAGTTAGCAATCGCTCGACGTCGCAGGTCCAAGATCACGATCCAACACGAAGGAGAGACAACATGGCCAAGAAGACAACAAAGGCGACCGCATCAACCACGAAGACCGCAGCCCATGCGTCCGCCTCCACCGGGCCGCGATTTGCGCAACCGGAACTAACGCCCGACCCCAGCAACTTCCGCACGGCGCACGATACCAAGTCGGACACAGCGGCTTATAAAGTTCTCGACCAGGAGGCCAAGACCTTGAAGCCTCTGCCGTTTCCGACGGCCCGAGGCGGCGTCGAGCCGATTCTGCAACTGCAAGATGTGCTCGGAAGCCCGGGTACTGCCATCATCGATGCGGTCAACCAAGGGAAGCAGATTGTCTTTCACGCGCTGGGCGACACCGGCAACACGCGAAGCGTCAAACCCCAAAACACGGTCACGGACAAGTTAATGGCCGATTTCGATGAGACCAATCCGGCTCAGGTTCCGTCGTTTCTCTTGCATTTGGGGGATGTCGTATACAGCTTCGGCGAGGCCCAGTACTATTACGATCAATTCTATGAGCCTTACCGCGACTACCCGCGGCCGATCATTGCGATTGCCGGGAACCATGACGGCATGGTGGCGCCGGGAAGCACGACTCCCACGCTGCAGGCATTTCTGAATAACTTCTGCGCCACTGCGCCTCATCCAACCGAAGAGTCCGGCGGGCTCGATCGCACGGCCATGGTCCAACCGGGAGTCTATTACACTTTCGAGGCGCCGTTCGTGCGGATTCTTGCGCTGTACAGCAACCGGCTCGAAGATCCTGGCGTGATCTCGATCCAGGGTAACACCTACCCGGACTTGACCGATGCGCAACTCGATTACCTGAAAGCCGCGCTGCGGCGTATTAAGGCCGAGGAGTTCCCGGGCGCGGTGATCATCGCGGTGCACCATCCGCCGTACACCACTGGCCAACACGGCGGCAATCCAATCATGCTGCAGGAGATCGACGCAGCCTGCGAAGCTGCTGGCCTGTGGCCGCACGCGGTGCTCTCGGGTCACGCGCACAGCTACCAGCGTTACACCCGCGTCACCGGCAATATGGAGATTCCTTATCTGATCGCTGGCAA
>PMTT01000370.1 GCA_003167275.1 Bryobacterales bacterium | reverse complement strand
TAGCCCCACCATGCTGGTACGCGCCCGTACCTGCGAAACCGTGAGATGGGGAACTCTCCGTTCCGCAGACCCCAGCCGCGCGCCCTGGCGCATCAGCCCTCCGGCGGCGCCGTTCCCGGCGCCCACGCCGCCGCGAGCCCGTCCAATTCCTCTCGCCGGTCGCCGAGTTGCCCGCCGACCGCCTGCAGCATCTGGCCCACCGCCATGGGCATCGACCGTTCCACCACCTTCAGCCAGAAGTAGCTCAAGGGAAGACTGCGGGCAGCCCCCACCCCGGAGAAATGCGCGAAGCCGAGCTGGAACTGCGCATTGGCATCCCCTGCAATCGCCATGCTCTTCGGGTCCTTGCTCCACTTCGCCCCCTCCTCCCGGATCCGCGCAGCCTGCGCCGCTTCACTTCTGGTGACGGTATCGAGCAGTGCCTCCGCTTCCTGGTGACCCTGCAACGCCGCCTGCTCCAGAAACGGCTTCCCATGGGCCGATTTGCCACTGCGCACGAGCCGCTCCCCCAGCCGGTACTGCGCCTCGGCATTGCCCTTGTCGGCCGCCTTTCCATACCAATCGAGCGCCACCGCCGGATCCTTCACGTCCGTCTCACCCGTCTCGATCATGGCTCCCATCATCAACATGGCATCGGAATTGCCGAGTTCTGCCGCCTTGTCAGTCAGGTCCCAACCTCGTTGAAAATCCCGCTTCACCCCTCGGCCGTACATGAACTGCACGCCCAGCCGGTAGATGCCTCCGGTATGTCCCTGCTTGGCCGCGCATTCGTACCAGTAGGCAGCTTTGGCGTCATCCTTGGGGAAGCCTTCTCCGTCGCCCCGGGCGTAATAGTTGCCGTACAGATACTGCGAGTCCGCGTGACCTCTGGCCGCAGCCATCCCGATGAGCTCGCGCCCGCGGACGGGGTCCTTTTCCACCCCTTCACCGAAGTTGTAAGCCAGCGCCAGTTGATACGTGGCGGTGGCGTGGCCCAGGGCGGCGGCGCGCTCGAAGAACCGCGTGGCCTCTTCGTGACCGTCGAGCGCCGGGCCCAGGGCTCCGGCGGCCATCACACCCTGGCGCAGCACCCTCGATGCGCGATTCCGGTGAATAGCGCCGAGGCTACAGCGCGTCGGGATCCTCATGTTTCGCGGCTTCCCCGAACCAATGTTCGGCCTGGGCCGGGTCGGGTTCCACGCCATAGCCGCTGTGGTAGCAAAACGCCAACTGGGTCATTGCCGGCACGAAGCCCTCCTCGGCCGCGGCGCGATGGAGCGCTGCGGTGCGCGGTGCATCTTCTTCCACTTCGGGATCTTGCGCCATCCGCATGGCCAGTTGGTAGCGGCACTGGTTGATGCCGAGCGCCGCGCCTTCCGCCAGGATTTCCAGAGGAGCCGGCATCTGGGCGGCGTGGTGCAGGTGAGAATCCTCTTCCTGCCCATCCCCCACCCTGCGATAGTGGAACGCCAGCGCATAGTGGGCCGGCCCATAACCCTGCTTCGCGGCCCACACCAACCACTCCAACGCCTCGGCTTGGGCGTCCGGCGAACCGGCGGCGGCCAGCGCCCTGCCCAAGGCGTAGCACCCTGGCGCATCGTCCAACGTGACAGCGGCGCGCAATTCCGCCAGATCCGGCGCTTCGGGTGGCGGGTTCCCCGGCGTCCATTGCGCCGCGACCTCATCCAGTGCGGCGCGAATCTCGCCGTCCAGGCGCTGTCGCAGCATCTGGAGCGTCATGGCTGCCTGCGCCGGCATGGTCTTCTCCAGCACTTTGAACCAGAAGTAGCTCTGCGCATAGTCCTTGGGCGCGCCGGTGCCCATCATGTGGGCAAAGCCCATCTGATACTGCGACCGCGCGTCGCTCGAAATCGCCATCTCGAGCTGCCCCTGGGGCTGGGGCGGACGCGACGGCATCTCCTCCTGTGCGCGGGCGTGCCCGGCGGCGGCGGCCCTGCGATACCACCTCTCGGCTTGCGACAGATCGCGAACCGGCCCTTCTTCGCCCTCGATCATGCGGCCGAGCATGAACATGGCATCGGCGTGACCCTGCCGCGCCGCCCGCCCGAACCAGAACGTCGCCAGTTCCAGATCCTCGTCGCTGTAAAAGACCCCCAACTCGTACTGCCCTTGGGCGTGCTGCGGCAACTGTTCCTGGTCCTCAGCGCGCAAGGGGCTCATCCCTGCTTCTGCCATCCTCGGTCTCTCCTTTTCTGTTACGGTGGACGCCCAAACCGTCAGATTCTTGGCATTGCCCGCGAATTCTTTGGACGAACCGGTACTACCCCGCGCGCCGGAGGATGCCCGCTGACCGCCGATTGCCGGCCGCTGATTTCCTGTATACTCAATCGCAGAATGAGAAACCGTGTATTCCTCCTGACTGTTTTGCTGACGGTGGCATTTCTGGCCGTCGCGAGTTCCGCCAATGCCGCCGATCTGACCGGCAAATGGCTAGGCACCATGCAAACTCCCGATGGGCAGAGCCTCGAAATCAACTTCAATTTCCAGGTGAGTGGCGAGAAGCTCACCGGGACCGTCGCCAGCAGCTATGGCGAAGAACAGATCTCCGAAGGCACCGTAAAGGACGGCGCGATCTCGTTTGTGGTCCTGGCCGGCGGAGGTCAATTCAAGATCGTTTATAAGGGCAAGCTCGCAGGTGAGGATTTGAAGTTCAACGTGACCCTGGGCGACACGGGCGACCGCGAAATGACCGCCAAGCGCGTGAAGTGATAGTCGCTTGTGGGGTATGCTTTAGCTTGCCCGCCGCACGAAGCGGTACCATCCAAACATGAAGCGATTCCTGAAAGACGCCCTGGTCACCATCTTCCTGGTGGCGCTAGGTGCGTTCTTCTATCTGCGTCTGGGCTACGCTCCCGCCGCCGCAACCGATTCTCCGTTTCCCCTGGAAAAACAGATCGCATCGATGGCGTTGCGCGCGCATATCTCGAAGGAAGGTTTGGCCAAGCCCGACATGCCGTTGACCGAAGGCGCCATGATGGAGGGCGCCAAGGTATACCGCGAATACTGTGCCGTGTGCCATGGAATCGCCGGCCAGCCGAAGAGCCCGACCGCTCGGGGCATGTATCCGCCGCCGCCGCAGTTGTTCCAGGGGAAGGGCGTGACTGACGATCCCATCGGCGAGACCTACTGGAAGGTGGCCAACGGCGTTCGCTTGACGGGTATGCCCGGCTATCGCGGGTCTCTCATGGACACGCAACTGTGGCAGGTCAGCATGTTGCTCGCCAATGCCAATAAGTTGCCGCCGGACGTGAGCGCTTTCCTGACGAATGCCGCGCCGCCCAAGTGACCCCTGGGACAGGATTTCATCTTGCAGCCGGCTTTCATGATGGTTGGATGTTTAAGCCACGCGCCGGGATGAGGCTTTCTGGAGTTCCTGCATCATCCAGTCCCACCAGCCTTCAGGCTTCGCGAAGGGGCAGAACATCTCCATCTCATCGTTGTCCGGACCGCAGACTGCAATCGCCTCGTGAAACAGTCTCTGGTACGCGGCAAAGTCGAGCGTCCCAGCGCGGGACCGGTCAAACAGTTCATTCCCGATCTCTTCGAGTCGCGCGTGATCGATCACTTGTTCCATGCCAGCCTCAGAATCGCTTCGACCATATGGTACCCCGCCGGATCTTTGTCCGCAAGCGAGTCCTCGAAGCGATAAGCCGTAAAGGTCTCAGCAAAATACTCCAACGGGTTTCCGCGCGCTCGAATCGACACCGGGGCAGCTTGCCTTGAGCGGCTCTGTGCCGCGATCCGGTCCAGGACATACGCGGGCAGGCAGTCTAACAGGTGGTGGCCAATTTCATGGTATAGACTGCGCTGCATCGCCTCTGCGCCAGGTTCAGCAGCACCTGGTGAATCTGGCCCGGATCGGCCATGGCGAGACTCTTTCCGGCCGCGGATACCGACTCCAATTCCGGCGGATAAAACTCCTTCCCGTACGTTTCGGGCAACCGAAATGAATTGATAACTAAGTCCCGGGAGACTGGGTCGTATGATCCAAGCCAATGTAGCCATGGAAGCCTACCAGAAAACTCCATTCGTCCAAGCTTGTGCCGTTCCAGGAAACTGAGCAGTTTCGGATCGTTGCGAAGAGCCAGAAGAACTTCCCTCGTCGGCTGTTCCGGTAGCGCCGAGTAGAAACCTCGCGCATGTACTCCGACTTCGATGGGCGATGACCATTCAGGGCGGGCGACTGGCTCCATTTCGGGAAACCGAATCGTAACACCTCGCCAATCTCGCCGCGTAGCCCGCGCCACGGAACTTCGCCACCCCGCTTGACATCTACGCCGCCCCCAATTAAATATAAAAGCGTCTGAATATATTTATTCGGGGGAGACCGCATGGCAACACTCAGCCCCACCACGCTCTCCGTGGAGGAAAAAGCATTCGCGGACCGTGCAATCGTGGCCCATTCCGGCCGCCCCGGAGCCCTCTTGGGAATCCTGGAACGCATCCAGGAGCACCATCCGCAGAAATATCTTTCCTCCGAGATCCTGGAGTACGTCGCTGAGCGAACCGACCTGCCGCTGGCCCAGATCCACAGCGTGGTGACCTTTTTCGCGCTCTTCAACATGGAACCGCAGGGCGATCACACCATCTGCATCTGCCGTGGCACCGCCTGTCACACGCGCGGATCGCGTAACCTGCTCCAGCGCCTGCGCCTGGAACTCGGTCTGCCTGAAGAGAGTGACGACGGCGCCGACAAGCTCTGCGTCACCACGCCCGACCGGCGTTACTCGTTGCGCACCGTGGCCTGCTTCGGACAGTGCGCGCTTGCGCCCGTGGTGGAGGTCGATCACGCCATCTTCGGCCACATGAACGAGCAGGCCCTGCACCGCGAACTGGAGCACCTTGGGCGCAACGGGAGGAAGGCGTGATCCGCATTCAGGATATCGGGACGTTCAGTGCAGTGCGCGAAGCCGGCATGGCGAAGTTGCTGCCCTCGCGGCCCAGAATCGGGGTTGGCATGGGCACCTGCGGCGCGGGCAACGGCGCCGAGGGCGTGTACCATTCGTTCGCCGAGGCCATCAGTCAGCAGGGCCGCGACGTGCGCCTGGCGTCGGTCGGCTGCTTCGGCTTCTGCGCGCAGGAACCGCTGGTGAATGTTCGGCTTCCCGGCAAGCCCCTGGTAATCCTCCGCCGCGTGCAGGCGTCCGACGTCCACCGAATTCTGGACGACCTGGCCGCCGGCACGGTCACCGAAGACCTGGCGCTCTGCAAGATCGAAGAGTGGGAGCACCTGACTGCCCACGTACAATACGGCACAGGATTCCCCAAAATCCCGTCCTGGCAGGAACTCCCCTTCTTCAAGCCGCAAAAGAAAATCGTGCTGCGGAATTGCGGCCTCATCAGCCCGGACGATATCGAAGAGTACATCGCCATCGGCGGCTATCAATCGCTCTATAAGGTGCTGATCGACGCCAATCCGGAACTCGTGATCGAACAGATCAAGGCATCCAAGCTCCGCGGGCGCGGCGGCGCAGGCTTCCTCACCGGTTTGAAGTGGGAGTTCCTCCGAAAAGCCGCCGCCGGCCAGAAGTATGTCATCTGCAATGCCGATGAAGGCGACCCCGGCGCCTACATGAACCGCAATGAGATCGAAAGCGACCCGCACTCGCTGCTCGAAGGCATGATCGTGGGCGCCTACGTTATGGGCGCCACCGAGGGCATCATCTACGTGCGGGCGGAGTACCCGCTGGCCGTACACCGCCTCAACCGCGCGATCGACCAGGCCCGCCAGTCCGGCATCCTGGGCGACAACATCATGGGCCGCGGATTCCACTTCGATATTCAACTGGTGGAAGGCGCGGGCGCCTTCGTCTGCGGAGAGGAGACCGCCCTCATCGCGTCGCTGGAGGGCTTCGCGGGACGTCCCGGGCCCCGCCCGCCGTTCCCCGCGCAGAAGGGACTGTGGGGCCATCCCACCAACATTAATAACGTCGAGACCTGGTACAACATCGCGCCCATCGTCGCCAAGGGTCCGGCCTGGTTCAGCGAGATCGGCAGCACCAAGAGCGCCGGCACCAAGGTCTTTTCGCTGGTCGGTAAGGTGGCCAATACCGGCCTGGTGGAGATGCCCCTCGGCACCCCGCTCAAGACCTTCATCTACGATGTGGGCGAAGGTGGCTCCGAAGGCCGGCAGATCAAAGCCGTGCAGACTGGCGGCCCCTCCGGCGGTTGCATCCCGCTCGAGATGTTCGACACCCCCGTCGACTATGAGACACTCGCACAGCTTGGCTCCATCATGGGCTCGGGCGGCATGGTGGTGATGGATGAAGACAACTGCATGGTGGACGTGGCTCGCTACTTCATCGAGTTCACCCATTCCGAATCCTGCGGGAAGTGCGTGCCATGCCGCGTCGGCCTCGATAAGTCGCTGCGTATTCTGAACGCCTTCACGCGCGGCCGGGCGTCCGAAACGGATCTGGACCGCCTCGATGAGATGGGCCGCATGATTCGCGACACCTCGCTATGCGGCCTGGGCCAGACCGCGCCCAATCCGCTGCTCACCACCATGCGGCATTTCCGCCACGAGTTCGAAGACCACATCCGCGCCAAACGCTGCCGCGCGGGTGTCTGCGAGGACCTCGCGCTCTCGCCCTGCGAGAACAGTTGCCCGCTCCACATGAACATCCCGCGGTTCCTCCAGCTATGCAAGGAGGGCCGCCTGGAAGACGCCTTTGAAGCCGTGGTGCTCGACAATCCCCTGCCCGCCTCCACCGGCCGGGTCTGCCAGCACCCCTGCGACAACCGCTGCCGGCGCCGCTCGCTCGACCAGTCGGTGAATATGCGGGAGGTGCACCGCTTCATCGCCGATTCGATCTTCGAATCGGATCGCTTCGAAGCGCTCGTGGACCGCATCGCCGCCCGCAAGCTGCCGCCCACGGACCGTAAAGTGGCCGTGGTAGGGGGCGGTCCAACGGGCCTCACCGCGGCTTTCTACCTGGCGCTCCTGGGGCACGAGGTGACCGTCTACGAATCCAATCCCGAGCCGGGTGGCATGCTGCGGTACGCGCTTCCCGATTACCGGCTCCCCAAGGATGTGATTCGCCGCGAAGTGGAGATGATCCGCCGCATGGGGGTAAATTTCGTGTGCGGGGTAGCGGTGGGGACGGACATCACGCTGAACGATCTCGACAACCAATACAACGCGGTTTTCCTCGCCATTGGAACCTGGAAGGAAGCTTGGGTGTACCTGCCTGGCACCGAGCTGAAGGGCGTAATCCCCGCCCTCCTCTTCCTCGAAGCGGTGGCGAAGGAGGAGGCGGTGCGCCTGGGCCGAAAAGTTGCCGTCATCGGAGGCGGCAACGCTGCGATCGATTCGGCGCGCACCGCCCTCCGGATGGGCTCCGAAGTGACCGTCATCTACCGGCGCGAGCGCAAGGATATGCCGGCAATTCACGAGGAGGTCGACGCAGCCGAAGACGAGGGCGCGAAGTTCGTCTTTCTCGCGACGCCGCACCGCATCGTGGGGGACGACGATGGCAACGTCAAGGCCATCGAGGTGGTCAAGACCCGCCTCGGCGAGTTCGATGCATCCGGCCGCCGCCGCCCCGTCCCCACCGGAGAGATTCGCCGCTTCGAGTGCGATACCGTGATTTTGGCCGTGGGCGAGACCGTCGACATGGATTTCCTGCGCGCTTCCGGCCTGCGCATCAAGGAGGGCGGAACTCTCGAAGTGGACCGCTACACCATGGAGACGAGCCGCAACAAGTTCTACGCCGGCGGCGACCTGATCTCCGGCGCATCCAACGTCTCGAACGCGATGGGCTACGGCAAAAAGGCAGCCCGCCTGATGGATCTGCGCTTGATGGGCGCCTGGCGCTGGGACAGCATCAATGCGCCGCTGGAATACAGCCACACTGCGCCCGAGGAGCCCAGCGAGAGCCCGCGGCACATGATGGAGGAGGTGCCGGCCCATGAACGCGTGGAGAGTTTCGCGGAAGTGCTGATCGGCCTGTCCGCCGATCAGGCCGCTGACGAGGCCGCCCGCTGCCTCCGCTGCGACATCAAGGACCACCACTGATGAGACACCCGAACTCTGACCCGACGTGGCGCGGACACTGCTCNNTCGAGACTCGTCTCGACGCGCTTTGGATCGCCGCGAAGCTGCCCTTGGGGCTCGCAAGTGCATTCCGTCGGCCGCCGCAGACATCTGTCCCACTCCAAACTGCGTCGACACGAGTGTCGACGCGGCAGGCACGAGTGCCCGCGCCACGTCAGTCCGAGGAGCCATGCATGCCTGAGAAACTCTCTATCCGCATCGACGGTGAGTACGTGCCCGCCCACGAGGGCCAGACCATTCTGGAAGTCGCCCGCGCCAGCGGGAAATATATCCCCACACTCTGCTGGCTGGAAGGAATTAGCTCCGTCGGCGCCTGCCGCTTGTGCATCGTCGAAGTCTCGGGCGTGGGCCGTCTGCTGCCTGCCTGCACCACCCCGGTGCAGGACGGGATGAGCGTCACCACCAACTCCGAGAAGCTGTCGCACTACCGCCAGATCGCCCTCGAGTTCCTATTCTCCGAAAGGAACCACCTCTGCGCCGTGTGCGTGTCCAATAACCACTGCGAGCTGCAAACCATGGCGCAGCGACTGGGCGTCACCAGCGTGCGCTACCCGTATGCATTCCCCAGACTGCCGGTGGACGTCTCGCACCCGCGCTTCGTGCTCGATCACAACCGTTGCATCCTCTGCACCCGCTGCGTGCGGGTGTGCGCGGAAGTGGAGGGTGCGCACGTTTGGGACGTCAGTTCCCGCGGCATCCGCTCCATGGTGGTGTGCGACATGAACCGGCCCTGGGGCGAGTCGCGCACCTGCACCGACTGCGGGAAGTGCGTGCAGGTGTGCCCC
>PMTT01000719.1:9090-12469 GCA_003167275.1 Bryobacterales bacterium | reverse complement strand
CTGGCGGAAAGCACCGAAAAGGTGATCCGCGCAGTGGAAGAGCGAAAACCGGGTCCTTAGCGTAAATTTCTTCAGCTTGCTGCCAGGACCCCTTCAACGGCGACGCAATGGCCTTCGCTCTACATACGTGTGGCGTTCAGTCCCCCGGTGAACGTCCCCGACGCTGTTAGCGAGCGGCTTACGGTGACGAAAGTCCCGGTCCACTGCTGGCCGTCCGGGGATAGGGTCGCCTGGATGGCGGTGGTTGCGTTGGCGACGAAATTCCCCGCGTCATCGGTGCGCATCCGGTTCGCCCGGACGGTGACGACGTTGCCGCGGCGTCGCCACTCGCCGTGGTAGGTGGCCTGGCGCCAGTTGGCCGGCCAACTTTCGGAGAAGCCGGGGTTCACGGCGCTGACGGAACCAACCCACCGCCCGTCGTCGAAGAACTGGCACATGGCGGTCTTTTGTGTGGCTTGTGAGCCCTGATTATTGGTAGTGTCATCGTAGGCAATCTGAACCATCCAGCTACCGGCGACGGTGTTGTCAGTGGTGTCGGCCCGGGCTTGCCGGATCATTCCCGCGGCGCCGAGGAGGCCGCCCAACTTGAAGAGGTTCCTTCTTCTTCCATCCATAATTCAGCTCCTTGCCCACGCCAGGAAACGCCGCGCGGATGATCGAGCCCGCGGGTCGTTCCCTGGATCCGTTTGCTGAAGCTAGTACGAGGGACGATCCGCGGCGGATTGAGAATAAGGAAGCCGCCAAGGCCTAAAGTGACTGCCTGCAGCCCACGGACTCCATGTGTCACGCCTGCCGGCAGCACCAGGCCGGCAACATTCGCTACGCTCGATCTGGCGCGCGCTTGGACAGCAACGCGTCCAATTTGCTTTGCGAGTGTTCGGTTCACGTCAGACCGCGCCGCCGCCCTCGGTTGTCGGCAGGAACGGCGGATCATACGATTGCTCGCCTGGTCACGGGCTCCTGGTACTGGCGGTGCGAATACATCCGCCAATATTCGCCGGGCCAACTATGCCGCTGTTGATCGGGGGCGGTCTGGTTGCGATTTGGTTATACCGGCGGACGTCGCGCCAGAAGCCTGGCGCCTGACACATCCGCCGCCGACGGAAAGGCGCCAGCAAGATTTCCATGAAATGAGTTCATCGGCGATGCCATCGCCAGGCGGTCTCGACGACCGCGTCCGGATTGGAAAGGGGGTGGCTCCAGCCCAGGATCTCGACCGCGCGGGATGCATCGGCCAGGAGCTTTGCAGGGTCGCCGGCGCGCCTGGCTACGTCACGAGTGCCAACACGCCGCCCACTCACCCGTTCCACAGCCGAGACGATCTCTCGAATCGAGGAACCGACCTCGCTACCCAGGTTCAGAGCAACTGGCCGGCCACCGCCGATCAGGTAATGAAGTGCGCGGACATGCGCTTCCGCCACATCGGAGACATGGACATAATCCCGCACCGCCGTGCCGTCTGGTGTATCGTAGTCCACACCAAAGACCAACAATTCCGGACGTAACCCCAGTGCGACCTGAACGGCCAGCGGGACCAGATGAGTCTCCGGATCGTGATCCTCGCCAATCTCACCATCCACATCGGCGCCGGCTACGTTGAAATACCGTAAGGCCATCCACTCCAGCCCGTAGGCCTTCTCGTACCAGCGCAAGACCCTCTCTACAAAAAGCTTGGACTCGCCGTATGGGTTGACCGGGCTTTGCGGATGATCTTCTGTTATCGGAATCGCCAGAGGATCGCCATAGGTGGCGCAGGTCGAGGAGAACACAATTCGCTTGACTCCCGCATCGAGCATCGCGCCCAGAAGGTTCAGCGTATTGCTGACATTGTTCTGGAAGTATTTTCGGGGAGCATGGATAGATTCTCCCACGTAGGCATACGCGGCGAAATGAATCACTGCTTCGATTCTGTGAAATGTGATGGCCGCTTGTACGAAATCGCGATCGGACAAATCACCCCGGACCAGAGGGCCCCAACGGACGGCCCACTCATGACCCATGCTCAGGTTGTCGAGCGTGACCGGGTCGAAACCGGATCGGGCCAGCGCCTTCGCTGTATGGCTGCCGATGTACCCGGCGCCGCCAGTCACCAGGACCTTCATACAGCACCCCTTCTGAGCGACTCACTCATGATTTTTGCGCCATGCTGAGTTGACCTTCCGGGGCATGCCGGTGCGATAGCGCCTCACACACCAGTTGCGAGGCCGCTAGAATCAGGATCGGGTAAATGGGCAGCATATACCGTAAGAGTGGAAGAAGCGCGAGATGCATCGCAATGAAATACAACAGCACTCCTCCCATGGTCAGGAAAAACGGTTTGTTGGCCTTCCGCCAGCGCCAAACCTGCAGGAGTCCCATTGGCACCACCGGCAGAGAGCATAAAGCCAACACAAGCTGCTCTCGCCCTGTGCCCGTGTCGGTCGCGTACCAGAGCCGCAGCAGCTTCAGGCCGAAGAGCTTCACAAGCGAAAGCGGCTGGTTTTCCAGACGTTGCTTGTACCGCATCAGGGCGATACGGAAAAACCATTTGTCAATTGCCGAGCCGTATTCCGGATTGGGCTTGAGTAAACCGTTCGCGATCCCCTCGGCCGCCGCATCTTCATAAAATCCACTCTTCCGTTCGCTCGTGATCTGGTCCTGTTCCGATCCCATCAGGAGTACATTGCCCATCCCGGTCGATACGATAATCCGGTCCTGAAGAACCACGGAGTTCCGCACTGTCCACGGAAGGATCAACAGGGCCATCCCCAACACGAACGCCACGGCCTCGAAGGGCCTACGCTTCCAGATCCAGACAGGGAGCAGAAACACCGGAATCAGCAGCGGCGTTGCCCGGAGCAGCGTCGCGAAACCCATCACCAACCCGGCCACCAGGCTCCAGCGGACTTGCGGTTTGGCAGAGGAAGCGGTTACCACGACGATCCCTATGCTGGCCACCAGCAGCGTCGTGAAGAACGTTTCTTGCGTGATCCACGCGGATATCACCATCGCCGGCGGATACAGTGACCAAACCAGGCCGGAGACACCCCCCGTAATGACGCTCGACAGCATACTGCCGAGCCAAAGCAGGAGGAGCGCCGTCGCCGTGTCCGCCAATATCTGCAGAAACACCAGGATCACCAGTGGACCGGGCAGCTTGACGGCTTTCAGAGCGGCGATCACAAAAGGGTAAACCGGTCCGACTTTACTGTCCGGACGGCTATCCGCACCATTGAAACGCGACTCGTTCAACAACCGGTCTGCAATCGGAAGAAAATTATCCACGGCATTACTGCCGACGAACGGTTTGGTCACTCCCAGGCCGGTTAGCCCGACGAACAGCACTCCTTTCAACAGCCCCAGGGCAACCAGCAAAACAGCCCAGCGCCGGGCATCGCCC
>PMTT01000719.1:0-8937 GCA_003167275.1 Bryobacterales bacterium | reverse complement strand
GTCGTCCCGTCTAGCCGTCGAGTCCCTTGAAACTTACAAGCTTTGAGTTATGAAATTACTGATCGCGATCCCTGCGCTCAACGAAGAACAGAGCATCCGCGGGATTGTTCAACGCTCGCTCCAAGCGCGGCAATACATCGTTGAAAACTCACCGGTCACGGATGTGCAGATCACGGTAGTCAGTGACGGTTCCACCGATGCCACGGTCGAGCGTGCGATGGAGTTCGCCGATCGCATCAAAGTCATCGTCTTCCCGAAGAACCGCGGCTACGGGGCCGCCATTATGGAAGCGTGGGCGCTTTCGGACGCCGACTTGCTCGGTTTTATCGATGCCGATGGCACTTGCGATCCCCGCACCTTCGCCCCTCTCTGCCAGAAACTGGCCGACGAAAAGGCAGATATTGTTCTGGGCTGCCGCATAAGCGCGAACAACTCCATGCCCGCTATCCGTCGCCTCGGCAACCAGATCTTTGCCCTCCTGCTCGCCACGCTGTCAAACCGAATGGTGAAAGACACCGCCAGCGGAATGCGCGTTGTCCGGCGGTCCGTCCTCCCGAGCCTGTATCCCCTGCCTTCCGGACTGCACTTCACCCCGGCGATGAGCGCCCGCGCTATGCTCTGCGACACCATACGCATCGTGGAAGTCGACATGTCCTACGCGGAACGGGAAGGCCGCTCCAAACTCAGCGTCTTGCGCGACGGTTTGCGCTTCTTCAACGTAATCCTGTCCACGGCGCTGCTCTATCGCCCGAGCAAGCTGCTGATGCCGGGCTGCGGCATATTTCTGCTCGGGAGTCTTCTGCTCATGATCGCTCCCATCAGTCATTACCTGGCGACGCGGACCCTGGCGGAATGGATGATCTACCGCTTTCTGGTTTCGACTCTCTTCGCGCAGGTCTCCCTGTTGCTGTGGGGCGCCAGCGGCATCACTTCCAGAATCGTGCGTGTCGCCATCCAGCAGGAGATCCGCACGGCATCCAGTTTCTTCTACACCTGGATTCGTACGCCCTGGTTTTGGGTGGTGACTGGCCTGCTCACTGCGGCCGGTATGGTTCTCGTGTATCCAGCCGCTTACCAGCTTTGGCAAACGGGCCACACCACCGTCCACTGGTCCAGGTTTGTCGTGGCTATGACCTGCTTCGGCTTCGTCGCCACCCTTGGCGTCCTCCTGGTCATCGATTACTTGCTTGACCTGGTCGACGGCCGGGTGCGATACCTGATGAAACTGCAATGAAGGAAGAGCTGTTCGATCTAAGCCAGGAGTACGAACTGATGCTCAATCAGGGCATCAAGCTTTCTGGAGAAGACATGGCCTTCTTCATCGCTGGCCGCCTTAACGCCGTCCGCTCCTGGCGGCGAGGGGAAGCGCCTGTTACGAGCTGCCTCGATTTCGGATGCGGCCTGGGACATACCACGAGCCGCCTTGCCCGGTTGTTCAGCAACGCCAGCACCACTGGTGCCGATACCTCCCAGAACGCTCTGGAGGCGGCCCGTCTCCACAACGGCGGCCCACATACCCGATACCTTTCGATCGCTGAACTAGACAGCGACCCGGAGCAGTATGACCTCTGCTACGTCAACGGCGTCTTCCACCACATTCCGCCTCCCGAGCGGCCCGCGGCACTGGCGCTCATCCGGCGCAAACTGCGCCCTCATGGGCATCTCTTTCTGTTTGAAAACAACCCCTGGAATCCCGGTGCGCGGATGGTGATGGCGCGCATCCCGTTCGATCGCAACGCGATAATGCTGTCCCCCCGCGAGACGGCAGGCCTGCTGCGCCACAGCGGCTTCGAGGTCGAGGGTGTCGACAGTTACTTCTTCTTCCCGCGCCCACTCGCCGTGTTTCGGCCCTTGGAGCCCCTTTTCGGCTGGACCCGTCTAGGTGCCCAGTACCTGGTGGTCGGCAAAGTTCCCTCATGATTCCTGCGTTTAGCGTCCCCGCCCCACCCGGTACTGTCTCGGAGGGAGAATTATACAACCCGCAGCCGCAGCATCACATATATCAAAGCTAGTATGCCCGCACAAAGCCCCAACGTCCACACCGGCCATTTGCTGCCCCACAGCGTGGCCTCGTCGCCACCGGCGGCCACGATGACGGCGCCGGACATGCCAAGCAGCAGGAACAGAGGAAGTTCGTAGGTGCGGGAGAGAAAAAAGCTGGTAAACAGGTACGTGCCCAGCGATAACCTCAGCGCCACGGCCCACTGTGCCAGGGCTGGATTCGATTTACCCACGACCTTGGGGACGCGGTTTAGTTGGATCATGGTCACTACCATTATGCTCATCCATAGGAAGAGGCCCACGAGGCCCAATTCGGCGGCGCACAGCAAATAGGAATTGTGGGCCGTCATGCCTTGCCGATCCGTAAAGCCGTTGAAGCCGATTCCCCACAAGGGCGATGACTTGACATAAGACATCCCGTCGGACCAGATCGCCAGGCGATCCATTCCCCCCGACATCGATATCGACCTGGTGCGGGTTGCGTTGAATACCAGAAGCAATAGCGATCCGAAGACAGCGGAGACCAGGGCGCCGGTCGTCTTGAAGCGCCTGGTCAGAAACAGCCCGAGAAGCAAGGCTACTCCCATCTCCGCGCCCCGCGAGCCGGTCAAGTACACTCCCACCAGAAACAGCCCTGCAATGGGGATGGCCATGAGGTATCTGGGACCGAGACCGTTCTCTTTCCTGCTGGCGAACAACATCGGCAGGATCATCACCAGGTACTGTCCGAATTGGTTCGGGTCGTTCAACATACCCAGACCGCGAATCCGCACCCCGTTCGAGTGGTCCGCTTCCAGGGCCGCCATCACATAGGCCGTCGAGTCGCCGGTGGCGCGGACATAGGGAATCTGCGAGAACGCAGAGGCCATCACGAAGATCGCAACCAGCACCAACGTGACACGCACGACATGCAGCCGGAACGGGCTGCGTAAGAACATTACCCCCATGAGGTACGCGATGACAGTCGGCGACAGTGCGAGGAGCGTGTTCACGTTCCCGCCCAGCCAGCCGTGTGGCAGCCAGGAGCAGCAGGCCCACCCGAAAAACAGAATCACGAGAATGAACTGGGTGCGAAGTTTGCCGATCTCGGGCGAGCTCAGGCGGGTTAACACCAACACAGGCAAGCTCACCAGTGCCAGCATCAGCATTGGACGAAACACTGCCAGGCCGGGCAACATGTCCGCCGGCGACAGCAGGTTAAGCGCAATGTATGTTAAGACTAACGCCAACTCCATATCGTCGCTGCACCCTTACGCCTGATTCAGAACCGGCGGTTCCAGGTAGTGAATGCGATCACGGCCCGAGTTTACCATGCGTGTTGCTCCTCACCCTTGCCCCATCCGTTTTTTCCGGAGGCTGGCATCGAATTCAGTTACGGCAGGACTAACGGCACGCCGAGAGTCGCCAACGACCCTGTGGAGCACTTCATTCACCAACTCCGTAGCCTTCCGGGTCGTGAGGCGGGATCGGAAATCCAAGTATTCGTTAGGGGGGGAGATCTCGCTACTGCGCCATTCTCCCGGCCAACCTGACCAACCCCCAGGCCGGACGGACGGGTGCTATTTCGTTGTGGCGGGGGAGTGGTGGCCCCGGGTTATACGCAACCGAACCACAAGAGCTAAAATGGAATCCCAGGCCCGAATACAAACATCATATGCGCTGGCAATCGAAGTGCTTGATTGACAACTGTAAGGGCATACTTCACTTCCAGGCCAAACTCCGCGCGCTCAAACGTAGGATCGTCCCGTACCAACCGAGTCCCTCGATGGGGAGCCTATGCGATCGAAGAGGGAACGATCCCAATCAGGTGGCTTTCTGAAGCCTTGGGAACACTCGAACGGAAAACCGTTCTCGAGATCGGTTCGGGACATGGCCCGCCGCGGAGAAGTCTCTGGGCCGGGGAAACGGGCCAGAGTCTGCAACGCGCCCAGTCCTTTTGCTGGAAATCGCTCTGGAGTTGGTCGATGGAGCTTCACCTACTTCTCCTTTCGCCAATACGCCCCGCTAAAATCAATACGTTCTATCGGCGTCGCAATGCCGTGAGCCTTACGGTAGTCGTCCACGGCCTTCTTAGCTGGGGATAAAGCTCCGTAATAATCGTCCAAGATGATATACCCCCCGTCAGATACTTTCGGATACATGTACTCGAAGGTCTGCGTCACGGATTCGTATAGGTCGCCATCCACACGCAGGACGGCGAGTCGTTCGATCGGTGCCTTTGGCAATGTATCTATAAAGAACCCTTTCAGAAACCGGACCTGATCATCAAGCAGGCCATAGTTCTTGAAATTGTTTTGCACCTCCTCAAGCGACACCGCCATTTCGCCACCGCTCCAGATGTGCGCCTCGGGATATTTGTCCTCATCCGGTCGTGGAAGCCCCTCGAACGAATCCGAAACCCAAACGACCCTGTCCTTGACGCCGTACGCGGCAAGAATCGCACGCATGAAAATACAGGCCCCGCCCCGCCACGCGCCGCATTCAATGAGATCACCGGGGATCTTCCGCCGAATCACATCGGTGACGCAGAACTGAATATTATCCAGCCGTTTCAAGCCAATCATCGTTTCGCCACTGCGGAGCGCGCGATCGCCGCCCACCTCGGTTTCTTCCAAACCAATCGGCCAGTATCGTACAAGCTGCTTATCCCTCGTGGCCAACGCGCGATTGAAGGTCGAATACGCCCATTTCTTAAGAGCGCTCTGCGGCTCTTGTAATGGCGCATAACCGTTCTCCAAGCCGTATCTGGTGAGGACACGTTTCAAAAGTTCCAAGTATCTGTCTTCGGCGTCCGGTTGTGGAGGAATCGGCTTAAGGGCATTATGGACAGTCTTCGTCGGCCCGGCAGTGTGCAGGCTCATAACTACTAAGACGCTCGCTGAAACCAAAGACACGAGCCCAATCAGGGCAAGCGCCGCGACGCATATCACGGCGGACTTTCTTAACATGTAGAGCCTCCAAACGCCCCTGCTTCCGCTTTAGCCAGCCTCAAAATGGAAAGCGGGCGTTCTCCGTTAGTGAGTATTCCGCCCTTCGGGCGGAGATTTTCAAGGCATCGGAGTCTACCGATCTGATGATGTTCCTGGAAGAGACCCAGAAGAAAGGCCTCTGCGCCCCGTTCATCGTCTCGAATGAGTCCACCGGGCTATCCCTCGGCATGGTTGCGTCCCCGCAGTGCCAGCTTCCGTTTCGCCCGGCACAGATCATTGTACACTCCGCCGCGTCCTGCCGTCTCAACTTCCGGTTTCGTAATTTCGACACGCTGCGTTCCAACAAGAGCCTCACATTCTCCCCGGCCAACCTGGCCAACCGCCAGGCCGGGCGGAGGGTCCTACGTCGTTGTGGCGGGAAGAGAATCTACTGAAATAGCGTAACGGGGGCGCAGAGGGGTAGCTCGGGTTATACTCAACAGAATCAGAAGAGCTAAAATGGAATCCCAGGCCAGAATACAAACATCCATTATGCGCTGGCAAGCGAAGTGTTTGATTGACAACTGCAAGGGCATGCTTCCCTTCCAGGCAAAGCTCCGCGCGCTCAAGCGTAAGATCGTCCCGTATCAACCTAGTCTCTCGAGAGGAGCCTATGCGATCGAAGAGGGAGCGATCCAAATCAGGTGGCTTTCCGAAGCCTTGGGAACACTCGAACGGAAAACCGTTCTCGAGATCGGTTCGGGCTGGGAACCACTCATACCACTGTTGTTTTCCCTCTGCCGCGCCGGCCGGGTATACCTGACGGATTTAACATGCCTGTTGGATAAGGACACGTTGCGCGGCGCCGTCCAGATATTCGCTTCGAATGAGGATCGAATTCTCAAAACGTTGAATATTGACCCGCTGGATTTCGCCTCAACGTTCCAAAAGGAACCTTCCTCTGCCGCAGACTTTCTTGAGCAACACAGGTTCACCAATCTTGCCCCGTGCGATTGCCGTCATCTCGATCTTCCGGGGTCCATCCTGGATATCGTTACGTCCCGCTCCGTGTTCGAGCACATTCCGCCCTCTATCATCGAGGAGATTCTGAGGGAATCGTACCGCCTGCTTAAGCCAGGCGGACTGATGTGTCACTTTATTGATAACTCAGACCACTGGGAACATGGCGACAAGCGCATCACCAGGGTCAACTTCCTCCGTTTTGGAGACCGCGCCTTCCGCTTGACGCATTTGAACTCTCTGAATTATCACAACCGGCTCCGTCATACCGAGTACGTGGAGATGCTGCAGAAATGCGGATTCGAACTTCTCCGGGCGGAGCGGACCATCGATGCCCGCTCTTTGGCTGCGATTGCGACGCTCCCGCTGGCGCCTCGCTTCCAGCGCTTCGACGCCGAAGAACTGGCGACCGTCGATTCCCGTTTGCTCGCCCGCAAGCCTCTGAATTAGTTCCCGGGGGCAAGCATCATCGCCGCGAACATCGATTTCGAATGACCACTTGGGTTCGCCATGACATTCGGCGCCGGGCCGAAGAGCATAAGTTCCTGGCTTTAGGGCGCGATGCGAAGGTTCGACCAGTAGGCCCCTTCGGCGCCACAGGATCGTTCCGCGGATTCTGTTTCGAAGTACAGGTTTGGTTGCCCGGCTGTAAGTGGCAATCTTACCGTACCTTCCGCGGACCAATCCTTTCCAGCCTGAGACTGGCGGTCGTCCTTCCACAGCAGGTGCTTTTCTCCCGTGGCGCCGCCCCCCACCAGAATTCGAAACGAAACGTCGCCTGAACAAGTCGAGCGTTCACCCTCGACCCCGTACCCTACGCGGAGAACTTTCCCGGCTTCGAGCGGGATCCAGCCGGAGGAAGGTGAGCCCACCACGAGGCGGACCGCCCCGCCCCCGATTGTCAGCTCCGGCGCGAAATCGACCGAACCCACGGGACGTTCCGCGCGCATAGTAAGGGCGAGATCGTGTATCAGCCCGCCCGGAACCGGAACATCCTCCGCCGGAGCCTTCATGACCAACGCATAGAGTCGGATTCTCACGTTGCGGCTATACCCCAACCACCCCAGCTTCCCCGGTTGGACGAGTATGCGCCGTACGTTTTCGGCGGAAACACGATCGGATTCCGGCTGGAAGATCTCCAGCATGGAAGCCGGACTGTCCACATACGGCGAAAGCAGGAATCCGCCGGCGGTGGTTTCGTCGAGCAACGTGAACTCCTGCGACCATCGAGCGGTTTCCACTCGCAGATTCATTTTCGACTTCCGATACAGGAGATCCAATAGCCGGCCTGTAAGCGTCCGCTGAACCTGCAATTCAGCCCAGATCAGGCCCCCTGGAACACTCGGGATGTCGAGAGTCTCATTAGTCCGGATACTGCGGTCTAAGATCGGTTTCAATTCATAGTCTGCAGGCCGCTCGCGGTGACTCAATATAAGATACTCATCCGCCACCGAGGATGGCGCATAGTGTGTCAGCAGCGAACGCCACGCTAAGCTATCCTCCATGGTTGGATAGCGGTCATCAATCGCACCGGAATGAAAGTAGATCGCCTGGGGAGCGTTCTGGCCCTCCAGAAAAGCGGCGTTCTTCTCGCAGAGCTCTTTTGTATATGCGGAATAGGCCTGAATCACGGGTCTGTTGCGAAGCGGCAATCCCTTCTGGATGGCGTAGGAAAGCTCGGACGGAAAGACGTCCACCGAGCCGGCGCCGGCCGGAACAAGGGGCTCGTGCGCCCGTAACGCAGGCAGCTCCCGCGCATACACAGGATAGAGCCGAAACGAATCCAGTAAGAGCGTGATTTTTTCCTCGACCACTCCGCGCGCGGACAAGAGGATGATAGCTAAGGTTTCCAGAAGAAGGATGCTGTACGTCGCTTTCCAGTAAGTCGGCCAGACCCTGGATGTATCACCTGGCAAAGGGATCAGAAGGATCCCGATGGGGACGCCGACGCTCACGAACGCCATAAACCAATGGTTCTCATCGTTGCGAATGAGTCCGTGACGGAAGATCAGGAACTCAATAAGGGCGAGCCAGCCCAAACGGCCCAGCTTCTCAACATTGACCGGGGGCATCGTTTGCGCCGCGAATTGCAGCACCGGAAGCCCGCAAACCAACAACGCCAGTGGCAGTTCAACCACCGGAAGAGAGTGCACCATCGCGGACGCATATCCACGGGAGAGTTCCATGAACTGACTCACGAACGCGGGAAGATTTGACACCCCCTGCCCGGCCACCAACCAGAAGAGGAGAAAGGAAGCTACAACGGCCGGAACGACCAATGCGAGACTTTTTCGGATAACCATTAAGGGCATGAGCGCCGCCACCAGAAGGAAGCAGGTGAACTTTGTGCAGGCTGACAGACCAGCGGCGAACGCGATCAATAGTAGGACCGGCTTCTTCCAGCGGGACTCGGCGACCGAAGGCATCGTACCCATGAAAAGCAGGACCGGCATCAGGATCGAGGGGTCGGCTAAAATAGCGATCGCCGCGGCCCAAATCCAGCGCGGCATCACAGAACGGATCCAGGACACGCCAAGCAGCGCGATCCCCGAAGACGCCGCAATCGCCAGCACCAGCCTTCCCCCGACCTGCCAGGGGTAAACGTCCACCGCGCCCCTCGGCTCCAGGAGAAACCCCCACGGGCCGTATGTAAAAATCACTTCGGTCCCGAATTGTTTGCTGTGTTCGAATGCCCACGTCAGAAAAGCGCGCCACGACTCGTCCAACCCTGGCCGCACGGCAAGAATAGGAAGAAGGACGTAAGTGCCCAGATACCCAATGAAGAGAACGGTAGACAGCCAGATCATATTTCTAGGGAAAACGGCAGAATGTGAAGGCAGTTTCGTATCGGCTGTTCGCATAGATTTCAATTATGATCCCTTTTCGGGAGACTCGGCACTCGGAGTCTACAGGAGTTTCTGAACGATTACCATGGGAACTGCTTTCCAGCAAAGCGCGGGCCATAGAGTCGCTGCAGTTCGGACTCGTCCGGGGAAGACGGCATGAT
>PMTT01000733.1 GCA_003167275.1 Bryobacterales bacterium | reverse complement strand
CGACTGGGTTTGGTGACCGACTTCGATCGGGCTCGCCTCGCCTGGCCGCGTGGCTCTTAGCATGAGGCAGGCTTTTCCCAGAGTCATCTGAGCGCCGCTGACGGGCCCGTCCGGTTCGCCATAGCGGTAGTGCTCGGTGAACCCGAAAGTTGACGTGAGCCACGCCAGCGCATCGGCAACGTTGCGATAGACGATGTGGGGCAACACGGTATCGGTGGGTACGGAGCGATTCGTGATCATGCTTTCAGAATACGGTCAGCGTACACGCCCATTCCCCAGAGAGCAACGAGCCAGCTTGGGCCGTTTGTCCGTTTGCGCCCAGTGCACGCAGCGTTTGTAGGGTATGCTTTAGCTTGCCGAGCGATACCAACCAAGAGAAGAATTGAGCCACGAATGAACACGAATAAAACAAGACAAGGGCCTTGGTCTTCTTTCTTTATTCGTGTTCATTCGTGTTCATCCGTGGCTCAATTCTTCTCTTAGAGTCTCTCGGGGAGTTCAGCGGATCATCCATACGCCAACCGCAAGAGTCGCGATCGTCAACGGTACGCCGGCCTTGGCATACTCCCAAAACGAGATTTCCACTTCGTGGCGAGCCCGCTGTACCACAATCAGATTCGCCACCGACCCCAGCACGGTCAGATTTCCGGCCAGCGTCGAGGACATCGCCAGCGTCAGCCAGGCGCGCGTGGCATCCGGCAGGTGCGGCACGAAGCCCTTGAACACCAGGACGGCCGGCACGTTGCTCACCAGGTTCGAGAGCAGGGCGGCGAAGATGGACATGGGCGCAGTCCGCTCCAGGTGGAATCGGCCCGCCACGGCAAAGAGGTCCTCCGAGAGTTGCGTCTTCTCGATGCCCGCAATCACGATGAACAGCCCGATGAACATCACCAGCAGGCTCCAATCGATTTCGCGGTAGACCCGTTCGGGCTTCACCCGCCGCGTGAGGAGGAGCAGAGCGCCCGCGGTCACCGCCACTTTGGGCACCGGCCAACCCAGGAAGAAGAAGACGATCATGGCGACCGAAGCCAGGAGCGATTTCCACATCAGGGGCCGGTTGACCCGCACCGCGCGATGCTCCATGTTCAGTTGGCCCTCCTGCCGGAATTCGTCGCGATAGACGATCGCGATGACCAGCACCGTGAGCACCAGGCCCGCCGCCCCGATCGGCGCCAGCGCGGCGGCAAATGTACCGTAATGGATATGCGAGAAACTGCCGATCATCATATTCTGCGGGTTGCCCGTGATGGTGGCGACACTGCCAATGTTGGAAGCCATCGCGACCGCCAGCAGATAAGGAATCGGTCTGCGCCGCAGCCGCCCGGTGATATCGAGCACCAGCGGCGTGAGCACCAGGCACATCGTATCGTTGACGAAAAATGCGGAGAAGACGCCGGAAACCAGAACGATTGAGGCAAGCAGCAGAAGCGGCCTGTGGGCGTGCTCCACCACCCAGGCGCTCACCACCGTGAAGAACCCCGAAAGGCGCAGGTTGGCCACCACGATCATCATCCCGAACAGCAGAATGATGGTGTCGTAGTTGATGGCAGCCCAAGCCTCATCCAGCGTCAGAACGTTGGCGGCCACCATCAGGCTCGCGCCGATGATGGCGGCGCCGGTGCGGTCCACCCGGAAACCGGGAAGGCGGCCAATGGCCAACACGAAATAGGTTGCGGCAAAGATCAGGAAGGCGGTCACGGTTAGTGAGACAGGGCGCGGTACCCGGTCCGGGTCCGAGCGCCCGCTATAATCGACATAATGAAGCTGTCTGTCATTCTCCTTATTCTCGCATTGGCCAGTTCCTGCTTCGCGCAAAACCGCGAGGCGGAGTTCGGCAAACTTGCAGAACGGTACTTCGACGAACTGGTGTTCCGGTACGATCCGGTACAAGGGACGGCTGCCGGATTCCACCGGTACGACACCCTGCTTCCGGCGGGCACACGCGCTGAGATCCAGGCGCAGGTCGCGGCGCTGAAGCGGTTTGAATCCGAGGTGCGGAATTTCGATCCGGAGCGTCTCCCGCCTCCCGTCGCCGCGGACCGCGAGCTGGTGCTCTCGCAGATTCGCGGAAGTCTCCTGACTCTGGAATCGATTCGCCCTTGGGAGAACAATCCGGACATCTACTCCTCGGGAATCACCAACGCGGTTTTCGTCATCATGAGCCGCAGTTTCGCTCCGGCGGCGGACCGCCTGAAATCGGTAATCGCGCGCGAAAAACTGATCCCGCGGGTCTTCCAGGCGGCGCGTCAGAACCTGAAAAACCCGCCGCAGGTCTTGACCGAAGTGGCGCTGGAGCAATTGCCGGGAATCGTGAGCTTCTTCCACGACGACGTTCCCGCCGCCTTTAAAGAGGTCACCGACCGGGCGTTGCTGGCCGAGTTCCAGAAGACCAACCAGGCCGTGATGGATGCGCTCAACTCCTACCAGGCGTTCCTGAAGAAGGACCTGCTGCCGCGCTCCCACGGCGATTTCCGCATCGGCGCCGACAACTATCGGAAGAAGCTGCTCTACGACGAGATGGTCGACCTGCCGCTCGACCGCCTGCTGGAGGTGGGGATCGACAACCTGCACCGGAACCAGGCGGAATTCAAGCGCGTGGCCGCCGAGATCGACCCCAAGCGCACCCCCGAGCAGATCTTGCAGGAGCTCGAAAACGACCATCCCGCGGGGGACAAACTGCTGCAGTCGTTCCGCGACGTCTTGGGCGGCCTGCGCAGCTTTGTCGTCTCGCACAATATCGTTACTATCCCGTCACTCGAGCCGCCGATTGTCGAAGAAACTCCTCCGTTCGAGCGGGCTCTGACGACTGCGTCGATGGATACTCCAGGTCCTTATGAAAAAGTGGCCAAGGAAGCCTACTTCAACGTCACGCTGCCGGAACCCGGTTGGCCCCAGAAGCAGGCGGAAGAGTATCTTCAGGGCTTCAACCGGGGGACCATCGTGAGTACTGCGGTGCACGAGGTGTATCCCGGGCACTACGTACAATTCCTGTGGATTGGGAACGCGCCCAGCAAGGTGCGCAAGTTGATCGGGTGCAGCTCGAACGCCGAAGGGTGGGCCCATTACAGCGAGCAGATGATGCTCGATGAAGGTTACGGCAACGGCGACCTCAAGCTGAGGCTGGGTCAGTTGCAGGACGCGCTGCTGCGCAACGCCCGCTACATCGCCGGCATCCAGATGCACACCGGGAAGATGACGATCGAACAGGCCGTCGAGTTTTTTGTGAAGGAGGGCTACCAGGTGCGTCCGGTAGCGGAGAAGGAGGCCAAGCGCGGCACCTCCGACCCCACGTACCTGGTGTACACGCTGGGGAAGCTCCAGATTCTGAAGTTACGCGAAGACTACAAGAAGATGAAAGGCGATAAGTTTTCGTTGCAGGAATTCCACGACGCTTTCATGGCGCAAGGCTATCCGCCGATTAAGATCGTCCGCCGCGCTTTGTTAGGCAACGACTCGCCGGTTCTGTAGATAGCGCCCGTTTGTGGGGCAGCTTTCTAAGCTGCGGACCCGTTTCCAACCGGTCCAGGCCGATTGAAAATCGGCCAGCAGGATGGAATCCTACCCCACCTTACCCGGGATCGGGCCCTGGGCTCCCGCCCAACCAATTCTTTGCTGTGAGGTGATGGACTCCCACGATACTTCCCGCGTATTGATCAGGACGCGCCGATTTCGGAGTGTACGTGCGTCGCAGGGAGGATCGCGAAATGGGAAAGTTGCCGTGGAGCACACGAAGGACATCACGAATCACGCTGGGCGAGCTGGTTCCAGGGGAACTTCGAACGGTAGCCGTCGTGCGGTTGGGGAGCATGGTGTTCCTGAGCCTCATCGTGCCGGGGGCGCAGGCGCAATCCCCCAAGCCGCCGGAGGCTTATTCAGTTACCGAAGTCAACGCCATGATGGGCCCCAGCATGACCATGAAGATCGATCGGGATGGCGCCCGGGTCGTGGTCGAATCGACGATAGCTCCGCAACCGGGCGCGGCGCCTTCAGGGTCGTCCCACACGCGCACTTACTACGATCTCCAGAATCACAAAAACTATACCTTGAGTCTGTCCGATGCCGCCGCGGTTTGCAGCCGCGGGGATTTCTCCGGCGACTGGGGCGATCCTTTTGAAGCGTCCGCCGGGTTGATGAAGGAACTGGCACCGCAACACCCGCGGCAGACCGGCGCCGAGACCGTCAACGGTTTCGCCACCAAAGTGATGGAGACTGCCGCGGGCCCCGACCATACCAAAGTCTGGGTGGATACAGCTTCCGGCTTTGTCGTCAAAGCCCAGTCGGGGTCCCAGACCATTCTGGAGATCAAGCAGCTCAGCCTGGCCAAACCGCCCGCGGCCCTCTTCGCCGTGCCTGCGAAGTGCAACGCCGGGCCGCCCACACCAGCCGAACGGGTCGGCGCGGCGACCGGCGGCAACCCGGACGACTTCGTAGACGCCACCCGGGCAAAATCGTCGCCGAATACCTGTCCCGTGGTGTTCCGTGTGGTCCATGCCAGCACGATGACGCCCATCACCAGCGGATTTCAGTTGGGGATCGACCGGAAGGCGGACGACAATAGCGCCAGTCAATATAAGTTCTCGTCAACCGACGACGGCCATATGACGTTCGCCGGAGGCGGTATGACAGAGATCACGGGCCAGTTGCAAAACGGCGCGATGCATTTTCCCGGTCCGCCCGCGCAATTCTACCTGGAGATCGCGTTCGGAAAGGGCGGATCGGGCGGCGCGCTGATCCATCGGCAGTGTTTCGGGTCGCCGTCGGTATTGCTGCTGGTCGTGAAGAATCCCGACAAGCTTACCTATGGTGCCAATTGGGTCTGGGTCAAGTCCGGCAAGTTCCCTCCGGGAAAGTGACCCCGGCAGCTTTCAGCGATCAGCTTTCAGCGATCAGCGATCAGCGTCGGCGGTCGATCGCGAACTCGCCGCTGATTGCTGACGGCTGACAGCTTAACCGCGTTCCGAGATGGTGCGGCCTTCCGCATGGAGGATTATGGTCTGTCCGACCGCCAGCCGGCCGATGCGAGTGACCGTACCGTAGATTCCCGCGGTGTTCTGGTTCGCGCGAACGACCGCCTTCAGCACTTCCGGAGCGAGGCTTGCTGAGTCGGGATCGAGGTTCATGGTCGCTCCTTCTTCAACAACGCCGGGCGGGAGCCCGATGCGTGTTCAGTCAGTATAGCCGATCAGCAAGCAGTTAGCGCCCGAATCGAATCACGTCGCAACCTCCCTACCCGTCTGCGACGAACCTGGCAAGGTAGCGAAGGGTCACCGGCCATTGATGGAACTTGTTTTGCTTTCCCGCACCGCCCTGTTGACCCTGCTATCCTGTGTGGCATGCCGGATGAGCCTCAGCATTGGGCTCGCGTCAAAGAAGTCCTCAACCTGGCCCTGGATGCAACTCCCGCGGAACGGCCGCAAGTGGTGAGGGAAGCGTGCGGGGGGAGCGCAGTTCTGGCGCGCGACGTGGAATCCCTGCTCGCCTACAGCGGCCAGACGGGCAAACTCGACGACTGTTTGCACGAGACCGTCAGCGGCCTGATGCTGAGCGCCGGCGCGCCTTCGCGCATCGGACCGTACCGCATCGAACGCGTGCTGGGCAGCGGCGGAATGGGAACCGTGTATCTTGGGGTTCGCGATGACGATGAACTGCCCGCCCGCGTGGCGCTGAAAGTCCTCCCGGCCGGGAGCAGCGAGTCACTCCTGGAACGCTTCCGCCGCGAACGCCGGATCCTGGCCGGCCTGATCCATCCCTACATTGCGCGCTTACTGGACGCCGGTAAACTGGACGACGGCCGGCCATACTTCGTGATGGAGTATGTGGACGGGCATACCATCGACCAGTATGTCGCGTCGCATCGACCGCCAGTCCTGGAACTTTTCCTCAAGGTCTGTTCGGCAGTCGAGTTCGCTCATCAGAACATGGTGATCCATCGCGATCTCAAGCCTGGCAACATCCTGGTGACGGCGAACGGTGAGCCCCGCCTGCTCGACTTTGGTATCGCCAAACTCTTCTCCGGCGAGGATCTGTCGGCCGGGTGGGAGATGACGCAACCGCGTGAACGGATGCTGACGCCCCTCAGCGCCAGCCCGGAGCAGGCCGCCGGCGAGCCCGTCACCATGGCGAGCGATGTGTATTCGCTGGGCGTGCTGCTGTACCGCTTGTTGACCGGTATTTCGCCCTATGCCGGAGCCAGGGACTTCCACACCGATCCGGTGCGCGCCATTCGCGAGTATGAGCCTCCGCTTGCCAGCAACGCTGCCAACCTGACGCGGCGTGCCCGCGCCTTTCTCGAAGGCGACATCGACAACATTCTTCGAAAAGCGATCGAGAAAGATCCCAAACGGCGCTATTCCACGGCTCACGAATTTGCGGCCGACATCGAGCGTCACCTGAAGGGCTTGCCGGTCGAGGCTCGTCCCGCCTCGTTCTCCTACCGCGCCGGGAAGTTCATCCGGCGCAACCAGGTGGCGGTCGCTGCCGCGGCTCTCGTAACCCTGGCTCTGGCCGGCGGGCTGATGGGCACTTCACTCTACGCGTATCGGGCCCATGTGGAACAAGCGCGCGCACAGCGTGAGTTGGCCGCCTTGCGCAAACTGATGCAGTCGTTTCTCTTCGAGTTCGACGATGCGATCAAGAATGTCCCCGGCTCCTCGAAAGCGCAGGAGCTGGTGGTGCGCCGGGCCGTGGAGTATGTCGATAAGCTGGCTTCGGTAGCAGGCGACGATACAGTGCTGCTGAACGACCTGGCCGACGATTACACGCACATCGCCGGCATCATCGGAGCGTACCGTGATCCTCGCGGGCCCAGTTCGCCCGAGGGGGCTCTGGAAACAGGGCTCAAGGCACTCGCCATCCGGCGCCGTTTGTTCGCGCTCGACCCCGGTGAAACTGCGCGCATCAACCTGGAAAACAGTCTGTGGGTAACCGGCGGGGAATACACCGCGGTCGGCGACCTCGTGCGCGCGGGCGAGCTTTACCGGGAACACCTTCGAATGTGCATGAAAGGCATCGAGCGCACCGATTCAGTGGAGGAGCGTTACCACCTTGGGGCCTCGCTCACTTCCAATGGCTCGGTTGAGCGGGAGCTTGGGCGTTACGAGGAAGCGCTTAGCTATGATCGCCGCTCCCTGGCGGTACGGGAAGCTCTCTTGCGCGCCGACCCGTCGAGCGCCCGGGCGCAGCGCGTGGTGGGCATCTCGCACGAATTCATTGGCTACACCCTCGCTTCACAAGGGGACCACAAGGCCGCGGCTGACGAGCATCGCCAGGCGCTGGCGCTTTTCGATCGGGTCCTGAAAGCCGACCCCGGTTACGCCGGCATTCGGCGGCTGACAGCGGTAGCGCGGGAGAATCTCTGCGAATCGCTGGCGCTGGCCGGCGCGGCAAAGGAGGCGGTGACTCACTGCGAGGCGGCCGTCTCTTTATATCGCCAAATAGCGGCGGCCGACCCGAAAGACCTCCAGGCCTTGCAGGATCTGGCTTCCGCCGAGTCCACCATGAGTGTCGCGCTTGACCTGTCACACTCCACGCGGGCGGCGTTCGAGCACCAGCAGAAGGCGCGGCAGTTGTATGTTTCCGCGATGAGCGGCGATCCGGATGGCCGCGATCTGGCGCAGGCCAACGCGTCCAGCCTGATGGAACTGGCGAAGCTGCGCGACGAATTGCATATCGCCGGCGCCGGGGCCGCCGCCGCCGAAGCGCTTCGGAATCTCAAGATCCTGGCGGCCCGATCCCCGCAAGACCATGGGGTCGGCGCGGCCCTCCAGCGGGCTGAGGATCTCAGTAAATCGATTCGTTAGCCTGCGCCCGGCTATGGAAGCCGCCCTGTAGTCGTTATTGCCGTGGGTTCCGCGCTGCAGCGGACGCCGAATCGATCTGCTCCGACAACAGCCGTTCGATGGTGGAATTGTATTCCTGGTCCAGTTGCCGATAGAAATCGCCGCTGGCTGGGCCCGCGAATCCCGCGTGAACACCTTCGATGCGACCGTCCCGTCCGATGAATATGGTAGCCGGCCACGTATTCAAATTGACCAATTGCGTCACTTTGTCCTGCAACTCGCCGGGCGCGCCTGCGATCAGGTACGTATACTCGATTCCATATTTTTTCACAAAGGCTCGTGCCCTCGTTAAGTCCGCCTGCTGCTCCGGCTCCTCGAAATCCAATGCCACGATTTCGAATCCGCGATCGTGGTACNNAGCACCTTTCCCTTGAATTTCGGATCCTCATTCGACCAGATCTTCCCGTTGGCATCCGGGAAGCGGAACGTGAACGGCTGGCTAGGGTCTTTCACTGTCGTATGGGCGGCGAAGTCTGCGGGCTCCGGCACTCCCTTGGCGCGCGCTTCTTCCACACGATACGCAGTGAATTTGGCGTCACTGGTTTTCTGCTCGATCGCAATCGAACCGTCCTTGGCCGGCGTGATCTCCATCAGAGCTGGCCGGGTACCGTCGAAGTGGCTCAGCACGAACTTACCGTCCTGCCATCGGCCGGTGAGCGAACCGGTGTCACCATCCACACGCAGAGTCGCGGCGGCGACGTCCGGCCCCGATTGGCGAACGATGAATCGCCAGGCCTTCTCGCCCTTAGCCGTTTCATGCGCGATTTCCCAGACTCCCGCAATCGCCGGCACACTGCCTGCCTCCGCCGGCGCGGGCGCATACCGCCTGGCCTGAAACGTCGATCCGCCGCGGTCGGCAGCCCGGCCTTCGATGCGGCCCTCCAACCGACCGTCTTTCAAGACCGCTGTGATTGTCATCGGCAGTTGGTCGAAGGTCAACGTGACGCCGCCATTCTCGTATTTCGAGCTGGTAGGTGTGATTGGAATCTCACCGTTGAAAAGCGATCCGGTGAAGTCCTTTCCGTCGCCGGCGAAATCGATGCGGAAGGGGATACCGATACCGCGGATCGTCACTGTGGCATCCCAGCGTCCGGAGATTGAATCTGCCGCCGCACCAAAGGCGACGAATGTGATTGCGGCACCGATCCACAGTGCCATTGAAGCGACAGTTCTTGAACCAATCATTTATTCGTTCCTTTCTGTGCAAATGTCTGATGCTTGGAAGGGCCAAGCTTGCGGGTGGGGAGGAGAGCGTTACTCATGGGGCCTCCACCGGGCTGGAAGTTCACCAGCTTCGATCAGCTCGCGCGCGATCTCACGGATGGGCGTCCGTTTTTGCCGGCTCAACCGGCGGATTTGCAGATATGCCTCTTCCTCACTCCACCCCAGATTGGCTTGCAGCAGGCCTTTGGCCCTTTCCAGAAGCTTGCGGTCGGCCAGCAACTGCGTGGCTCGCGTCAATTGTCCGCGCACCGCTTCGCCGTTCAACAGTGCACCCAACGGGAGGCTCAAGCTGAGAAGGAACGACAACTCCCGCGGCGGCAGGACCACCGGGCGGGAGCGGCAGAAATTGGCGACTCCCACCACCTCTCCGGAGTCCTGCAAGGGAATCGATACTACGCCGTGAAAGCGGTTCTTTTGGAATTCGGGCAGGGGTTGGAAGCGCCGGTCTGACCAGGCCCGCTCATGCAGGACCACGCTTGCGGGTCGTTCCAGATTGTGGCTGGGCGCTTTGAGGTTCTGCCAGGCGAATTCGGCGGGGGCCAGTCCGGTCCAGGCCGCGAGTCGGGCAACTGCCTCCTCCCGATCGAACCGGTAAACGTACGCACCTTGTCCGTTGGTCTGTGCGAGGGCCAACTCGAGTAGCGGCATGATCGCGGGGGATCCTGGAAAAGAAGCCCCAGTAGAGTTCGGCGCGCCAGTTTGAGTATTCAAGAAACTAATCGTCGTCGCTTGCATGGAAATCCTCCTCAAGTCTTTAAATCCGGACCTTGGGAACGACCGGTCCGGGCGATAGCAGAAAGGATGGAATCAGCGACAGCGACAACAGCAAGAGAGCGGCATCGCCGCTAAAGGGGGAAGGCCCAGGCTCAAGAAATGCACGCTTGCTTGCATACGTACCATTCTCCATCTACTTTAGGGTGTATGGGGATTTTTGTCAAGCGTTGGGTGCGTAACCGTTTTGGGGATTCCGCGGCCCAAGCGGGCAACCGCTCCCTCACGGTCGCGGCTCGGTTGCGATTGTTGCTGATTCAGCGTGAGTTACCGAGCCGCGACCGTAAGGGAGCGGTGTTGACTGGTGAGGAACTGGCCGCTTTCGCGATTTGCAATCTCCCGCTACTCGATCTAGTATAGGATATTATAGCCTGATAATCCTGATATGTGAGGTCCACCATGAGATTTGATGACAACGTCTTGAGTATCGGCAGGACACCGCTGGTGAAACTGAACCGGATCGTCGACGGCAATCAAGCCACGGTCCTTGCCAAGATCGAAGGTCGTAACCCCGCCTATTCCGTGAAGTGCCGGATTGGCGCATCGATGGTGTGGGATGGCGAAGCGCGCGGCGTTCTCACTCCGGGAAAGGAATTGATTGAGCCAACCAGCGGGAACACCGGAATCGCCCTGGCTTTCGTGGCCGCGGCCAAGGGCTACGCCATTACGCTAACTATGCCGGAAACCATGTCACTGGAACGGCGCAAGGTGCTGGCGGCATTCGGCGCGCGCCTGGTGCTGACCGAAGGGGGCCTCGGCATGAAGGGCGCCATCGCGAAAGCCGACGAAATCTATCGCTCTGACCCCAGTCACTACGTGCTGCTGCAACAGTTCGAAAACCCCGCCAATCCGGACATCCATTTCAAGACCACCGGGCCAGAGATTTGGGATGACACCGACGGCCAGGTAGACGTTTTAGTCAGCGGAATCGGGACCGGCGGAACCATCAGCGGCGTGGCGCGCTACATCAAGAATGTGAAGGGCAAGGCAATTGTCGCCGTGGGAGTCGAGCCCGCGGCCAGCCCGGTGATTACGCAACATCTGCGCGGCGAAGCGCTGAAACCTGGTCCGCACAAAATTCAGGGAATCGGCGCCGGCATCATCCCTGGCACGCTGGACCTGACCGTGGTGGACCGGGTAGAGCTGGTTTCCAACGAAGAGGCGGTAGAGGTGGCACGACGGCTGGCTCGCGAGGAAGGTATCCTCTCCGGAATTTCCAGCGGGGCCGCGGCCGCCGTCGCCATCCGGTTGGCACGCGATCCGGAGTTCCGCGGCCAGACCATCGTGGTGGTACTGCCGGATTCCGGGGAACGCTATTTGACCTCGATATTGTTCGAAGGAATCGTGTAATTCTGAACTTTCGATGAAATTCAAGACGCTCGCTGTTCACTCCGGCCACTCGTCCGCCGACCACATGGGCGCTGTCATGACGCCCATCTATGCGGGCCCGCAGGATTGCTTTCTCGTGCTCCGCGGCATCAAGACGCTGGCCTTGCGCATGGAGGAGCACAATCGCAACGCCCTCGCGGTGGCCCGGTGGCTCGAGTCCCATCCGAAGGTTGCGGCTGTTCTTCACCCTGGATTGGAATCGCATCCGCAACATTCCCTGGCAACCCGGCAGATGCTCGGCTATGGTGGGACATTCTCCTTTCGGCTGAAAGAAGGCCAGGCGGCGGCCTTTCGTCTGCTGGAGTCAGTCCGGCTGTTTACGCTGGCGGAGTCGCTAGGCGGTGTGGAGTCGCTCATCGAACACCCTGTCACGATGACGCATGCTTCCGTATCTCCCGATGTGCTCGCCACGATGGGAATTACTCCCGATCTGGTGCGAATTTCCGTCGGCATCGAGGATAGTGAGGATCTAATTGCAGATCTTGATTCGGCCCTCCAAGGGGCATAGGGCAATTCCGCCGTCGCTCTCTTGGCGACTCAGGACTGTCGCCGGCCTTCGTCTTGCCCGCCTGCCAATCGCCGCAGAAGCCAGACCCGTGCGGTGCGGAGCTCGCGCTCCACGGTTGCGGACGAAATCCCCGCGGCTCCGGCAATCTCTTCCGTGGACATGCCGCCGAAGAAGCGCATTTCGACTACCCGCGACTGCCGCTCATCCAACTGCGCCAAGGCATCCAGAGCGGAGTGTAAATCCAGGAAATCGACCTGATCGGAAACCTCGGCGGCTGCCTCGGGAAACGGGACACGGACGCCGCTCGCGGGCCGTTTCGCCGCTTTTCGCGCATTGGCGTAATCCAGCAGCACGCGGCGCATCATGGAAGCCGCCAGGGCCATCACCTGGATGCGGTTCTCCCAATCCAGGTTGTGCTGTGCCGCCAGCCGGACGTAGGCCTCATGAACCAAGGCCGTGGGCTGGAGGGTGTGGTCGCTTCGTTCGCGGCGAAGGTAGGCATGCGCGAGGCGCCGCAATTCCCCGTAGATCAGCGGCAGCATCTCGCCGGCTGCTGCGGAGAGGCTGTGGCTGTCGTCTCCGTCTGAGTTCCGCAAGTCCCATCTTAAGTCGTTTGGAGGTGTGATGGGTTTCAACGGCATTTCCCGCGTATTGGTAGTGAACCGGCTCATGGCCGCCGTTCCCGGCCGCCGCCCCTGGCAAACAATGAAAGAATACGGAGGAGGTACGACTAAAATGGCCAGAACTCGACCAATCTTCTTCTCTCTTCTTGGCGTGCTGCAAATGGCGGCCGTGATGTCGATCGCTCAGACTCCCCACCCCTGGCTAGACCAGCAGCTCAAAAAGCAGAGGTTTGGACTCGCCATAGGCAAGTCGCCCTTCCTGGGCCCCGCCGATGCCCCGGTGACCATCGTGGAGTTCAGCGACTACGACTGTCCGTACTGCCGCCAAAACGAGCCTGCGGTAAAGAAGGTTCTGGCCGCCTACCCAACCCAGGTGAGGCTGGTGTACAAGAACCTTCCCCTGGACATTCACTCCGAGGCGAAGCAGAAAGCGGTGGTGGCGGAGTGCATGGGACTCCAGGGCCTGTTTTGGCAGGCCCACGACCAATTCTTTGCCGGCGCCCGGACGAACAAAGTCACGGAGGGCGCAGACCAAGGCAAGCTGAAGGCCTGCGTTGCGAAAGGCGGTGTGGGGCAGGTGGACAGCGATCTGGCGATCGCCAAACGGCTTGGGTTGGCGACGACACCCAGCTTCGTCATCGACGGCATCCGGATCGGAGGCATGGTGAATTTCGCGCAGCTCAAACTGCTGATCGATGCCGAGTTGGCTCGAAAGGCCGGCTCCCAATAGCTTCCTACAGTTTCACCACGGTAGCCTTCTTCAGATAATCGGGGTCGAACTCCAGGCCCATGCCCGGACCCGGCGGTACCGGAATCACCCCGTTCTTGATCTCGAAGTTCGGCGAATACCACGATTCCTTCTTCGCAGGACCGCGCGATACGTACTCCATCCACGGCCCGATGTTGGGCGTCGACGAAGCAAACTGCAGAATGTTCACGGAAGCCGCGCCCGTCTGCGTGTTGTGCGGGCAGATCCACATGTTGTTGGCCTTGCGCGCCATCCTCGCCACACGCGCGGCCCGTATGAAGCCGCCATTGTAGTTCAAGTCGGGCTGCACCACGTCGATCACTTTATTCTCAATCATCCACTGGAACAGCCAAAGGCTGGAATCCTGCTCGCCAAACGCGACCTTCATGTCCAGAGCGTCCGCCACCTTCTTGGTCTCGCTCAGCTCTTCCCACGGGCACGGCTCTTCGAACCACAGGTACTTCATCTGTTCGAGCCGCTTGCCGATCTCGATCGCCTTGGCCGCGTTGTAGGACCCGTTGGCATCCGCCATGAGCGTCACCTTGCCGCCCAGTTTCTTTTGCGCCAGTTCCAACAACTTGTCCGTGCGCGCGTGAAACGCATCGTCGTCGTTCATCCGCCCGCCGATCTTGAACTTCACCGCCTTGGCGCCGGTCGCCTCCACACCGCGGACATAGACCTCGACCTCCTCTTCCGCCGTGGTATCGCGGCCCGACCCCGACAGATACACGGGAATCTCTTTGCGGAGCACGCCTCCCATCAACTCACCGGCGGGCTTGTGCAGGGCTTTGCCCATCAAGTCGAAGAGGCTCTGCTCCACGTAGGCCACGGGACACCAGAACGCCTGGCCGGCCAGCTTGTAGTTGGAATTGGTGAGGTAGACATCGTCCACCAGGTTCTCCAGGTCGCGCGCGTCCTTACCCACGAAGTGGGGAATCACGCGATGCATCAGGATCGGGATGTAGTCTTCGATGTCCTTGGTCTGCACGATGCCTTCGGCGCCGTCCGTGGACCGTGTGCGGAGCAAAAAGACTCTGCCGGATTGCAGCAGCTCGATGGAAGCGATTTTGACGGGAGCGTCAAACAGCTTGTGCAGGTTGAAGACTGGCTTCTGGTAATCGGGAATGGCCGAGTCCGCGCCGCGCAGCCGGGCGAGAGGATCCAAAACCACGCCTGCCGCCGCGGCAGACTTCAGGAAGTTGCGCCGATTCATACCCTCAAGGATAACGCGGAGTGGGGCAGGCAGTCGCCGCCTGCCCAGTGCCCGCGCGTGGGCGATTCCGTTGCCCAATCTGACCCGCCGTTCGCGAGCGCCCATTACTCCACCTTCAGCCGCACGTCCGCGCGCATTCCCGGACGGATGGCCGGCAGGGTGCTCGAGAATTCGATGATCGCCTGGTTGTCTTTGATCTCCTTGACGCTTCCTGGCATGCCGCCGGTTTGCAGGTCGAGAACCACCACCATCGCGGGTTGTCCCGGCCGGAGCCGCTTGAGCACGTCGGGTTGTGGCTCGACCGGCACTTCCAGCGCATACACATCCGTCGCGATCTGGAACAGTTGATCGCCCGACTCCTCGACGGGCTTGCCCAATTCGCCCTTGCGGCCCACGATCAGGCCGTCCACCGGCGACCGCACCTCGGCCGATTCGAACGCTCCCTGGGCATCCTCCAGTTGCTGGCTCTTCTCGGCCAGTACCTTCTTCGCTGCGGTCATTGCATCCATGGCGCTTTGGACGTTGCTGTTCGCAGCTTGCGCGCCCTTCTCCATGATGGCGTATCCCTGCTGGGCGGCCTCGAATTCCTGCTCCGCCTTCTCGAAGGTCAGGCGCGGGGTAGCGCCGGCGTCGTGGAGCGTCTTCTGGCGCGCATAGACTTTCCCGGCGCGGTCGAGCGTCATCCGCGCGCGAGCCTCGTCGGCAGCGGCGCGCGATGCTTCCATTCGGGCCGAATTGATCCCAGCCTCGGCCCGGCTCACCTGGTCCTGCTCGTACTCCACGGCGTGCGCGGCCGCTTCGCGCTCGCTTTCGAGCCCCGCCGCGCCAATGCGCGCCAGCACCTGGCCCTGGAACACTTCGTCGCCCACATTGGCCATGAAGGCTTCGATGTTGCCCTCGATCTTGGATCCAACGCCGGCGATGTGTTGGGGGCGGATGGTCCCGTTGAGCGAGATCTCCGGTGTGGCGATGACGGCTGCGCGGTTTCGGTCCGGCAGTTCAGACGCCAGGCGCCGATGTCGCAGGGAGAGCGCTCCGCCGCCCACGCCGGCACACACCGCCAACAAGGATAGCCAAGCCCACTTTCCCCGCATACCTAATTGTAGGATAGCCTTCGTGAACCGTGGCGCGGACATTCGTGTCTGTCTCCATGGGCCCT
>PMTT01000923.1 GCA_003167275.1 Bryobacterales bacterium | reverse complement strand
GGGCAAACGATTGTCACCTTCATCGACGCAGCCATACCCGTTGTAACCAACGGCTTTGTTCAGGTTTGCAAAGTCGCCGGCGCCGGAGTCGCCGCGGGCACGAACTTCTCCTTCACCGTTGCTGGAACACCGGTCACCGTTCCTGCCGGGCCTGCGCCAGGCGGCTCTTGCGGCACGCCCGTTACGGTCCCTGCCGGCAACGCGGTGATCACGGAAACGATTCTGGCCGGTACCCTGGTGGCAGGCGTCAGCACGTTGCCCAACCCCGGGTTGTTGGTCGGCAGTAATCTCGGCACGGGCACAGCCACCGTGACGGTCCTTGCCGGCGGGCAAACGATTGTCACCTTCGTTGACGTAGCCACACCCGTTGTCCCAATCAACGGCTTTGTTCAGGTTTGCAAAGTCGCCGGCGCCGGAATCACCGTGGGCACGAACTTCTCCTTCACCGTTGCTGGAACACCGGTCACCGTTCCTGCCGGTGCTGCGCCAGGCGGCTCTTGCGCCACGCCAGTTACGGTCCCAGCCGGCCCTGCAGTGATCACGGAAACGATTCTGGCCGGTACCCTGGTGGCAGGCGTCAGCACGTTGCCCAGCGCCGGGTTGTTGGGCAGCAGTAATCTCGCCACGGGCACAGCCACCGTGACGGTCCTTGCCGGCGGGCAAACGATTGTCACCTTCATTGACGTAGCCACACCCGTCCTCCCAAACACCGGCTTTGTTCAGGTTTGCAAAGTCGCCGGCGCCGGAGTCGCCGTGGGCACGAACTTCTCCTTCACCGTTGCTGGAACACCGGTCACCGTTCCTGCCGGGCCTGCGCCAGCCGGCTCTTGCGGAGCGCCAGTTACCGTCCCAGTCGGCAACGCGGTGATCACGGAGACGATTCCGGCCTCTACGCTGGTGGCAGGCGTCAGCACGTTGCCCAGCGCCGCGTTGCTGGTCAGCAGTAATCTCGCCACGGGCACAGCCACCGTGACGGTCCTTGCCGGCGGGCAAACGATTGTCACCTTCATTGACTCAGTCACACCCGTTGTAACCAACGGCTTTGTTCAGGTTTGCAAAGTCGCCGGCGCCGGGATCGCCGTGGGCACGAACTTCTCCTTCAACGTTGCTGGAACACCGGTCACCGTTCCTGCCGGTGCTGCGCCAGGCGGCTCTTGCGGAACGCCCGTTACGGTCCCTGCCGGCCTCGCGGTGATCGCGGAAACGGTTCCGGCCTCTACCGTGGTGTCAGGCATTGGCACGTTGCCCAGCGCCGCGTTGCTGGTCGGCAGTAATCTCGGCGCGGGCACAGCCACCGTGACGGTCCTTGCCGGCGGGCAAACGATTGTCACCTTCATTGACATTGCCGCACCCGCACCCATTGTCTCAATTCCAGTGATGTCGCCAGCGGCTCTGGCTGGATTCGCTCTGCTATTAGCAGGGTTGGGATGGGTTTTCTTGAGGAAAGCCAAGCGCTTCGATTAGCACGTCTTCGAGCCGCACGCCCCATCCCAATCGCTTGGCCGAGGATTTCCTGCCCCGTGGCGGGCGCGCAACGCGCCCGCCGGAATGCCATGCCCTTGCTATCATTGGGGCAAACGATGAGTCTTCTCCGGTCCCTGCTCTTCTCCACCCCGCTGATCCTGCTCTCCACCGTCGTGTTGGGCACCCTCTCGATCGTCGCCTCCCTCTTTGACCGCACCGGCCGCTCGCAGCATCACCTCGCCCGCATATGGGGGAAAATCCTGCTGGCCGTCAGCTTCATCCGCGTGCGTACCGAGGGCCTCGAAAAACTCGACCCCAACGCCACCTACGTCTTTGTCGCGAATCATGCCAGCCTCATGGATATTCCGGCGATCCTCTCGGCGCTCCAGCATCAGTTCCGCTTCTTCGCCAAGCTGGTGCTCTACAAGATCCCGTTTCTGGGCACGCACCTCCGCCGGGCCGGTCACATTCCGGTGGACCGCTCCAGTCCCCGCGCCTCCCTCAAGAGCATGACCGAAGGCGCGCGCATCATCGCCGATCGGCAAATTTCCGTACTGCTCTTCCCCGAAGGCGGCCGCGCGCCCGAAGGACTGCGCGAGTTCAAGGAAGGCGCAGCCTACATCGCCATCAAGGCGGGCGTACCGATCGTGCCCATCGCCATCGTGGGAATGCGGCCGTTGCTGCCGATGGATTCGATTCACATCCGCAGCGGCCGGGTGACCGTGCGGATCGGCGACCCCATTCCCACACAAGGGCTGAAAATCTCCGACCGCGTGGAGTTGACCCAACGGCTCTACACCGAAATCTCCGGGATACTGTTGGAACCCACGCCGTCCGGATTGTCCGTGCCGCAACAGGACCGGAGCGTTAAAATCGGAGAGTGAGATCCTATATGCTGGCGGCCGTGCTTTTGACAGCCGGAACCCTGGCGGCAGCCGAATACAGCACGTATATCGGCGACGCCAACGCGTACCACATCACCCGCGCGATCGCCGATTCCACGGGCAATACCTACATCGCCGGGAGCCGCGCTCTGGCGAGCCAGTCCTCCGAGATCTTCGTGATGAAGCTGGACGGGACCGGCAAGATCGTCCTGTTCGCCACCCTCAGCGGTAAGGGCACCGACGCGCCCAGCGACCTAGCCTTGGACCCCGCCGGCAACATTTACGTCGCGGGCGCCACATCCTCGCCGAACTTTCCCATTCATAATGCGTTTCAGTCCACGCCCGGCCCGGGCTTCCTGGCGAAGTTCAGTCCGGATGCCAGCCAGGTGCTCTATTCCACTTATTTTCCGGCCGCAGTGACCGCGCTGGCGGTGGACTCCGCGGGGAATGCCTACATCACCGGGAGCACCTCTTCGCCCACTTTTCCCGTGACCGCGGGCTTGCCCGCCGGGCCCGCCACGCAGGGCGTCTTTGAGGCAGCTTCCGGCGCGTTCCTGACCAAGATCTCCGCCGCGGGCGACCGCATTGTGTATTCGGCCCTCCTGGTCGGTCACGGCAAGAACTGCGGCGGCGGCAGCACTTGCTTCCTGAGCCAACGGAACACCATCGGCGTGGCCGTTGCGGTGGACTCTTCCGGCGCCGCGTACATCGCCGGCAACACCGATACTTACGACCTGCCCACCACCGCCGGCGCACTGCTTATCACAGGCACCGGAGCGTTCGTCGCCAACGTGAATGCCGCGGGGACGGCGCTTTCCTATCTCACCTACATTGGGCCCACCTATTACCCGTTTGTTCCGTTCACCAATCCCGCGAACACCGCCCACGCAATCGCGGTGGATGCCGGTGGAGACGCCTTCATCGCCGGCTCCACGTTTGACCCCCTGTTCCCCGCCACCAAGGGGGCTTACCAGACAACTTACGACGGCTCCGCCAGTCCGCAGCCGTACCCGTCGCCCCCGCCCGACGCATTCGTCGTGAAACTCAACCCCAGCGGCACCGGCGTGGTCTGGGGGACGTACATCGGCGGCAACGATGTGGACGTGGCCAATTCTGTGGCGCTCGACCCCTCCGGCAACGTTTGGGTCGCGGGCACCACTGCCTCCGCGGACTTTCCCAACTCACAAGGATGGTCCCAGGGCGGTGACTTTCTGGTTGAACTGAATTCCACCGGCTCCGCCCTGCCCTACGCCGCGCGCTATCCCAACGACACGGCCGCGCAGTCGGTTTCCGTAGATGGAGCGGGACTGGTGCATGTCGCCGGTCCGAGCGGACTGGTCTCCACCATCGCGCCGGCGCAGACCCCGGTGTCGCGGATCTTCGGAATCGCCAATGCCGCGGCCGGCCCCGCGACGGGCCGCGTCGTACCGGGTGAGATCGTGGCGATCTATGGTCCCCACATCGGCCCGGCGACGCCTGGCGCGGCAGCCGTGCAGGTTTCCATCGGCGGCGTGAACGCACCGGTGATCTACGCTTCCGATTCGCAGATCAACGCGATCATCCCGTTTGGTGTGCCGGGACCGCTAACAAGCGTCGGGACCAGTTCCCTTCTGGCTTCCCCGTCCTTGGCCGCGGTTCATGTAGTTTCCAAGGGGGTCACCGGCCCCGATTTCCCGGCAGCCGTGAGTGCCGCCGAACCGGAAGTCTTTCGCAACCCCGATGGCTACGCGGCCGCGCTCAATCAGGACGGCACACTCAACTCCTCCTCGAATCCGGCGCAGGATGGTTCCGTCGTCGCGGTCTGGTTGACGGGCGTGGGCTTCGAGTCGCCGCTATACGGCGAGGAGGGCCAGGTGATCGCCACCGCACAGGACCTGCACTGTTGCGAAGTCACAGCCACATCCTTCGCTCTGGCGCAGGGAGATGCGGTAGAGGTGTTATACGGTGGGACCTCCCCCGGGCTGATTGGGGGAGTCTTCCAGATGAATTTTCGGCTTCCCCTGCTGCCCTGCTCCCAAAACGGGGGCTGCCAGGTGTTCTTCTCCGGGGAGCCGTACCTGGAGTTCACCGTGCAGGCCGGGGGCCAGACGTCGTTGCCATTTCGAATCTATGTCACGCAGTAGCCCAAGCCTCGTCCTGGTTCTACTGTCCGTGGGGCTCCAGGCCGCCCCGCACGATCCCTGGGTCCGGATCCGCTCCGCCAATTTCGAGCTCTTCACCACCGCCGGCGAGCGCACCGGACGCGACCTGATCCACTACCTCGAACAGGTCCACAGCTTCTTCCAACAGGCCTTCGCCCTGGATGGGACTGCCTCCCTGCCCGTCCGCATCGTCTCCTTCCGCTTCGATAAGGAGTACCTGCCCTATCGCCCCATCGAGGTTGCGACCGCCTTCTTCGAACCCGGGGTCGAACACGATTACATCGTCATGAAGAACCCGTCCACCGACCTCTACCCGACGGCCATCCATGAGTACACCCACCTGCTCCTCCGGCAAACCAGGCTGGAGGTGCCCCCGTGGCTCAACGAGGGCTTGGCCGAGCTCTACTCCAGCCTGGAGGCGGACGGGTCGAAGATCGTGGTCGGCAAGGTCATACCCGGCCGCATCCGCACCCTCGCCCGGGATCCCTGGATCGATCTCCGGGCGCTGGTTTCGGCGGGCGCCAATTCTCCGCTCTATAGCCAGAAGGGACGCGCGGAGATGTTCTACGCCGAAAGCTGGGCGCTGGTCCACATGCTGACCCTCGACGAACGCTACAGCCCCAAGCTCCGCGCCATGATGGATAGCCTGAAGGATGGCGACTCCGTCGCCGCATTTCAGAAGGCTTATGGCAAGCCGATCGCGAAGGTACAGGAGGATCTCAAGGCCTGGTTCGACGGCAGCCGCTTCAACGCCGCGGTTTTCGACGTCCAGTTGCCGGCGGAGGAAGAAGAGCCGCGGATCGAGGCGGGCTCAGCCATGCTGGCGCGGCTCGCGCTGGCGGAGCTTCTTTCCAACGACCGCACCAGGCTCGACCAGGCCCTGGCGGCATACAAGGCGCTGTCCCACGATTACGAGAATCGGTGGGAGATCGAGCAGGGGTGGGCGGAGTTTCTGGCAAGGGAACGAAGGAACAGCGAGGCCCTGCCGCACTTCGTCCGGGCGGCCGGCCTGGGCTCGAACGATCCGCGCATGTACGTGAAGTACGCCCGGGTCTTAAACCTGTCGAACCGCACCGGCGATGCCGCGGAGGCGCTGAAGACGGCTGTCCGTCTCGACCCCGCGCTGGATGACGCCCACTTTGAGCTGGCGCTGACCTTGGTCCGGACCGGGAGCTACCGCGAGGCGCTGGCGGAGTTTCACGCCGTCAAGCATTTGGGTCCCGAGAACGCTTTCCGCTACTTCTACAATCTGGCCGAAGCGCACTACCGGTTGGGCGACATCGCACAGGCGAGGCTGCTGATCGAGAAGGGGCGGTCCCAGACGCACAATCCGGAGCAGATCGCCGCACTCAATACCCTGAGGCAACTGCTGGACAAGTAGGGTATGCTTTAGCTTGCCAACGTTTTCGCGTTTTGGTTTTGCTGGGCAAGCTAAAGCATGCCCCACGTCAATCCGGGTCGAAGTGGCGATCCACATACATCCAGATCACCCGCGCCCAGCGGGTCACTGCCGGGACGAGCGGCAGGTATCCGATGAAGGCGCACAGCATCACGACATCGAATTGCCAGTGGGTGAGGCGCCAGATCAACAAGACGATGGCCAGGCCGGGCGGAATGGAGAGTATGTAGCTGAAGTACATCGCACCCAGAAAGTACCCCGGCTCACGCTCGAACTTCAGACCGCAAACGGGACATTTTTCATACATCGAGAGGAATCCGCGCCAGAGCGGCAAGCGGAAAATCGGCCCCGTACGGCATCGGGGACAACGCTGGCGATAGATCGACTGGAGGACGGTGGCCACTACCTTGAGGATAGCGCCTCGCTAGGTAGGGAGCCTGAAACCCACAGGAAATGGGAACGATAGTTCCCATTTTCCCCGGATCGATTTATTGAACACAAAGGGCTTAGAGATCGGCGAGGTCCGATTTTGGGAACTATAGTTCCCTTTTTCCAGGTATCGCTTTGGCCAATCAGCCGGCCCATCTCGGACTTTGTGATTCCATGGCGAGCTAGTGCTGGCGAAGCGCCAGAGCATGCCCAAGTTGGGCTACTCTGAACCAGAGGCACACAATCAGATGCAATCGAACTACTTCGCCTGTTGCGCCGCATTGGTGGCAGCGCTCCTGATCGCGACGCCAGGCCGGGCGGCCGACCCCAATGTCCGGACCTTCGGCGTCGCACAAGTCCAGGAGGTCTATCGCGTCCTGCTGGACCGGGACGCGCTCCTGCTCGAATCCATCGTGGACGTTATTAAGGAGAAGAACGTTCAGGACGGCGAGGTCCTGGTGACCTCGGGCTCCGTGCAGGAGTGCACGTACCACTACGTGACCTCGACGGCGGCGAAGCCCAAGAATGCGTACAAGACGGTGAAAGGTCCCTACGAGATCCTGAACGCCGGGGGGATTATCGCCGCGGGAGAGCCGCACATCCACATCACACTTTCAAGCCTCGGGAAGGAGGCCATTGGGGGACATCTCGAAAAAGGCTGCCGGGTGCTGTATCTCGCGGAAGTGACGATCCTGAAGTATTCGGGCCCACCGTTGATCCGCAAGGACAACGAAAACGGGGTCTCGCTGCTCCAGGCCAAGTAGGCCTGCGTAAGCTGGCGACCCCGATGTCCTGCCCCAACCGGTCAGTGCACCTAAAATGCCCAGCGCCAGAGGCTGGCCCCCACGGTGTAGCCCGCTCCCACGGCGGCGAATAGTACAATGTCGCCCTTCTTAAGCTTTCCCTGATGGATGGCGTCGCGAGTGGCTAGCGGGATGGTTCCGGACGTGGTGTTGCCGTAGCGCTCGATATTGATCAGGACCTTCTCCGGCGGCATGCCCAAGCGCTCGGCGGCGGCGTTGATGATGCGGATGTTGGCCTGGTGCGGAATCATCACGGCCACGTCGTCCCGGGTGAGGCCGTTGCGGTGGAGCAGGTCGCGGCAAACCTCGAACATCTTACGGACGGCGTACTTGAACACCTGCTGGCCTTCCTGGTGGACGTAGTGCAGACGGCGGTCCACGGTCTCATGGCTGGCGGGCATGCGGCTGCCGCCGGCGGGCATTTTGAGGAAGTCGCCGCCCGAGCCATCCACTTCTCCCAGGAAATCGATGTATCCGTAATCGCTGTCGCCATTCTCCGCGGGCTCCAGCAGCATGGCTCCGGCGCCGTCGCCGAAAAGGACACAGGTGGCGCGGTCGGTATAATCGATGATCCGGCTCATGGTATCGGCGCCGATAACCAGGACCTTCTGGTGGGTGCCGGCGGCCACCAGGTGCGCACCCGTGGTCAACCCGTAAACGAATCCCGAGCAGGCCGCGCTGAGATCGAATCCCCAAGCTCCCCGCGCTCCCAGCCCATTCTGCACGAGGCAGGCCGTGGAGGGAAAGAACATATCGGGCGTGACCGTGCAAATAATGATCGTGTTGAGTTCGGCTGGATCTACACCACGCTGGGAGAGGGCGCATCGGGCGGCCATGATCGCCATGTCGGACGTAGCCATTCCGGGATCCGCGATGTGCCGTTCCCGTATCCCGACGCGTTCCATGATCCACTCGTCATTGGTCTCGACCAGCTTTTCCAAATCCTGGTTGGTGAGTACGCCGGGCGGGGTGTAGCAACCGAGCGCGGTGATTTTCGCCTTGAGCAAAGTCTTCGTTTCCTTTAAAGATTCAGAGTAACTCATCTGCAACTGCCAGGCACAGGCTCGGGGCGAGCTAAGATGAGGGAAGATGCCAGATGGCGACGGGATGCTCGATCTCGGTGGACTCCAGACGTCTCTGTTTTTCGAGACGCCGGAGGAGATCTATGAGCGGGTATTCCGCCAGGTCAAGCCTCGTACCGCCATGCCGGAATTGCGCGTGGAGTTCTGCCGGTTTGCCAACGCCGATAGTTTCATCCGGCTGGAAAATGGCCGGTTGCATGTGCGCATTTCCGACCTCCTGGCCGGTGCGCCGGCGCCCGTCATGGAGGCACTGGCCTTCATCCTGATTTCAAAATTGTACCGGAAACCGGTCGCCCGCCTGCATACTTACCGCTACCGCCTTTACTTGAACCGGCGTGATTTTCGACGTCAGGCACAGGTGGTGAAGCAGATCCGGGGGCGAAAATTCATTTCCGGGCCGCAAGGCGAGCACCGCAATCTGCAGGAAATCTTCGAGGCGTTGAATGTCCGGTTCTTCGACGGGCTGATGGGCAGACCGCAATTGGGATGGAGCCGCCAGGCGTCTCGCAGCATGCTGGGCCATTTCGACCCGTCCCATAATGCCATCATCATCAGCCGCATCTTCGATCAGGCACGAGCCCCGGTGCTGGGACTGGAATATGTCATGTTCCACGAAATGCTGCACCTGCGGTATCCCGTGGATCACCATGGGTCGCGGCGCAGGGTGCATACGAAGGAATTCCGGGAAGCGGAAAAGAAATTTCCGCAATTAAAGGAAGCCAAAGAAATATTAAAACGGCTGTGAATGTTCCCAGCCGCGGACCAATCTGCGAGGATTCCAGGCCAGCTTCAGGCGCCCATGGGCAGGGCAGCCGGTACCAGCGTGCGCAACTCGAGGCGCATCGTATCGAAAATCTGAACCAGGTTGGTCACGTCCACTCCGCACAATCCCCAGCGATAAAGAACCAGGCGGCACTGAACCATGGCCCTACCCCAAATGAAGGTCGCTTGATGGCGAACCAGCGCCGCAGCCAAATCGGGCCGGTCATTCCTGGACTGCAACATCAGCACCTTTATGGCGGCGCTTACGCGCGCAAAATCGGCATTCAAACAACTCAGATATTCCCGGAATATCTGGCAGCGCTGAATGCGAAGTTTGGTTGCCATCTTAGGTGTAAAGCCGGGCTGGGAACGAAGGAATTCCAGATCTTCGCCATCCAGGAGCCGAATCATGGGCCGGTAGCGTTCGATCGAGAGTTCGTCGATCCATTCGGCGGTCAGGGGCAAACGGGCGCCTGAGACCGCCACTTTGCGTAGCAGCAGAGGCAATGCCAAGCCCAACGCCAAGCACGTAACTACGGAGATGCCGATCACTAATTCCATCAACGGATTCTTTCTTCGCCTCTTCGAGAATACGGGTAATACCACACCAATTGCAAGGGTAGTGCTAGTAATAGGGGTACTACATTAACAAGGATAAACCCCTAGTTTCGGATGATTTCTTGGCGAGCGGCCTTAAGAAGGGTGGAGTTCAGCGAGTCCAGGTGAAACAGAATCCGGTGTTCGTTTTCGGGCGTGAAATGGGGGATGTTCACGCGCACTTCCTCCCCCTTGGGGTTAAGGAAGACGAACCACGCCACGATGCAGAGGGCGGAAACGGCCATCAGTCCCGTGCCGATTGTGTCAAACCGATGCGGACCAAATATGGTCGCCAGCATCATGCCCAGGGTGCTGCTCAAGAAGTATATGGTGTACAGCGTAGTGTGCAGAACTACATTCCGGCTTAGCCGTACCGGATATCGGCTCAGTAGCAGCAGCATGAGCAGCAGGAAAATTGCCAGGCAAAACGTGACGCCGCGGTCGGCCGCGTAGAAATACCAGATTAAAGAGGTATTGAGGGTTACCACCGACTGTTGCGGTGTGGCCGCCTTGAATTTGGCAAGAACGCTGAGGACCGAAATGGTTACGGAAACTGTCATTCCCAATGACATCGCCCACTTCCCAAGGGTGTAAAGTCCGCCGTGACGTTCCAGCACTAACCCGCACAGTTCCAAAACCACCCAGATATAAAACATCCAGATCAGCGGCTCGGTGAGGATCCAGACATAGAAGTAGACAGGGGAATCGTGTTTAACCAGAAGCGGGACCAGAGCGTTCGGAACCCGAAAGAGAAAATAGGCGAAGAAAACCCGATACCGGCGATAAAGACCGGACCAATAGAGTTTAGCCGCCGTTAGGAGGGAGCCTAAGAGCGCGACCCACTGAATGCTGGAAACCAGCGCGGCGCCCGACATTGAAATCCTTATACTGCGTCGATTCTAACACCAGGGCCGCGCGAGTATTCTGTTCACCTTCGGAAACTAGCGCACGAAGGGGCAGGGGTTGCACGTCGGCAACGGGTTGTCGACCTTAACGGGCCGCGCAGCCAGGAACGAAATCGCGATGAGGGCCAGCAACACGAGCTTTTTCATTGTCGAATGTCCTTTTCCTTTTCTGTTAACGTTATGACAGTTTGCTGGGTACTATACTAGACGGAACCATACGGTAGTAAGGGATTTTCCCAAAAATATTCTGAAAATAGAACAGGTCCAGTACTCAAGGTCTAAGTGATGGGTTCCACTACATTGGAAGCGCTCTCACCCGCTGTGCGTTAGAATCAGGCTAAGGTCGGGCGCTGGTCAGGACTGGAAGGACCGATATAAGGGATTCACCCAAGTCCATGAATCCGGGTCGAGACCGGAGGGAGATCGCAGCCTGGAAGTCATCTCCAAGTCGAGGCAGGCAAGAGAACCGGTGGGGGAGCTTTGGCGTAAGACTCTTTCGCAGATTCCCACGGTGTTCGGGCGGCTGGTCTACCTGGCATCGCTGCGGGATTCGACCACCAACCGTTACGTGCACGCTTCCCTGACCGCTATGGTGGGTCTGGAGGATGCCGACCGGACGCTATGCCATAGCCATCACCAGGTATTTTCCCAATGGATCGGGTTCAGCCTGGAGGAGCAGAAGACCGATCTGGACCAGTACGTAAGGGACACGGGCGACCGGAAACACTTATTACAGCAGTACCGCAACCTGGTCCCGCCTACAGCCCGCGACGTGGAGCGACAACTCTACCTTACGGATCTGGAGACATTAGTGGAGTTGATGCGCTATGGGGATGGCGGCGTTTACGGGGCTCCAGAAGCATAGCCACACCAACCACCTGACCAATTACGTCGACATCGCCCGGGTATCCGTAAAACCGTACTTGCGCCTGCGAGGCGGGATGGGGTTGGACCACCAGACGGTCCTCCGCCAGCATGCACCAGCCGCATTCATATCCATCCCGGCGCTCCAGGAAATAAATCGGCCGGTCGAATTCATTTGTCCACCCTTCCGACGCGATTTTCCTTTTGCGTTCATCCAGAAGCACCAGCGATCCGGGCTGCAATATCGGATACATAGACCAGTCTTCGAGCCCGATAAAGCCGTAGCGGTGCTGCCTCAGATCGATCCCATTAAAAAAAGCCAGGGGTAATTTGCCCCACCGGCGGATGAGTGGGCTGAGAAATGTGGTCTGGTTTGGATCGATTTCGTAGTCGAGCGAAGCAGGAATGCCGGCTGCTCCATCCGACGGAAAATCGGCGAGATGGGTGTGCTCCAGACCGATCTGGAGGGCCTCGGTCGCCACCTGGTCCCTCGGAACTCCGTACCAGCGCAGGACCTCATCGAAATCCAGGCGGTATATTGCGCATAGGGTAAATAGCCGATAAATAGTGGGAAGCGTGCCTTTGTTTTCGATGTCCGCAAGGCGGCTTAAGGCGATAATAAACTCGTCATTCTCGCGCCGGGCGGCAATTTTAAGGCTCGCCTGTTCCACATCGCGAAATGTAAGTTTCAGGCGCTCGCGGGTGCGCTTCAGCTTTTCCCCTGCACGGTCCATGATATGATCCTCGCTGTAACCGCTGCCGGAATTATATCCCGCAGGTAGAATACCAGCAAGCGGAAAAGACAGTTTCTGTTCTGAAACCGGAACAGCGCAGAAAGCGGCGCAGCGTGAGAATTATTGTTGGAATATCGGGAGCAAGCGGGGCAGTGTACGGATTGCGCCTGCTGGAACGCCTTCGAAATCAAAAGGATGTAGAGACTCACCTGATTTTGACTACATCGGGCCAGAAAACCCTGTATCTGGAAACCGGAAAGCTCGCGGCCGATGCTCAGGCTCTCGCAGATTTTTCCTATCCTATGGGAAATATCTCGAGCCGGCTGGCTAGCGGATCCTTCCCCACCCATGCCATGGTGATCGCTCCCTGCTCCATCCACACCATGTCGGCCATCGCCTATGGCATCAGTTCCAATCTACTGATTCGCGCTGCGGACGTGACTCTGAAAGAGAGGCGGAAGCTGGTCCTGATGGTGCGGGAAACACCACTCCATGCCGGACATCTAAAAACCATGACCGCGCTGGCGGAAATGGGAGCCATAATTGCTCCACCCATTCCGGGTTTTTACAATCATCCCCAGACCGTTATGGATATCGTCGATCACAGCGTCGATCGCGTTCTGGACCTGATCGGCCTGCCCGACCCCCAGGTTCGCAGATGGGACGGAGAGGCGCAATGAGTAAGTCCAAGAAGTCGGCACGGACAGCCAGTGGCGCGGTCGCATTCCAGGGTGCGCGCGGCGCCTTCAGTGAGGAGGCCGCCCGTAAGCTACTGGGACTAAACGTCGAAGTGCTGCCATGCGAGCGTTTCGAAGACATCTTCCGCAACCTGAAAGAGGGACGGACGGAGGGCGCCATAGTCCCCATCGAGAACACCCTGGCGGGCTCGGTACACGAGAATTACGATCACCTGCAGAATTTCGAGCTGCCCATCGTGGCGGAGACCAGTGTACGGATCGTGCACAACCTGATCGCACCGAAGGGCGTTTCCTTTTCCCAAATCAAGAGGGCTTTTTCCCATCCCGTGGCGCTCAATCAATGCCTGGATTTCTTTGC
>PMTT01000619.1 GCA_003167275.1 Bryobacterales bacterium | reverse complement strand
GGCAAGCACGATGTGACGGCCTACGACTGGGAGCAGTATCTGAAGTTCGCGGATGTGCAGTCGAGGGCAGGGAAGTAGGCGGAGGCGGTAAGATGAGCTGTTGACCAACTTGACCTCGGCTGGGGCTCGAGGAGATGGCTGCGCCTTTTCGCCGCGCATCGTGAGTGAAGCAGAATCGTCGAGAATCCTATGCGACTATCCGCCGGGTCCGGCTCGGCCCCTACCACATCCAAGTGTTACTGGGCGCCACTGGCCCCGAACCGCGCATCGTGCAGTAAGGTGGTACTTTCAGCGAGTCAGTGCTCAAGAAATGGCCTTCTCCAGAACCGGCGTTCAGTCCGTGGGCAGGCGGAGACCGCCTGCCCCACCACCAACTCAGCTATCCAGCAGTCCTTCCCGGAACAGGCGGCGGCCGGCCAACGCGGTGTGGAAGGACCAGGCGCCCAACAACACAACTGTGGCCAACGCAAAAATGTTGCTGCCGGCGTACCAGTTGGAGAAGTCCGTCGTCACTGGGAATTCCGGCAATAGGCTGCTCACGAAGATGCCCACCACCATCGGCAACACTCCGAATCGGATCAGCGTGTAGATTGCTAGCGCACCCTGCATCGCGGTGAAGGTCCCGGCGATCGCCGGATGATCGCTAGACAGCATGGTAGTGCACCCGAAGAGAACCACGAAAACGGCCGCCGCGAGCCACTGGCGTTTGAGCAGCGCCCTCAGGAGAAAGAACAGGAAGAACAGAGTCAGTGCGATTCCTATAGACTGATAGAGGAAGTACGCGAGTTCCCCGAACTCGTGCCGGGTATCCACCAGTACATTCAGTCGCACCCCATCCGGAATGGAGCCGTAGTGCTCCAGAAAGAGGTTCTCGACAAAGAAGAAGATCGAGAACCAGACGCCCAGGCAGACGCCGATCAGCAGATGGCCGCCCACCATGGGGTCGCGCAACTGGCCGCCCAGGAGGCGGCTCCACGAAATCAGGCTTTGCGGCCAACGGCGCCGCACGTAGGGTTCGAGCGCCATGTAGAGGACCCAGTATGCAGCCGCCAGGAAGAGCGCTGAGCTGAGGGCCCAGGTGAAGCTGCGATACTCCTGCGTGGTGGGCACGTGGTGGGCTTCGCAGAGCCAGTTGAGGAGGGCGCAGCCCAGCACAAAGGCGGCCAGGCGCGATGCTCCCCGGGCGTCGCCCCGGCGCAGGTGGAAATGCCGCCAGGCCAGCAGGGCTGCGATCGCGAACAACGCCAACATGACCACCAGGTACAACCACTGGGCGGTCATGGCGCGCGTGGTGGTCTGGTAGGGCTGCATGCGGGCAGCCCTCGTCCAGGGGCCGATCACCTGGAAGGACACCGGCCTGCCGCGCCAGGACGCGGCCTCGATCCGCATGGGAATCTCCGGCGCGTGCGGATACTGTCCGGTCCAGGCCGCCCGCGAGTCGAAGCTATGGAGGGGCAGCCACTGCGGGTCCGACGGTGAGAACGCGGCGGGGTCCAGACCGGCAGCGGAAAAGAGCGCGCTCCAGAGTGAGGAGGCGGACTCGGGGCGCGGCTGGGCGGCCGCGGATGGCACCGGTTCCAACTGCGGCGGGACGGCGCTGAAGGAGATCAGCCGGCCCTGCGGGTCGAGGTTCAGCGCGACCATCCCGGAGACGGTCGGCGGCGGGTCGGCGGGAGAAACCAGGGAATCGCCGTTGACGGCCTGCAGGTATTGCGGGCTTTGGCGGTACCAGAAGAAGATCAAGGGCGGTTGGCCGTGGGCCAGTTGCGCCCCATAGACTGGCGGCGGCTCGCGCAGTTCGGCATAGCGTTGGAACTCGGTGTTGTAGGAGAATCCGTAGGCGCGATCGGTGGGGCGGTCGCGGTACCCCAGGGTCTGGATCAGATCGCGCGCCTTCTGTGCCAGGGCTTCCGTGGAGTTTTCGAGCGGCGACTTCTGGACGACGCTGGTCTTTCCGCCCAGAACGATCGACAGCACCAACCCGGCCAGCAGGAACGCCAGACAGACGACGGCGGACCGGAGCGGGATGCCCTCTCCGCCGGCTGCGGCCACCATGTCGGGCGACGGTGTGACGCCCGCGGCCAAGGCGGCCGCCAGTTGATCGCCTCCCGGCAACATCGCCGCCACAGCACGCGCGGAGGCGGGCCGCAATTCCGGATCCTGGGAGAGGCACCGCTCGATCAGCCGTTCCACGGCGGGGTCGATGTCCTTCACCAGGGTGGACGCGCTGGCAGGTGCGGAGCGGCGCGCCGGGTCGTCGAAGGCGCGCTTGCCTGTGAACATCTCGTAGAGCACCAAGCCCAACGCGTAGATGTCGCTGCGGATCGAGACTTCCTTTCCGGCCAGTTGCTCGGGGGCCATGTAGGCCGGCGTGCCGCTGCGGATTTCGCCGTCCGCGATCTGGCCGGCCAGCCCCGCCAGGCCGAAGTCCATGATCAGCACCTGCCCGCGGGCGTCGATCATGATGTTGGCGGGCTTGAGGTCGCGGTGGAGGACGCCCTTGTCGTGGGCGGCGGTCAGGCCGGCGCAGAGGCTGCGCGCCATCTCGATGGCTTTATCGCCGGAGAGGCGGCCGATGCGGTGGAGGAGCGAGTCGAGGTCTTCGCCATCGACATACTCCATGGAGATATACGGAGATCCTTCCAGTTCGCCGATATCATATACGCGGCAGACATTTGGGTGCGACACCTGGCGGGCGATTCGCACCTCGGCATGGAATCGCGCCAGCATACGCGGATTCCCGGCGGTAGATTCGGGCAAGAACTTGAGGGCGACGGGCTGGCCCAGTTTGAGGTCGTTGGCGCGGTAGACTTCGCCCATCCCTCCGCGGCCCAGCAGGCCGATCACGCGGTAGCGATTCGCCAGCATGGTGCCGGCCGGGAAACGGCCTTCGTCGAGCGAACTGGAGGATGAGGATGGGTTGGTCGATCCGGCGCTCTCCGGGAGGGCAAGGGTTGCCGCGGAGGAGTCTGTCTGGGCGAGCGAAGCGCCGCAGGACGCGCAGAAGCGGCTGGGGTCGGGCATCGAGGTCGCGCAGGAGGGGCAGCGGAGCATGGGGACGCTTGTAGCTTCACACTAGCGTACGACAAAACGGATTTGGAAGATCCATTTGATACGCAGGTATAGACGGGGGGAAGCCCGGAAGGTTTTGGGGCCGCCGTGGCGCGGGCACTCGTGCCTGCCGCGTCGAGACTCATCTCGACGCCTTCGGGGTGGCCCGGCGAGATCTGGGGCTGGGGCGAGCCGCTACTGGCGAATGGGGCGCGGTTGCCGTTCGCGGTGTTTCGGGGCGGGCCGAAAAGCGTCGAGACGAGTCTCGACGCGGCAGACACGAGTGTCCGCGCCACGTCGGGAGTGACAACAAAAGGGGCAGGCGCTTGCGCACCTGCCCCAGAAACAAGGAGTTGAAGCAGACTTAGAATGTCAGACGGACGCTGACCTGCAAACGGCGGGCCTGCGTGCCATCGGGGAAACCACCATCGCTCGATCCAACGCCGAAGGCCGCCGGCGTGTAAGTCAGAACGCCCTTTGCTTCGGTGAACGCCTGGGTGGTCAGCGCGGTGGGCGACCAGTTGTTGGCTATGTTGAACGCCTCGAAACTAAGACCAAGCTTAATGCCTTCGTGAGGGATTGGGATGATCTTGGTCAGGCGGAAATTCTCCTGTTCCACCCAGGGGGTGTACAGGCTATTGACTGGCAGGAAAGGCACGCGGAAGTTCCCGTTGAACCCGTTGAGAGCGTTAGCGCTGTACAACATGGCGGTCGGCGTGTCGTTCATGTGGATCGTCAGGCTTCCGGTTGGACGGCCGCTCGCGAGCGTCGTGATACTCGAAAGCTGCCAGTTGTTCACTACGTACCTGGCGAATGCGCTGTTGGAATGCAGGAATGTAGGCGCCCACACAAACGTGTAAGCAAACCTTTGCCGCTGATCGAGATTGCCGCTCCCTTTATCGAAGCCGTACTGACCGTTGTAGGTCCAAAGAGAGTCGCTGAATCCGAAGATCGCGTTGGTGGCAGCACCCTGCCCGTCGTCGATTTCGTGTGACCAGGTGTAGGATGCCGAAGCCTGGAATCCACGGGAGAATTTCTTTTCAAAGGAGACGCTCAGAGCATCGTACCAACTGCTGACACCGTTGGTCTCTTCGTAGATGGCAGCGAAATTGGGATTCGGTCGCGCACCCGAGTAAACCTGAGTCGTATAGGTCGCCGGATAGTTGGATGGTGCGCCGGAGAGGGTGTAGGTGAAGGGCGCACCGAGTCCCGGAGCGTTGATGTCCTGGGTACCGAGGATGTTGACTCCGCGGCTGAAGATGCCGGAGACGGTCAGCACCATGTCCTTCGCCAGTTGCCGCTCCACGGCAACGGTCGCCTGTTCGGAGTAGGGTGTCTTGAGGTTGGGGGCGAGGACGTCAAGTACCGAAGCGCCTGAGGTCAGATTGGTTAAGGGGGCCGCGAGGGCGTTGGGGAAGACCGGGCCGGCGGCCAACAGGCTTGCGTTGGAAGAAGTCAAAGAGTCCGACACCTGATACGCGCCATTGCCCGTGTAAACGTCGTCAAGCATGCCGCCGACCAGACGCGCAAAGAACGTGCCGCCGCCGGCGCGGAGTACCGTCTTGTCGTTGAGCCGGTAGGCCAGGCCGATGCGCGGCATCAGATTCACGGCGCCGGTGTGAAGGTTCGCTCCGGTCAGCGGGAACGCCGGATTGACCGCCGGCGGCGGGGGCGCGAAGGTATGCTCGTACCGCGCGCCCAGAGTTACAGTTAGACGATCCGAGACCTTCCACTGATCCTGGAGATAGAATCCGATGTCCTTTATGGTGTAATCCACAATGGGGTTGCCGAATGTCTGGCTATACGCCGACCAGTTCTTGGCGCCGAGCGCGTTGCCGGTGTAATCGAGGGCGAACGAGGTCACCGTCGGATAGGTATAAGACCCGTACCGGTTGCTCAGATAGTTGACGTTGTCCTTGACATGCTCGAAGGTCATACCCACCTTAATGGTGTGCTTGCCCTTTACCCAGGTCACGTCGTCGGCGAATTCGTTGCGGACCTCCAGGGGCTCCACTCGCGGAAGGTAGGTTGCGGGCCCAAGCTGGACGCCGGCCACCGACACATCCAGATAGCCGAGACCGCCGCCTAACTCCGCCTGATCGAAGCCGTCGGCTTGGCGGTCGGTATCCAACCCATAGCGGAAGGAGTTGACCAGGCTGTTGGAAATCACCGAAGTCCAGGTGGCCTTCCCGTTGCGCACGAAGACGCTGTCGTCGCCATTGCCCGTGATTCCGGCGCCGGTAGTGGAGGAGAGACCGGTCTGGATACCGTTGGGCGACTTCCAGCGCAGGTAATTGAAACTGGCGCTGAAGGTGTTCTGGTTGTTCAGGTGGTAGTCGAGCCGGCCGAAATACAAGTCATTGCTCGCGGTGCGTTGAATCTGCCCATAGAACCGCGGCAAGAGCCCGTTGATCGCCGAGCACTGAGCGGGCGTGGCGGGCAGCGCGCAGCCGACCCAGACCTGGTTGACCGTGTCGAGGAAGCCGACCTTGACCTGGCTATCCACGAAGGGGAAATTGCGGCGCGTGATGTCGGTGCTCAGGAAGTAGAACAGCTTGTCCTTGATAATCGCTCCGCCTACCGTTCCGCCGGTCTGAATGCGGTGTTCGGTGGGGTTAAAGGCGGAAAAAGGATCGTGGGCGTCGAATCCGGTGCTGCGCAGAAAGTAGAAGGCGCTTCCGTGAACGGCGTTGGTGCCGCTCTTGGTCACGGTGTTCACCACGCCGCCCATAGCCCGGCCATATTCGGCCGAGAAATTCGCCGAGACCACCTCGAACTCCTGGACCGCGTCGGCTGAGATCTGCGACTGGATCCGGGTGCGTCCGGCGTTTTCGTCGTAGAATTGCTCGGTGTTGTCGTTGCCGTCCAGCAGAAACGAGTTATTGCCGGCGACGCCGCGGAAGGTAAGCAAGCCGAAGGTGGCGTCATTGGTCACTCCCGGTGTGTTCAGAACGAAAGAGTCGACGCGGCGGCCGTTGATCGGCAGGTTCATAATCTCGTTTGTGCCGATCACCTGGGAAACGTCGGTTTTCGAATCGTCCAGAAGTACGGCGGCTGCATTCACTTCGACAGATGTGGAAGTCTGTCCCAGAGTGAGCGAGATGCCGAGATTCAAATTCTGTCCAACCTGTAGATCGACCGTGGCTTCATACGGGGCAAATCCTTTGGCGGTTACCGACACTTTGTACCCGGGACCGGGAATCAAAGCGGGCGCCGCGAAGATCCCGGACCCATTGGTCTCCAGCGTGCGGATCAGTCCGCGCGAATCGCTTGAAATCACAATCTTAGCGGCGGGGACGGCAGAGCCGGAAGGGTCTTTCACCTCTCCCGAGATCGCGGCAACACCGCCCGCGGACTGTGCGAAGCACGATGCCGCCCCTAACAGGAAAAGCGCGGCTCTAAAATGGAACGTCGCTGTCTTCAATTGCATAGACTCATCTCCTCTCTTCGGGTGCGCTTGGGATTACCGATTGAGCGTTCGGGCGGATTTTGGTCTACGCCCGCAATGCCGGCAACCCCTGGGGATTGCGCGCGGGCGTCAAAGGTCAGAATACAGGCAAACAATAGCGGACCGACGCGTTTTCGACGCATGAAACCCCTCTAAACGGCATAGAATACCAGACCCTCAATGACGGTTTCGTGAAACCGCCATTGCCGGGTCCTGAGACCCAAGATACTGCTGAGTATATCCCACTTTGCGGCAGTATAATCCGGGATTTGCCGGTTTCGAGGTAAACAAAAGCCAGCCGGGCTGCCTTCGCATGCACGGCTGGCATTGGGTCGGTCGTAGCAGGGCCGAAGATCTGTTTTTGGGAACGATAGTTCCCGAAAAAAAGCGCGTTCGTTCAAAACAAACCAGTTAGGACTTTGTTTTTGGGAACTATCGTTCCCAAATCGGATCGGCTGATACGCCTGGGGCAGTGCCGGTCACCGGGGCTGGCCGGTTCCTGAGGCCACAAGTAATGGTACCAAAGTGGTCCAATGCGGCGAAGCCGCTACATGGGGGACTGGCTTCCGGAATTCCCCCGGGCCTTCCGGAAGCCTCTCCTTGCCCCGCGTCTAAAACACGAAGCGCAGGCTGATCTGCATGCGGCGAGCTTCGGTGCCGTCTGGCGGGATCGCGTCACCCGAAGGGACATACAGGCTGGCCGGCGTTGGTGTCAATACGCCTTTGGTTTCCGTGTAAGCCTGAGAACTGGTGAAGCCGAGGGCTGACCAGTTATTCGCGACGTTGAACATCTCGAAATTGAGATATACCCTATAGCGATCGGCTTCTCCAAAAGGAATGATCTTGCTGAGGCGCGCGTCGGCGCGGTAGAACGCCGGGTAGTAGTAGCTGTCGACGGGCAGGAAGGGGACGCGGCCGCTAAAGCCGGTGCCGTTCAAGCTGAAGTTGGAGAACATGCCGGTGACCGGCGTATCTTTCAGACTAATGGACTCGCTCCCATAGGGATGTCCGCTCATCATGGTGGTGATCGCGCCGAGTTGCCAGTTGTTCACAATGTACTTCGAGAATACATCGGTGCGGTGGGTAAAGGTGGGCGCCCACACCCAGGACAGAACGAAGCGGTGCCGCTGGTCCTCAATGCCGCTGCCCTTGTCGAGCTTATAGTTGCCATTGGTAAGGAAACTGTTGGCGTTGCTCAGGAACAGGTTGTTGGTGCTTTCGCTATAGCTCTGGCCATCGTCGATTTCATGCGACCAGGTGTACGAAAGCAAGGCCTGCAAGCCATGCTTGAAGCGCTTGTTCGCCTGCACGGCCAGACCGTGGTAGTAGCTGTTGACCCCGTTATCGTCATAGTAGACGCCCCCGTAACGGGGATCCGGACGGCTGCCAGTGACCACGGGAGTGGTATAGCTGCCCACGGCGTTTCCATTCACGTCGTCAATGGTGTAGGTGTAGTTAGTGGTTCCGGTCGGGAGGTTCAGGTCGCGTACGCCGTAAAGCTGGATGCCGCGACTCCAGATATACGACACGTTGAGGGAGATATCGCTGGTGAGCTGCCGCTGGATGCCGATGTTCCCTTGTTCGGAGTAGGGAGTCTTCAGGTTGGGAGCGAGGAATTGCAAGCTGGCTGCCGAGACGCTGGCACCGGTGGGAATGGTGCTCAGGGCGTTGGGGAATACCGGTCCGGCGGCCACTTGCGCGGAGACGGTGTTGGCCAGGCTGACGCTGGTCTGGTACAGACCGTTGCCAGTGGTGAACAGATTGTCGATGGTGCCGCCCTGGAAACGGGCGAAGAACATGCCATAGCCCGCCTGCAGAATGGTCTTATCGTTCAGCCGGTAGGTGAGGCCAAGGCGGGGCGCCAGATTGGTGGGGGGGGACGGAACGTGGCACGTACCCGGGTAATCGTGGTTGCAGACGGTGGGCTGAGGCAGCGCCGAGTATTCGTAACGCGCTCCCAGCAGCACGCTCAGACGATCGGTGGCGCGCCATTGGTCCTGTAGATAGAAGCCGTAGTCCTGCTGCCGGTAATCCACAACCGGATTGCCGAAGGTCTGCGCGTACTTCTGCCAGTTCTTAGCGCCTGTCGTGTTTCCGGAGTAATCCAGGGCAAAGGCGTTGACGGTCTGGTATGTGTAAGTGCCAAAGGCTCCGCTGATGTAGTAGACGTAATCCTCGGTAGTGGCGATATCCATACCGAACTTGATGGTGTGGGTGCCCTTGGTCCAGGTGGCATTATCCTGGAACTGGAAGCGGGTTTCGCTTGGCTCAATGCGCGGCAGGTAGTTGGCCGGGCCCAGCGACGTGCCGTTCACGGACACCTGCAAATACCCGAGACCCTGTCCCAACTCCGAGTTGTCGAATGTATCGGCCTGGCGGTCGCTGGCCATCGCGACACGAAAATCGTTCACGAAGGTGGATGTCGGGATAAACGTCCAGGCTACGTGCCCGTTGCGCACCGTTACGAAATCGTCGCCATTGCCGGTGAGGGCCGAGCCGCTGGTGGAAGAGACGCCGGTTTGGATGCCGTTGGGCGATTTATCGTGCAGGAAGTTGAAGCTGGCGCTCAGCGTGTTCCGTTCGGAGAGGTGGTAGTCCAGCTTGCCTAGATAGAGTTCCTGGTCCAGAGTGCGCGGGATCGAGGAGTAGAAACGGGGCAGCAGGGTATTGATGGCGGCACACTGCGCGGGTGTCGCGGCCGGGGTGGTGCCGGATGCCACACCGCAACTGATCCAGCTCTGAGTTGTGGGATTCACCGCGACGCTGGAGAGGCTGCTCACCATGGGGAAGTTGCGGCGGGTGACTTCGGTGCTCAGGAAGAAGAACAGCTTATCCTTCTTGATGGCGCCACCGATGGTGCCGCCGGCCTGGTTGCGCTTCTCGGAGGGGACGAAGCTGGCGAACGGATCGCGCGCATCGAAGCCGGTGCTGCGGTAGAACCAGAAGCCGCCCCCATGAAAAGCATTGGAGCCGCTCTTGGTGACGGTGTTGACGATGCCGCCCATGGCGCGCCCGTATTCCGCCGAGTAGTTGGAGGAGACCACCTGGAATTCCTGTACGGCGTCCTGGGAGATTTGCGACGCGATTCGCGTTCGGCCCGCGTTTTCGTTGTAGAAACTCTCGGTGGTGTCGGTGCCGTCGACCAGGAACGAGTTCTGGCCTGCGACGCCGCGGAAGGTGAGGAGGCCGAAGTTGCCATCATTGCTGACGCCCGGGGTGAGGAGAACGAAGGAATCGACGCGCCGGCCGTTAATCGGCAGATCTTGAATGGAACGCGAGTCCACTACGCCGGACAATTCAGTCTTGGTGTCTTCCACCATTTGCGCGGCGGCGCTGACGTCGATCAGGGTGGCCGTCTGGCCCACCGTCAAGCCCACGCGCAAATCGAGATTTTCGCCTACCTGAAGAACGATGCCCTGGGCATCGTAATCGGCGAATCCGGAGGCGGTCACTTTCACCTCGTAGCCGGGGCCCGGTGTGAGCACCGGCGCCGTAAAGACGCCTTCCGAGTTGGTGTCGAGCGTGCGGATGACGCCTTGCGACAGGCTGGAGATGACTACCTTGGCTTTCTGGACAACGGCGCCAGACGGATCCTTGACGACGCCCGAAATACCGGCAACCCCCGCGGATTGCGCGAACAGCGGCGCTGCTGCGAGCAACAACAGCGCTGCACAAAACCCTGCTTTCATCGGCTAACCTCCCAAAACGCGATCGTGGAATGGCTATCTGCCAGACCCTTGAATCATTACAGATTTAACGACAGTATAACCTGTTTCGGGCCTGCGAATCTCTTTTCCTGATCATGGAGATCAGAGAGAGTCGAGACCGGTCCATGGCGGCTAGTGAAACGGCACCGCCCCGCGGATGGAATCCAGCAGTTTAGCCGGATCGTAGCCGGCGCCGTCCTTGAAGACCAGCTTGACTTTACGGATATCGGCGATGCGGGCGGCGGGGTTGCCGTCGATCACCACCAGGTCGGCCTGCTTGCCAGAACTGATGGTACCAATGTGGTCGAGTTCGCCCAGATACCGCGCTCCGTTGGACGTCGCGATTTGGATCGCCTCGATCGGAGTGAACCCGCCTTCCACCAGCAGTTCGATATTCCGCTGGTCGGCGAAACCGGCCAGCGCGCCGCCGTTACCCGTGGGATCGGCGCCCGCGATCAGCAAGCCGCCGGCCTTCACGAACGCATATTCGAATTCCAGCTCCTTTTTCAGCATGGGAAGGAACGACCCGGCTTGTGCACGGGCGCGCGAGCCCAGATAGCTGACCTGGGCTTCGGGCGTCAGGGCATCCAGGAAGCGCTGCTCCAGCGGCGGCCGGCTGCCATCGAAGGCCTCGAAGACGGCCAGGGTGGAGGTGATCGCCACATGGTGCTGGACCAAGTCCGCGATCATGTCGCGCACGGGGGCGCTGGCGATGTCCAGGCGCGCGATCTCGCCCCGCGTGACGCCTTGCGGTGGGCAGATATCGGGCTGCTTGCCGGGGTGGAATTCGGTGTCGACCAGGAGACCGTGCTCCAGGTTGTCGATGCCGAGCGCGGCGGCCTCGCGGAAACCGATGGAGCAGAGATGGCCGGTGACCTTGATGCCGTGCTGGTGCGCGGCGTCCACCGCGGCCTTCAGTTCGGCGAGGGTGATGTTCATGTAGGCCTTGAAGGAGGTGGCGCCTTCGGAGACCCAATACTCCACCGTCCGGACGGCATCCTCGGGACCGCTCAGCTCATGCATCTGCGGACCGGCGATGCTGCCGGGCCCTTCCAGGTACGGCCCGGTGATGAAGAGCTTGGGACCGGGCATGCGGCCGGCATCTACGATGCGCTTGACGTTGAGGTCGGTATAAGGCTCCAGGCTGCCGGCGGTGCGCGCGGTGGTGACGCCGCTGGCCAGGTAGAGCCGCGGGAAGCTGAAGGCCTGCTCATTGTAGATGGGAATTCCGCCGCCCGAGGGATAGAACAGGTGTTCGTGCATGCCCACCAGGCCGGGGATGATGGTCTGGCCATTGAGATCGAGCGTCTGGGCGCCAGCGGGTGCGGGTGTGGAGGCGGCGGGTCCCATGGCTGCGATCTTGCCGTGATCGATGACGATGGTCTGATCCTCACGCGCCGCGGCGCCCGTGCCGTCGATGACGCGGACGTGCTGGAGGGCGACGACCGGCGCGTCGACGGTTACGAAGGGCTTGACACCGGGGGCGAATCGGCCTTGCGAGAAAGCAGCGGCGGCCAGGAGGAGAGCGAACGAGAGCTTGGTGATCACAGGGATCAATTATAGAAGCTGGCCGGTCGTGAGGACAGCTTACTGCCTTCATGACCATCCGGACGCGCGTGTGTTTGCCCGGCATTCCGTAGCTCGCGCAGGGTCATTTCCTCGGCGATCAATTGAGCGGCGCGGGCCTCCACCTTGTCGCGTTGGGCGGGGCTAAGCTTCCTGACGATGTCGTCCACGTTCGTTGGCACGGTCTCTCCTGCTTCACAAGGATCAATTATAGAAGTTTCGGTCCCAGGCGTGGCGTTTCAGGATGGCCAGGGTCTCGGGCGGGAGCGGGCCCATGCCGGACGCCGCGGCATTGGATTCGGCGTGACGTTTGGTGCGCATGCCTGGAATCACTGTCGAGACTGCGGGGTGGGAGAGGCAGAAGCGCAGGGCGACCTCGGGAAGATTGACCTCGCCGCCCAAGTCCCGGCCGAGTGCGTCGACGTGCTCCACTACCTGTTTCTTGCGGCCGCCGCGGAAATAGTATTCGCGGAAGTCGCCGGGAGGGAATTTGGTGTGCTCGTCGAGATGGCCGGAGAGGCCGCCTTCATCCAGCGGCACGCGCGCCAGCACGCCGACGTTTTCCTCGTGGCAGAGCGGCAGGAGCTGGCTTTCGGGCAACTGGTCGAAGATATTGTAGATCACCTGGACGGCATCGATCAGGCCCGTGCGGACGATGGAGAGCCCGGAATCGGGGTCGTGCTCGGAAAGCGATACGCCCACGGCCCGCACCTTGCCGGAACGTTTCAGATCTTCGAAGGCCTTGCGCCAGTCGTCGCGGTCGACCCACTCGGGGTTCCAGACGTGGAGTTGCAGCAGGTCGATGGCGTCGAGCCCGAGATTGCGGAGGCTCTCTTCGGCCGAGTGCACGATGTAGTCGTAGGGGAAGACTTGGCGGATACCCACGCCTGGCTGGGCGGGCCAGACGCGATCCTTGGGAGGCACCTTGGTGGCCACGAAGATCCTATGCGGGGTCTCGCGGACCACGCGGCCCACCAGCTTTTCGCTGTGGCCATCGCCATAGGCCAGGGCCGTATCGATGAAGTTGACGCCCAGTTCGATGGCGCGCCGCAGAGCTACCAGCGACTCGTCATCCGTGCCGCCGAGCCACTGCTTTCCGCCGATGCCCCAGGCGCCGTAGCCGATCTCGCTGACTTCGAAGTTGGTCTTGCCGAGCTTGCGATAGTTCATCTGGGATGGGTTCCTGGGCCAGAGCACGAGCCTTCCAGCGATGGGCAGGTTGCGACGACCTGCCCCACAAATTGGTCAATTCCCGGAAACTGCGATCGTCACGCCGGACTGGCTGGAGGCGCTCCCTACCTGCACTACCACCGGCGCGGCGCCTGCCGAAAGTCCGGACGGGACCACCACGTTGACTTGCATGATGCCTGCGACTACGCCGGGCGCGCTGCCGACGAACTGGACCGTCGCGTTCTTTCCGCCGATGGTTACCGTAACGGGCAGGACCGGGAGCGAGAAGGGATTCCCGGACGAGCCGTCTCCACCTGGTTTGCCGTCCACACCGACGGGGGTCGTCTGCCCCGCGCCGGTGATATAGAGCGTCACGACACTCCCGGCATTTGCGGGATTACCGGCGCTGTTCACGGAGGTGCCGCCATTCAGAGCAGCGGCCGGTCCGGTGCCGGAAGTGTTCGCCGTGAAGATAGCGGGAGACACGGGCGCCACAGCGACCGATTTGGGGGGCGCGGCCTGCCCCTGGTAGACCACAGTCACCAGGGCATTCGAGCCGGTAACCGAAAAGGGAACCATGGCGGCTACCTGGGTTGCCGAAGTGTAGAGAATCGGAGCCAGAGCGCCATTGACTACCACGGTGGTGCCGGCCAGGCTTGTTGGAACCAGACCATTGACCAATTGAAACTGGGTGAGTGTTGCCGGTCCAAGGCCGGAACCATAAATCACCACCAACTGGCCCGGGGAGACGGTGCCGGCGACGTTCGAGGCGCCGTTGACCACCGCTCCGACGGAGATGCCGGAACCGGCGAAACCGAGCAGGCGCACTGCGTTGTTATTGGTATCCGCGATGTACAGGTTGCCCGTGGGATCCAGAGCGACTGCCGTGGGGCCGTTGACCTGCGCGCTCAGCGCCAGTCCGCCATCGCCCGAATAGCCTCGTGTGCCATTTCCACCAACGGTAACGATGTTTCCGGTCGGGAAGACAACCTGGCGGATCACGGTGCTGCCATCCGCGATCAGGATGTTACCTACGGAATCGACCGCGATGGCCCGGGGGCTGATGAGTTGAGCCTTAAGCGCCGGGCCGCCATCGCCCGAGTAGCCCGCGGTTCCGTTGCCGGCGATGGTCGAGATGCTGCCCCCGGGGCTCACCACGCGGATCACGTTGTTGCCGGCGTCGGCGATGTACAGGTTGCCGGAGCCATCTAACGCCACTGCGGTGGGGGTATTCAACTGGGCGTTGATGGCGGGGCCGCCGTCGCCGGAGTAGCCCGAATTCCCATTGCCGGCGACCGTGGTGATCGTCCCGCCGGTCGAGACTTTGCGGACACGGTTGTTACTGAAATCGGCGATGTACAGATTGCCTGCGCCATCCACGGCAATGCCTAGAGGGGTGTTGAGCTGGGCACTCGCGCCCGCCCCGCCATCGCCGCCAAAGCCCGGCGTTCCGTTGCCCGCGACGGTGCTGATGACTCCGCCCGAAATCTTGCGAACCTTGGCGTTCAGGCTGTCCGAGACGTAGACATTGCCGGAGCTATCCACAGCCAGTCCCATGGGCGAGCTGAGTTGCGCGCTGGTCCCGGCGCCGCCATCGCCGCCATTGCCGGCCGTGCCATTTCCGGCAATCGTCGAAATGACGCCGCCCTTCGCCACCTTCCGAACCACGTTATTGCCGGTATCGGAGACGTAGAAGTTGCCCGCATTGTCCGCGGCAACGCCTTGCGGCCCGTTCATCTGGGCACTGAGGGCCTGGCCGCCATCGCCCGAGAAGCTGAGCAGTCCATTACCTGCCACGGTGGTGATATTCCCCGAGGCGACCTTGCGGATCCTCAAGTTCAGGAAGTCGGCGATATACATGTTGCCCGAGGAATCGAGGGCGATGCCCGTGGGATAGTTGAGCGATGCGCTGGTGGCGGCGCTGCCATCGCCGGCGAAGGTATCGTAGCCGTTGCCGACGACGGTATTGATAAACAGCTTGGTGGTATCGATTTTGCGAATCCGGCTGTCGCCGTTTTCCACGATGTAGACGTTGCCGGTGGAATCCACGGCCACGGAAACCGGCGCCAGCAAGGTAGCCGCAGTGGCCAGTGCCCCGTCTCCAGTGAAGCCGATGCCAGTCGTGCCGGCGATCGTGCTGATCACGCCGGCCACGGTGACCTCGCGAATGACTGCGTTGCCCGAGTCGGCGATATAGAGGTTGCCTGTGGTGTCGAAGCATATATCGGTGGGCGTATGCAATTCCGCGCTCTGGGCATTGCCTGCGTCGCCGAGGAAGCCGGGAAAGCTGTCTCCCACGACGGTGTTGATGATGCCATCGGTGGTGACCTTGCGGATGCTGTTGTCGCCGGTATCGGCGATGTACACGTTGTTGGAGGAGTCCACCACGACGCCCATGGGTGCGCGCAGCAGGCCGGTGGTGGCCGGTTGGCCGTCGTTATACACACCGGGTCCGCCGCCGAGACTGGTGGCGCCGGTTCCGGCGAAGGTGTTGATCAGGCCATTCGGGGTGACGATGCGGACACGGTTGTTGGCGGAATCGGCGATGTACAGGTTGCCCGCCGAATCGAAGGCCAGACCCTGCGGCAAGTTCAACTGGGCATTCACGGCGGGGCCGTTATCGCCCGAAAAGCCGGCGCGGGAGTTCCCCGCCACCAGTGTCAGCACGCCGCCGCTCCCGATCTTGAAAACGGAGTTTGCGCTGCTGAAATACACGTTTCCGGCCTTGTCCAAGGTCACGCGCCGCGGCTGGCCGATGGAAGCCGAAGTGGCCGCCACAGGCGTGGCCGGGGGAGCGCCTCCCGCAACAGTGGATATCGTATATTGCTGCGCGACGGC
>PMTT01000709.1:4339-12367 GCA_003167275.1 Bryobacterales bacterium | reverse complement strand
CCATCGCTCATCAACCAGGCTTGGTGCTGCGCGTGCACTGGTTGCCGAGGTGCGACTCCGAATTGGGCAGGCGTTGCCGGATTCAAATAACCAAGGAGATAAGAAATGTCGGAATTAAACGCAGTGGTGGCGGTTTACGGCACGCATGTGGAAGCCGAAGAAGCGGTGAGGGAGCTTCAGCGCGCCGGAATCGACATGCACACCTTGTCNNCGGATGAAGTACTGGGGCAAGACTGGCGCATTCTGGGGAGGCTTCTGGGGATTGCTCTTCGGATCGGCCTTCTTTGCCATTCCGGGTATCGGTCCCGTGCTGGCGGCGGGTCCCGTGGTTGCGTGGATCGTAGGAGCCTTGGAAGGCGCAGCGTTAGTTGGCGGTGTGAGCGCCATCGGCGCGGGCCTGTACGGCATGGGAATTCCGAAGGACAGTATCGTTCAGTACGAACTGGCACTCAAGACGGACAAGTTCCTGCTGCTGGTTCACGGCGCCGTCTCCGAAGTCGCAAAGGCGAGGGAAATCCTGGCAGGTACGCGGCCGATCAATATGACCATGCACTCGGACCAGGCACTCGTCGGGGCCGCCAGATAGGCACCGCAAACCGCCCCAAGGAGGGCAATCACGATGTTAATGAATGCAACGCACTTGAAAGGGCTTGTGATCCGAGCCACCGACGGCGACATTGGATCTGTCGATCAGTTCTATTTCGACGATGAGATATGGGCCATCCGCTACCTCGTTGTAGAAACCGGCGGTTGGCTGGGCGGCCGGCGAGTGTTGATCTCGCCATTTTCGGTGGTCAGTACCGACTTGCCGGACAAGCGATTGGATGTGGATCTGACGAGAAAGCAGGTTGAGCTGAGCCCCGACATCAACACACACCTGCCCGTATCGCGGCAGCAAGAGGCCGCATACCTTGGGTATTACGGGTATCCCTACTATTGGGGCGGACCGTACCTGTGGGGACCGGCGTTCTACCCGGCGGGACCGGCTCGTTCAAACGCCTCGGCGGAAGCGAGGGCGGACCGGACACGCAGAAAGTCGACGGACTCGCATTTGCGCAGCAGCGACGCCGTCACGGGTTATGACATTGAGGCGACCGATGGCGAAATCGGTCATGTGAACGGATTTGTGGTGGACGATGAAGCCTGGGCGATCCGTTATATCGAGGTGGCAACGCGGAACTGGTGGCCGGGCAAGAAGGTGCTGGTGTCGCCGGCGTGGATTGAGCGGGTGAGCTGGGAGGATTCCAGAGTCGATGTCGGCCTCTCGCGAGAAGCCATCCAGAACGCCCCGGGGTACGTGGAGTCCACGCCGATCACTCGGGAGTATGAAAACCGGCTCTACTTTCACTATGGACGGCCGCCCTACTGGCTGCCTGAAGCCGAACGTACGCCTTCTCATACTCTGAGCGGCGTTTAAGAGTTCGTCGTTGCGCTTCGAACCGCAGCACGCCCGATGAGCTGCTTCCAAACGCCGCAACGGCGACGGCGAGGGTGCTTACCCATTTTGGGGAACTCCTCACCAGTCAACACCGCTCCCTCACGGTCGCGGCTCGGTAATTCACGCTGAATCGCAGCAATCGCAACCGAGCCGCGACCGTGAGGGAGCGGTTGCCCCGAAGTGTTAGAGCAATGCATGCCGCCGATAAAACCAGGTCTTGACCACTTGCACCAGAATCAAATATGTCACGGCAAGTGCCGCAATCGCACCCAGCAACGAGAGCGGTAATGGGGTGAAGCCCAGTACGCCGCCCAGGCGCGTGTAGGGCAGCACCGCCCCGGCAACGGAGACCGCCCCAACCCCGATTAGTAACCGCCCGCTCGGACGGCTGCGGAACGGGTTCCCCGCCGTCCGGATCACAAACACCACCAGCGTCTGCGTAGCCAGCGATTCCACAAACCATCCGGTCCGGAACAGCGGCGCGTTGGTGGAAGCGTGGAACCACCACAGGAGCACCCCGAAGGTCAGGAAATCGTAGATCGAGCTGATCGGACCAATGATGGTCATGAACTGGCGTATGAACGCGATTTGCCACCGCTTGGGGTTGTGCAGCAGGGCCGGATCGACATTATCCCCCGGCACGGCCACCTGCGAAGTGTCATAGAGAAAGTTGTTCAGCAGGATCTGAGTCGGCAACATCGGCAGGAATGGCAGGAAAACCGATGCCGCGGCCATGCTGAACATATTTCCGAAGTTGGAGCTGGTGCCCATGATGATGTACTTCATGATGTTGGCGTAGCACCGCCGCCCCTCGATTACTCCTTCGTTCAAGACCGCCAGGTCCTTCTCCAGCAGGATGATTTTCGCCGCGTCCTTCGCCACATCCACGCCGTTCATTACGGAGATGCCGACGTCCGCGGTGTGGAGGGACGGAGCGTCGTTGATGCCGTCGCCAATGTAACCCACCACGTGCCCGCGCGCCTTCAGGCCGAGGATTACGCGGTTCTTTTGTTCCGGACAGACACGCGCGAAGATCGCTCCGTGCTCCGCCTGGTAAGCCAGCGCGGCGTCGTCCATCGTATCCACCTGGTCGCCGGTGACCATGCGGTCAGTGGGCAGCCCGACATCGTGCGCGACCTTCCGGGTAACGTACTGATTGTCGCCGGTCATGATGACCACGGAAACACCGTTCTGTTTCAGCGCGTCGAGAACCGCGAGGATCCCCGCCTTGGGCGGATCGAGGAATGCCGCAAACCCGGCCAGCGTCATCTCCTGTTCGGCCGCCAGCGCATAGCCACCCTGCTGCTCTACCTTTCTTATGGCCACTCCGAGCACCCGAAACCCATCGGCGCTCAACTTCTGGAAGGTCTCCGCCGCCTGCGCTCGCCGGCCTTCGTCGAACGGTTGGGGAGCCCCGTCGATGGTCACGGTCTGGCAGATACCAAAGACGCTTTCGGCCTCGCCCTTGGTAATCAGCAGGTGCTCGCCACCGCGGCGCACCACCACGGAGAGGCGCTTGCGGTTGAAGTCGAAGGGGATCTCGTCCACCTTCTCATACTCCACAATGGCGGGCCGCTGATACTTCAGGATGGCGTCGTCCAGCGGGCTCCGGATGCCGGCCTGGAAGTAACTGTTCAGATAGACGAACCGGAGGACGTCATCGTTGTCCTTGCCCTGGACGTCCACATGTTTGTCCAGCGCGATCTCTCCTTCGGTCAGGGTCCCGGTCTTATCGCTGCAAAGAATCTCCACGCTGCCGAAGTCTTCGATCGCCGAAAGCTGCTTGACCAGGACCTTTTTCCTGGCCATCCGCCGCGCACCCTGCGCCAGCGTGATCGTGATGATCATCGGCATCATCTCCGGAGTCATCCCGACGGCCAGCGCGACCGAGAACAGGAACGATTCCAGCAGCGGACGATGCAAAACGACGTTGACCAGCAGGACGAAGAGCACCAGCAGCATGATCACTCGCGTGAGCATCAGCCCGAGGTGGCGGATTCCCCGTCCGAATTCGGTCTCCGGCGGCCGCTTGGCCAGCCGTTGGGCAATCTCGCCGAAGGCCGTGTCTTTGCCGGTGCGCACGATGACCGCGGTGCCGATTCCCGTTTGAACGGCAGTCCCCAGAAAAACGCTGTTGACGGCGTCGGCAATGCCGTGTTGTCCCGCCGGAAGATCGATCACGGCCTTGTCCACCGGCAAGGACTCGCCCGTGAGCGCGGACTCGCGCACGTGGAGATCCTTGGCTTCGAGTAAGCGGGCATCCGCGGGCGCCAAGTCCCCCGCATTGAGGCGGATGATATCTCCCGGGACCAGTTCCGCGGTAGGCAACTCCTGCTCATGTCCGTCGCGCACCGCCGCGGCCGTGGTAGCAACCTGCTTCCGGATGTCCTCCACCGCATGACGGGCTTGAAACTCCACATAGAAGTTGACGATCACGCTCAGCAGGACTATGGCGATGATGATCGAGCCGCCCACCGGATCGCCCAGCACGATTGAGATGGCGCTGGCCGCCAGGAGAATCACCACCAGGGGATTGGCGAAGAAACTCAGAAAACCGAGCAGGGCGGCAAAGCGGGACTCCGCTGCAAGGCTGTTCGGCCCATGGAGACGCAGGCGCCGTTTCGCCTCGGCGGAAGTAAGTCCGGCGGGAGTTGCTTCGAGCAGGTGAAGCAGATCTTCCGCGGGCATATCCCAGAAGCGGTCCAGCGTCTTGTCTGGTTTGGTCATGTGCAGGCTCTCGTGTGGATCCTCGTTCCCTGTCTGGCCTGGCGCCCCGCGCGTCGCAGGGTGTCGGGCGGCCTCGGGCTTGATTGCACGGCTCGTGCCAAGTGCCTGGGGCGTCGAGTGAGGGGAGTTGGACAGCCAGGTCGTCGACGTCCGGAGCTTGACCGGCAGCAGTTGCCGGATTTGGTGCAGATTCTGCATGTTGCCCCCGGGGAGTTGGTCCGCATACCCCTACAGGGCAACTCGCCGCATTGGCCCCCCAAGTGCCTTCATGTATCGCGAAGGAGCATAAAGATGCTTTGGGCAATTTGTGTAATTCTGCTGGTGCTGTGGGCTCTTGGAATGGCCACTTCGTACACCGCCTCCGGGCTGATTCACATCCTCCTGGTCGTCGCGGTTGTAATCATGCTATTCCGCCTGATTCAGGGACGCAGAGTGGTTTAGGTCATCGTCCCCGTAAAACAAAGTTCAATCTGCCCGTGACCGGGCAGCGGATTGGTACCTGTTTAAGGAGAGAAAGAAATGCCGTTAATCAACATCGTCATTGCGCTGATCGTGGTCGGCGTCGCTCTGTGGTTAGTCAACAACTTCATCCCGATGGCCTCCAGCATCAAGACAATTCTGAATGTAGTGGTTGTGGTTGCCGTTGCAATCTGGGTCCTGCAGTCGGTCGGCTTGTGGAGCCGCGTCACGAGTTATAAGTTTTGAACATCAGTCAGTTCGGCTTGACATCAATAGTGGGGCAGGATCTCATCCTGCGGACCCGCTTCCAGCGGGTCCAGCCGGTCGTCAGACGGGCTCGATTGTCGTACTCCGAAATTCCGGACGCTGAATACGAAGACACCAGAGAAAGTCCACCTATGAGTCTCGAAATCGAGCAGCGGGAAAGCGAAGGCATTGTCATTCTTGACCTGAAAGGCCCCATCACCTCGGGCCAGGGAGATTTGGAGCTGCGCGACAGACTTTTGTCCTTGCATCAATCCGGCAAAGTCAATATCGTCTTGAATCTCGATGCTGTCAGTGATATCGATAGCACCGGACTGGGGCTGTTAGTGTTCGGTCTCGCCAGGCTGCGAAAGGCCGGTGGAGGGCTGGCGCTCGTGAACCTCAACCGGTCGCATGTGGAGCTCTTCCTGTTGACTAGGCTGGCCATCGCCTTTGAGCTCTTCGATAATGAGCAGGACGCGGTGAGCAGTTTCTTTCCAGGTCGAACCGTGAAGCGCTTCGACCTCCTCAACTTTATGCGGCACAGGGACGATCCCAACTGCAACTATGGCGCCGGATCCGCCCAAGCTTGTTAGAATATAGGGTAATGGCGCCACAGCCTGTCATCTCCGGCCGTATCCTCATCGTCGATGACGACGAGCGTCAGCGGATTGCCTTATCTGCCATGCTTGCCGACGGGCAATTTGAGACGCAGGTCGCCTCCGATGGCCAGGAAGCGCTGGAACGGCTCAAGTCCTTCAATGCAGACGTCATCGTTGCGGATTTAGTCATGCCGCGCATGGACGGCTTTGAACTGCTGCGGCATCTCAAGGAACAGGGCGACCTCACGCCGGCGATTGCGCTCACCGGCTTCGGCAGCATCGAAAAGGCGCTTTCCGCCGTCCACGATCTCAACGCATTCTGGTTCCTGGAGAAGCCCGTGGAGCCGCGCGCCTTCAAGATTCTTTTGGAACGTGCTATCCGGTACAAGAGAAGTTTGCAGAAAGCCGACGGGCTGAAGCGGGAATTGAGGCTTCGCGGCGTACTCGGAAACATGGTGGGGACTTCCCCGGCGATGCAGCGGATCTTCTCGCTCATCCGGCAGGTGGCGCCCACTTCCGCGTCGGTATTGATCTGCGGAGAGAGTGGCACCGGGAAGGAGCTGGTGGCACGGGAGATCCATAAGAACAGCCCGCGCTGTGATGGGCCTTTCGTCGCGATCAACGCAGCCGCCTTACCCGAGACGCTGGTGGAGAGTGAGTTATTCGGCCACGAGAAAGGCGCATTTACGGGCGCCATGGAGCGGTCCGCGGGTTGCTTTGAGCAGGCGCAGGGCGGCACTCTGCTCCTCGACGAGATCGGCGAAATGCCGCTCGCGACGCAGCCCAAGCTACTCCGCGTTCTGGAAGACCTGCGCGTGCGGCGCCTGGGCGGTAAGTACGAAATCCCGATAGACGCACGTATACTGGCCGCCACCAGCCAGGAGCTCGGAACGCACTTACGCGAAGAACTCTACTATCGGTTGAGCGTCTTTCAGATCGTGGTTCCGCCGCTGCGGGAGCATAAAGAAGATATCCCTCCCATCGCGGAGGCCATGCTGCAGAATCTGAATAAGAAACACGCCACGCGCGTCACTGGGTTGGATTCCGAAGTACTGGCTCTCTTCCATCAGCATGACTGGCCCGGTAACGTGCGGGAACTACGCAATGTTCTGGAGCGCTCCACCATCATGGCAGGCTCGGGTCTGATCCGTCTGACGGACTTACCTTCCCCTGCGTTCGGTGTGAGGTCCGGCAGGCATGCCCACGAGCTGCCCGCCGATGAGGGTCCGCCGCCACTCCAGCCTGGCCGGCCGCTGATGAAGATCGAGGACGATTACATCGCGCTTACCCTGGAGCACGTGCGCGGCAACCGCAAACTTGCCGCCGAGATGTTGGGGATCAGCCTGCGGACCCTGCAGAATCGCATCGCCCTGCGTCGCGAAGAAGCCAAAGCTACCACCCCCGGCGCCTGATCCGCCGGGAGTACACTGAAATCGGAGGCCAACCCGACTGTCCGAAAATGGGAATTGGCTTTGTTTCGCAGGAATGCAGGGCAAGCTAAAGCATACCCCACACCTCGCCTTGTCCCTTTGTTTGCTTTCCGCCGCCCTGGCGGCCCCGCTCCCACGCAATTACGCCGTGGAACACTACGACGTCAGCGTCGCACCCGACCCTACGGCGAAGAGCTTATCGGGAGAAGTCACCATCAGCTACCATAGCCGCATCGGCCGCCTGGACGCCCTTGAACTGGACGCCGGAGCCCTCCAGATCGCGAGCGTATTGGACAACCAGGCGCCTCAGTGGTTCGAGCGGAAAGGCAGCCTGCTCATCGTGGTTCTCACCAACCCGGTTCGCACCGGTGAGCATCGCCGCGTCACGATCCGCTATCAGGCGGGCCCAGCGAAAGGTCTGGTCTTCTTCCCCGATCAGGTCTACACTTCATTCTTCACCAGCGACTGGATGGTTTGTAACGACCGCTCAGACGAGCCTGCCACCTTGCGACTCCAGGTGGCCGCGCCTGCCGATTTCAAGATCGCCGCTACCGAACGCCTGGACACGCCCACCCCGCCTTTCCTATATGCCTTCGCGGTGGGCGCCTTCGAGGAGTCCACCTCCGAGGTGAACGGAGTGAAACTGCGGGTCCTGGGCCACGCATCGGTCTTCGAGCCCACCAGCGCCGCCCTGCGCTTCCTCGCCGAGCGCAGCGGCAAGCCTTACCCCGGCAGCACCTACACGCAAGTCTTCGCGCACGGCAGTGTGGAGCAGGAAGCCGCTGGAATGACCCTGCTGCCGGAATCGTACGGCGCGGATCTGGCCGCGCATCCCGACAACCTCTGGCTGCTCGCGCATGAACTGGCGCACCAATGGTACGGCATCGGAATTCCCTGCAAGGACTGGTCCGACTTCTGGCTGAACGAAGGCATGGCGACGTTTCTGGCGGATGCGTTTCTGGAGCGGCGCTTCGGAAAGGCCCGGTATGAGCGGGAGATCGAGCACTCACGGCAGATCTACGAAACACTCAAGGCCGCAGGCAAGGACCGTCCGCTCTCGTTCAGCGATTGGGAGACGCCGCAGCAGGCCGGTGGACAGATCCCATACCATAAGGGCGCGTGGGTCCTG
>PMTT01000709.1:0-4309 GCA_003167275.1 Bryobacterales bacterium | reverse complement strand
ATGCTTTAGCTTGCCCAGACAAAACAAGAACAACGACTGGGCAAGCTAAAGCATACCCCACGGTCATCGGAACAGGGCCTCCGCACCCCTTTGAATCGCCGCCGCGCCTGCCATCCCCGTGAGCGCCGACAGGAATGCATTCGCCGCCCCCCGCCGTTTCCACTCCTCATGGACCGCGTGAAATCCGAGGTAGAACAGCCAGCCCGCCGCCACGCCCAATGGGTAGGTGATCCACGCGGTGCCCAGATGCGGGGCCATCAGCAGTCCGAGTGCCCCGCCCACCAGCGTGGTCCCCTCCGCCAGCACACACCACGCCATCGCCGCCGTGCGCGACTTCACCGACGCCCGCAGGATCCCGCCCAGCGCAATCCCCTCGGGCAGCTTGTGCAACGCGACGGCCACCGGAACCGCCACGCGCAGGCCGAGAGGTACGTGCAGTTGCACCGTCGCGATGCTCCAGCCGTCCAGAGAACTGTGCATCGCCGCCGCCAGAATCAAAGGAACGGCGAAGCCATGGAGTTCCGTCGCGCAGGAATTGTGGTCGTGGTCGTGCGCGCAGGTAGGGCAGACCGGATAGGCATAGCGGTTGAGCAGCAGCAGCAATCCGTATCCGGCGGCGAACAGCATGAGACTCACCGTCCAGCCCAACTCCACCGCCAGTTCCGGAACGAGGCCGAACAGCGCCACCCCCAGCAGCACGCCCGCGCTGAAGGGAACCACCACCTGCGCCCGCCGCCGGATCCCGGTGAGCCACAGTCCGAGAATCGCGCCCGCCCAGCCCACGACAGTCGCCAGCGCAGGCGCGGCAATTCCCGAAGCTTCCGGCAGTTGGTAAGACAAGCCTCTACTGTAGCAGTGCTGTAGGGTATGCTTTAGCTTGCCCAACCATCAAATGTATTGGCAAGCTAAAGCATACCCTACGCTTAAGATGGAAGAGTGCAATTGCCGCAATACGTGAGGCGCATCATCGAAGAGCGTGCGGAGGAGGTGGGATTCGCGGCGTTAAAGAGTGCCGCCACGGCCATGTCGGAAGCCTATCGCGAACGCCGCGTGGCGCGCCTCGCCGACGCCGAGCGGACCGCCGCGTACCTGGTGACCCGCATGCCCGCGACCTACGCCGCAGCTTACGCCGTTCTGCGCGAAGTGCATCTGCGACTGGGAACCAAGAGCGTCACGAGCGTGCTCGATATCGGCGCGGGTACCGGCGCGGCATCGCTGGCGGCGCGCGCGTGGTTCCCCGATGCCGCCATCACCATGGTGGAGCGGGACGCCTCGTTCGCTGAAGCGGCGCACCAGTTCCTGCCCGATGCGGCACGGCAGGCCGACCTGTCCCGCCCGTTGCCGCCCCACGACCTGGTGATCGCCGCCTACTCACTCGGCGAAATCCGCGAACCCATGGCGAGGCGCCTGTGGCAATCCGCGCGGGTGGCGCTGGTGGTGATCGAGCCAGGCACCCCGCAAGGCTTCGCGCTCATCCGCGGCATCCGCACGGAACTCCTGGAGGCGGGCGCGCATATGGCCGCGCCGTGTCCGGCCGAAACTCCCTGTCCTGTGGTCGATCCCGATTGGTGCCACTTCGCCGCCCGAGTGGAACGTTCTTCGATCCACCGCCGCGTCAAAGACGCCGAACTGGGGTACGAGGACGAGAAGTACAGCTACGTCGCCTTGGTGCGGAATGCCGTGGATCTCCCTATGGGGCGCATCATCCGCCGACCCCTGCAGCGGCCCGGGCTGATCGTTCTGGAAACCTGCACCGCGAGCGGTCTGGGCACCGAGCGTGTGACCAAGCGGGATCGGGACGCCTTCCGTGCGGCGCGGCACCGCATTTGGGGCGACGATTGGGGCGCTTTGTCTTAGTGTGTGGGCAGCTTTCGAGAGTGCGGACCCGTTTCCAACGGGTCCAGGCCGATTGAAGCCGTGGCGCGGGCACTCGTGCCTGCGCCACGTGGAATCGGGCCACGGTATCATAATTCAAATGCTCAATCGAGAACAGGCCTGGAACATCCTCTGCGAATTCACCAAGTCGGACGGACTCCGCAAGCACGCGCTGGCCGTGGAGACGTGCGTGACGGCGTATGCCAGGAAGTTGGGAGAGGACGAACACAAATGGTCCGTCACCGCCCTGCTGCACGATTTCGACTGGGAGATGCACCCGACGCTCGAGGAACATCCCCAGAAGGGCGAGCCGATCCTGGCGGAGCGCGGCGTGGACGACGAGATCCGGCGGGCGATTCTCTCGCATGCCAACCATACCGGCGTGCCGCGCCAGTCGCCGCTCGAGAAGACCCTCTACGCGTGCGATGAGCTGGCGGGATTTATCACGGCGATCTCCTACGTGAAGCCGCACCGCAGCATTTTCGAAGTGGATGTGACGTCGGTGAAGAAGAAGATGAAGGACAAGGCGTTCGCGCGATCCGTGAACCGGCAGGACATCGTGGAAGGCGCGCAGGAGTTGGGCATCCTGCTTGAAGAGCACGTCGATTTCTGCGTCAAGGCCATGCAGGGCCGCGCCGAAGAACTAGGTCTGAAGGGCAACCTCGAAGCGTGACCGGAGGTAGCGGTTGGCGGGCTCTTCCAGGACGTAGTAGACGCCCGCGGAGACCGCGATCACAGCGGTGAGGTAGGTCGCCCCGGAAAACGTAGCGGACCATGGCGGGCTCCACCACCACAGCACGGGGACGTGCAGGATGTACATCGCGTAGCTGGACTTGCCGAGATACACCGCCACCCTCGACGAGAGTGCGCGCGCGGCNNCTTCAGAAGAAGATCGTAGGCGCAGGAGGCGGCGATCCCCATGAGGAAGTCGGAGAAGTGGATCAGCGGTTTGATCTCGTCGGAAACGCCCACGGCCCACAACACGCGGGTCAGGCAGCAGGCAGCCAACGCGACGGCCAGGGTCTTCAGCCAGTTCGCCCCTCCGACGAGTGCCACTGCCAACGGGAACATCAGGTAGAAGAAGATTTCGCAGGAGAGAGTCCATGCGGGCGTGTTCCAACCGACCGGCAGTTGGCCCATCCAGCCCTGCAGCAGGAAGCCATAGGCGGCCACCAGGGACGCTTTGCCCGGTGTACGGTCCATGAGAATGAAGGGCGTGACGAGGGCGATGCTCAGCACATAGACGGGATAGACGCGGGCGAAGCGGCTCACACCGTAGCGCAGCAGATTCTTCCCCGTCCAGCGGGTGGAGGCATAGCTTCGGGAGAGCACGAAGCCGGAGAGCACAAAGAACGTGGTGACCGCCAGGTAGCCTCCGCGGATGAAGGCGTGGATGGCGGCTGGCAGGCGCATCGCCGCGGCCCCCAGCATGTCGCCCGAGCCCGTCACGTGGTACACGATGACCCACAGGGCCAGCAGGAAGCGCAACCCGGTGAGAGCGGCCAGGTGAGTAGAGGCGGCGCGGCGGGAGACTCCTGGGGCTTGTTGAGATTCGAGGGTGATGACCCCGATTTTAGCAGGATGAGGACGGTTCCGCCGTCGTGCCACGGTGTCACCTACTTCAAATAGTGGCGCATCTCGTTGGTTGGGTGGAAGCCCATGGTTTCATAGAGCAGGCGGCCGTCTTTGCTGGCGTGCAGCGAAACGTAGCCAAAGCCTTCGGTGCGGCACCATTCCACGATGGTCTCGATGATCCGCCGGGCAATTCCCAAACGGCGAAACTCCGTCTCCGTGTAGATGCCGAGAATCCAGCCCCGGCGCGTCCCTGGGAAATCCGGAGATCCCGGCCAGGGGACGATTGCGATTCCGCCACCGCTCACCACCCGGCCTCCGTCCGTCTCCGCCATCCAGGCGCGATACATACCGTGGGGCATGGCCTCGCGCAGGTATTGCTCCGTGGCATCCTGCATGCGATCCAGCAGGCTCTCATCGCGGAAGCCCATCTCCGCGAACATGGCCCTCCGATGGTGAAGGATATGAGGCAAGTCGTCCCAGTTTGCCGGACGGATTCGAATATCTCCCATGAAGCGATTCTTACACGCCGGGAGCGTGCACCGCCGCGCACGCCAAGCAGGCATGACGATACTGACGACGGGTGCTCCGGTTCCTCGACCTGTCGCGAGCCTTGTGACTTTCCAGGTCGAGAAGCCTATTTAGGTGGTAGCGGCGCAGTGATGTGGGAGGCCGCTTCTTCGCAAGTTTGCCGGTAACTCTGCCCGCGGTCGAAACCGTACCGGAACGCGGGAAACTCGCAGATACCGGGGAACTCGCTTCGGAGGTAACCCTCCGCTTCCGCGAACGACTTGCCGCGGGCGGGGCGGTGTAGCGCAGCCTCGAATCCTGCCCGGTAGGCCGCGCCGTCCCGTTCCCAATC
>PMTT01000716.1:10570-36742 GCA_003167275.1 Bryobacterales bacterium | reverse complement strand
GTGGCGCGCGCGCCGTCGAAGAGGTATTCGAGGTATTCGCCCGAGGCAAAATCGCGCGCCTGTTTGGCGATCTGATCAACCGAGAGCTTTTGCAGATCCGGAGGCAGTTTCTTGTGGAAGTGCGCCGTCATAATCTCGGTGGGCAGGGTGCTCAACTGGCGCTGCTCGCCCGCGCTGGCGTTGGAATCGATGACCGCCGAGAGCAGCATCACGCCGTTGATCGGGATGTCGCGATCGGTCAGGTAGCCTGCCAGCCCAGCGGCGCGCGTGGTGCCATAGCTTTCGCCTCCGACCAGTAGCGGCGAACCCCAGAGGTTGTACTGGTTGAGGAAGCTGCGGATGAACTCGCCGAAGGCCGCCAGATCGTTCTCCACACCTCCGAAGTCGGGGCCATAACCAGGCTTGTCGGGGCGGCTGAAGCCCGTGCCCATGGCGTCGATGAAGACCAGGTCGCCGCTATCCAACAGGCAGTTGGGATTGTCGACGTAGGTGTAGGGCGGCGGCGTGGCCAGGCCGTTCGGCTGCATCTTCACCATCTTGGGGCCGAAGGCGCCCATGTGCAGCCAGACCGTGGCGGCGCCCGGTCCGCCGTTGAACAGGAACCAGGTCGGCCGTTTGGACTTGTCGGTGACTCCGTTCTTCGAATAGTAGACGTAGAACAGGTGTCCCTGGCTCACGCCGGTGGTGGCGTGGCGGATGGGCATGAACCCGACGCGGGCGGTGTACTGGATCGTCTCCCCATGCAGCGTGATCTGGTGCGGGGTCGAGATCGGTTCCGCGGGGTAATTGATCGGCTGCATCTCCTCCTGGTTGTAGTTGAATCGATAGAAGCCGTTGGTGGCGCCGGCGCCCGCGCCCCGGCCCTGTCCGAAGGCTCCCACACAGGTGGCAGCGATGAGGATGAGTAAGATGCAAAAGCTATTCAGTCGTTGGGTTCTCATGGCATTGCTCCTTGGCGGCGTCTTTATTTGCGTGCAGCCGATTGGTTGACGAACCTGGACAGGTCGGCCTGCAGTTTGACTAGGGCCTTGGTATCGACGTAGGCCATCTGCCCGGCCTCGAAATGACTGACAGTGATGTTTTTGGCGCGGACTTCCGGCGACACGTTCAGGTGAGCCAAGGCGAACTCGGTGGCGTAGAATGGCGCGTTGAGATCGTAGTAGTTCACGCCCACGAAGAGGCGCAGGTTGGGGTTGCGGGCGAAAGCAGCGGCGAGGCTCGCGTCATCGGTGCCGGTAGCTGTGAATGTGCCGATGCCGCCGCTCGAGAGGTAGAAGATTCCGTTGCTGTTGCCGTTGAAGGTAAGCTCGCGACGCAGGTAGGTTTCATAGGCCGCCTCGAAACCGCCGGCAAGACTGCTCAGATTGAGGTCGATGGCCGGCGCGGGGCCACCGAAGCCGCCGCGACCGCCGCCGCCACCACCGCCGCGCCCACCGCCCGCACCGGGCACAAAGCCGGACACCCGCGCGTCCGAGTTGGAGAGTCCTCGGTGCTGGTCGCGCATCAGCTCGCTGTTAAACCGTTCCAGGGTAACGCGCAAATTGTTGTTGACGATGAATTCCTTGGAGAGCCCGGTAAGGCGCGAGAGGTCGGCCACCACTTTGGTGCGTTCCTCGGGCGTCATGCGGTCGCCCTTGTAGAGGGCGTGCAGATACTGGCGCGATGCAAACTGGCGCGCCTGTCCCGAAATTTGTTCCGCGCTCATCGCGGTCAAATCGGAAGCCAGCTTCTTGTGGTACCAGGCGGACATCACCAGGCAGGGCAGCAAGGTGATGTACTGCTCGTCGCCGGCCGTGGCGTCGGCGCTCGCGGCCATCGATAACAGCACTACGCCATGCACCGGGATTTGGTGCTCGTCGAGGTACCCTGCCAAGCCCGCCGCCCGGCCCGTGCCGAAATCCTCTCCCGCCAGAAAGAGCGGGGAGTTCCGGCGATTGTAGGTGTTGACGAAGCTCCGCACGAACTCTCCGAGCGATGCGATATCGGCGGCGGTATTCCAGAAGTTCGGGCCCCTGGTTGGCTGGTCGGGCCGGCTGAATGCGGTGCCCACCGGATTCACAAAAACCAGATCTGCCTGGCGGAGCAGAGTATTGGGATTGTCGACCCACGTATAGGGCGGCAGACCGGCGGTGCCGTCACTCATCCACTTCATTCGCTTCGGACCAAACCCGCCGAACTCCTGCCAGGTGGCCGCGACACCAGGAGCGCCGCCCAGGAAAAACATTACCGGGCGCACCGAGGCATCGGCGACGCCGTCTTTGGCATAGCAGGTGTAGAACAGGTGGGCTTCCGATTGTCCGGTGGTCGCGTTGCGAAGGGGCATGTAGCCGACGCGCGCGGTGTAGGCGAGCGCCTCCCCATTGACCGTAATCTTCTGGTGAGTTTCCGTCGGCGGGGCATCTGGAATCGCCGGCCCTGAGCCCGCGGTCGTGTCGTAGTTGTAAAACTCGCTGGAACTGGCGGCGCCACCACCACCACCTCCGCCGCGTCCGCCGCGCCCGGTTGCACCCGCGGGGGCGGCTGCAGGCGTGCCCGCAGGAGTGGCCGCCGGTTGTCCAGCCTGTTGCGCCGCGGCGCCCCGGCCCCTGCCGCCCTGCCCCCAGGCGGTGACCGAGATGCTGAGCGAGATCACCAGCAGGATTTGTCCATTACGTATGTATCGCATTGCGAGCTCCTGGCCCGGACGTGGGAATCAACTCGGGCTTAAATGTGCGCAGGCATCCATTTTACAGGAGCGAGGGTGTTGGTGCCAGAGGTAGAGGAAACAAGGGAAGCAAGATTGCTTATTGACTGGCCGGACCGCAGCCTTCAGGCCGCGTCTTCGACTGCCAGTACAACCTTTTGTCCCAAGAGTTCCACCGCTGCCTGCAGCTTCTCGGCTTTGGTCGCGTGGTCCGGATCGAGCATCCGCCGGATTATCGTTTCGCGCACGCCGAGTCTACGGGCCAGTTCGGCATTGCTCAATCCAAGATCCCCCATCCTCCAGTACAGAGCCAGCTTCGGCGCAATCCACAAAGGAACGGGCACGAGCTTCTGACCGCGCTTTATCGCCGCAGGCTTCGGGACTTCCTGTTTGTGCGCCATCAGAAAGGCGACCGAGCTGCCCACACAGTCGATAGCCTCCTCCATCGCCTCCCTCAGGTTTGCTCCATCCGTCGCGGCCCGCGGGAAATCCGGGAACCGAACCAGAAACCTTCCGGCCGCGTCCTTCCGGAATGTGGCTGGATAGCTGAACGTAAGCATGCCTTTCCTTCCTTCACAGATCCTTGGGCCGGATACCGAGATCGCGGCACATCTGACTCAGCAAGCCCGGACCGATCTCCTTCTTCAGGTCTTTCACAGTCGTGCTCCCGGCGCCGAAAGAAACCATACCATGGCTGCCCTTGCCGTGCGCCGGTTCATAAACCACCCGAGTCTTCCTGCTCTTAGCCAGCCTTTTCAGCTTTCTCAGGAATTCGTGGCCGTTCATTGAGATCTGATCGGATTATCGCACACTTGTGTGCGCACACTAGCGCTTCACCCAAGCATGGCTGGCGATCGTCTCGCTGCCTTCGGTCAACCCGATCGTCCGATTGGCAGTCACGCCCGTCCACGCCTGCGTCTCTCCCGCCGGCCAGCGCACTTCGATCTTATCCACCTTCTCCGATTTTCCCAGTCCGAAATAGAGCGTGAGCGAATTCTGGGAAAAGAAGCTGCCGCCGCTTACGACCTCGGCAATCTGCTTGCGGCCACCCGCTTCGACAGTACAACGGGCGCCGATCGCGCTCCGGTTCGATCGCGTCCCCGTCAACGTAATCGCAACCGCATTCTGCCGTGGCCCGGCGTTTTTCAGCAGCGTGGGCTTCTCGTTCATGTTCACGATCACGATCTCCGGCCGGCCGTCGCCATCCAGATCGCCGATGGCCAGACCGCGCGATGGCCTGCGCGGTGCGAATCCCGGACCAGCCGAATCGGTGATGTCTGCGAACCGGCCGTTGCCGAGATTGCGGTAGAGGAGCGTCTTCTGGCGATAGGTTTCGCCAATGGGAGACCGGTCGATCTCCGGATAGACGTGCCCGTTGGCCATCACCAGATCGGGCCACCCGTCGTCGTCTACATCGAGAAACGCAATGCCCCAGCCAAGAAGCTGATTGCGCCCAAGGCCGGCCATTTCGGAGACGTCCTCAAAGAACCGGCCATCCTCGTTCTTGTATAGCGAGGGCCGGTCTCCGGAGAAATTGGTCTTGGCGATATCGAGGAAGCCATTGCCATCGTAATCCGCCACCGCGATGCCCATGCCGGCCTGCAGCCGGCCATCGGCGTTATACGCGACGCCGGCCGCATCGCCGCACTCCTGAAAGGTCCCGTCGTGATTATTCCGATAGAGCAGGCTGGGGGTCTGGTCACAGGCGACATAAATGTCGGGCCAGCCATCGTTATCGAAATCCGCTGTGACCGCGCCCAGGCCGTAACATCCGCCGGGCGCGAGAATACCGGCCTTCGCGGAGACGTCGGTGAAGGTTCCGTCTCCGTTGTTGTGGTAGAGCGCATTGTGCGCGGGGGGAAGGCCGTGCGGCCCGCACCAGACCGGCATTCCCTTCCAGTCACAACTCTTGCCGCTCGCGGGCTTGGGGAGATTCGCCAGATCGAAATCCACGTAATTGGAGACGAAGATGTCGAGCAGGCCGTCGCGGTCGTAGTCGATGAAGGCGCAGCCCGACCCCCAGCGCGTGCCGGTCACCGGCAGCCCGGCATGCTCGGTGATGTCCTGGAATTTGCCGTTGCCGAGATTGCGGTAGAGGGTGTTGTGGCCATAGTAGGTCACGAACAGATCGGGATGGCCGTCGTTATCGATATCTCCCACGCATGCTGCCTGCGCCCAACCGGTGCGCGTCAGACCCGCCTGCTGGCCGACCTCGGTGAAGTGTCCGACGCCATCATTTTTGTAAAGCTCGGAACGCGACGGCGGCCCGTTGGCGATGAAGACGTCGTTCGAGCCGTCGCCATCGAAATCGAAGATTGCTACGCCGGTGCCCGTGCTCTCGAGGATGGAGTCTTTTTTGTCTTTGCCGCCGAAGGTGTTGGGAACGGTGAGGCCCGATTGCACGGCTATATCGATGAAGCGGATGGTGGGGGCTTCCGCGGCGACGGCGATTGCCAGGAGAGCAAGCACCGCGTATGTGGGGCAGGTTGGCAACCTGCGGCCGATTGGTAATCGGCCCGTCGGTAGCGTGCGCCCTTTCAGCGGGAGCATCACAAAGGGCAACAGGTGGGTTGCCAACCCGCCGCAGGTTGACAACCTGCCCCACAACCCCAAGAAGCGCATGGCTATCTTATTCCCATGTCGCGGAGCGCTTGTGCGGCCTGCCGGGCCACTGCGGCATCATTCCCGTTGGCGGCCTCGCGGAAATGGGCCGCTGCTCCTTCTTTATCCCCTTCTGACGCGAGCACGGTTCCGAGGCGCAACTGGGCGCGCGCCAGATCGGGCTTCAGCACTAGCGCCGCACGATACTCGCGGGCCGCTGCGGGCAATGCCTTCTTCCTTAAATAAAGGCCGCCGAGCAACTCATGTGCCTCGACCAGACCTGCGTCCGCGCGCACGGCCATTTCGGCTTGCTTTTGCGCGTCGTCGAAACGGTCGGCGCGCACCAGCGCCAAGGCGTAATCGTATAGGTACCGGCCGTCCGGGTGAAGCTTAATGGCGCGCTCGAAGTCGAAAAATGCCTCCGCGAATGCTCCTTTCTCCGCCAGGATGCGGCCGCCCAGATCCCATGCGGCATCGTCGAAAGGATCGGTTCGAAGGGCGTCCTGTAAAGCCGTATCCGAATGGCTCACTTCCGCCAGCCTGCGAGATTGATCTGGAAGCCAGGGGTCGAGTGTAATGGCCTTCTGAATCCTCTCCGCGGAGGATGTCAGCACGCCGTATCGAAACCACGATTCCGGATCGTTGGGCGCGACCTGGACCGCATGGGCGAGAATCTGTTCGGCGTTCGGCGGGTCGACCTCCGCGAGAGCGCGCATGGCACGCGCCGAATCGGGTTTGATTTGCAAGGCCCGCTGGTAGGCGGACGCGGCTTCTTGTGGATTTCCCGCGGTCTTCCAGCCGCCGCCCAGGACCATGTAGAACTCGGCCTCCTGGGGTTTGACTTCATCCATCAGCCGCACCAGTTCCGGGAGCCCGGCCGCCACGTTGTTTCCCAGCCCCACCTGCGCCACGGCGCGGTACAGAGCGTTCCGCGGAGTCTCCGGCAGCGGGGATGGGTAGTAAGGAGCCACTTCGCCGCGATACTCTTCCGCCGGACGTTCCGGGAATTCGGCAAGCGCCCCAGCGGGCGGACGCCGCTCGATCCGATGGTCGGTCATGATCACGTGCGGGGCGTCATCCACGCGGCGCTTCGGCATATGACACGTGATGCAGTCGGCCGCCGTGGCCGTTACGCCGGCCGGATGCTCGGATGCGTGGCATTGCAGACACACGCTGGAATAGTGCCGGACGGCCTCCTCGCCGCGCGGAATCCGGTGCGGATCGTGACAGGTCGCGCACTCCAGTTTGCCGCCGCTTTCGAGGAAACAGCGCGATTGGCGGAGCCGGTAAACCGAACTTACCGCCTCGAATTTGGCTTCGTGCCCAGTGCCCGGTGCGTGGTCGAAGGAAATCGCGAAATCCACCAGGGGCTGTCCGGGAATGAACGAGAAGGCGCCGCGGTCGAATCGCTGGAGCACCGCCGGGATCCGGCCGCTGGTGGTTTCCAGGTGGCACTGCATGCACAGCTCCATCCGCCTCTCGGGACTGAGCTTCGCCGGATTCACGATGCTCGCCCGGTTAGCGGTTCGGGCATGCTCGGCTCCGGGGCCGTGGCATCGCTGGCAATCGATCCCCTCCGGCAACTCTCCGACAAACACCGGCTCACTGCCGGGCGCCTGGTTGGCGTCCGGGATGTTGGGGTAGCCGTTGTGGCAGAACATGCACTTATAAGAGATGAACCTGCGAGTCTGCGGATGTGGCGTGTCGGACCCGGGCACCATGCCCCATTCCCCACCTTTGTCAGGATACCAGCCGAGTGGCAGTTCGATGAGCATGCCGCGCGCGGTCCTGTGCAGATAGGAGCGGGCATGGTTTCCGGAACCCATCACGTAATCGATTTTCAATTCCTCGACGTTGATCTCATTGTTGGCAGCGTCCAGTTGCCAGCGTCGCTGGAAATACTGGCCGTTTCGGATGGTCATCGCGTAGTGGCTGTCGGAAAGAGTGTGGTAATATTCGGCAGTTTTGGCGTAGTCCTCGATCATGTTGGCGGGTCCCGGTATAAATAAGGATCGGGCCATTCCGGTGCGGGCGTAATTCGCAGCGATGTCTTGGTGGCAGGTGGCGCAGATCTTGGAATCTACGTATCCATTTCCGGGACGTGCGGCTCGATTCGTTTGGGCCGCCCAGGCCGGTAAGCCCACCAATAGCAACGCTGCAAACGAGGGAAGAAGCGCCATTAAACCTTGATTCTACGCCTGTTCTGGGTCTGCGTCGTGTAAACGCGTTCATCCGGGCTAGGTCTTCCAGAATCCATAGTTTACATGTTCATCGTTTCATAGAGCGAGACGTAGTAGAAAACGATTACTTTTTACGCGAAAACTGTTGATTCCGGATTTGGATGGTGATAGTATCCATCCCAGTCCGTCTGCCGAGGGGGCAGGCGTGGAGGGTAAATGTATCGCTTCCGTACGGGGCTCCGAACTGCCCTGTTCGCTCTCATTTGTGCGTGCGCAGCGTTTGCGCAACGCGATCTCTCAACCCTTGCCGGCACGATTACCGACTCTTCGGGCGGCGTGGTCGTCAACGCCAAGGTAACCATCACCGAAGTCGCCACCGGGCAAGTTTATTCGATTTTGACCAACAACTTGGGCGAATTTGTACGCCCTGCGTTGAAACCATCCACATACAACATCAGCGTCAGTGCGCCTGGTTTCAAGACGTCTGAACAAAAGGACGTGCTGCTGAGCGCTGGTGAACGGACTGGTGTCAGTATCACGCTCACTATCGGTGACGTCGGGCAGACTGTGGAAGTGGCGGCGGAGGCCGGCCTGCTGCAGACTGAGAGCACTCAAGTCGGCGCGGATCTGAACACCAAGATGGTTACCGATGTCCCTCTGGGAGGGACGCGCAACCTGGCCTACCTGGCCCGCCTTTCGCCCGGCGTCGTGCCGGCCGAACAGGGCGCGCGCGATTCCGCCAATGGGGGATTCTCGGCCAACGGCGTTCGCTCGAACGGCCAGAACAACTTCCTGCTGAACGGAGTCGACAACAACATCAACACCATCGACTTCCTGAATCAAACCTCTTATGCTATCGGACCTGCCATTGATGCCGTCAGCGAAATCAGCATCCAGACCAACGGCTACAACGCGGAATATGGCCGCGCCGCGGGTGGCGTCATCAACGTGACCCTCAAGTCCGGCACGAATGCTCTCCACGGCAGCCTATTCGAATACCTGGCTAACAGGGATTTGGATGCCAATACCTGGACGAATAATCGCGCAGGCGCGATTCGAGGGCCCTTCAAGCAGAACCAGTTCGGTGTAACCGCCGGTGGCCCGATCAGGAAGAACAAGCTCTTTATGTTCGGCGACTACCAGGGAACCCGCATCGGCGATTCGGGCGGTTCCGTATCCGGCCTTGGCTATTCGTCATACACCACCGTTCCCACTGCCGCGATGAAGACCGGCAATTTCTCCAGCCTCCTGGGTCCGTCCTATACCGGCACCGATATCAATGGCCAGCCGATCACCGTCCAGAAGGGCGCGATCTACGATCCGCTGTCGACGACTTACCAGCCGCCCAATTCCGCCGGCATCCAGATTCCTATCTCGCGGACGCAGTTCCCCGGGAACATCATTCCGCAAAGCAGAATGGATCCTGCATGGTCGAAGATCATGCAGCTTTACCCGAATCCCAACCAGGCGGTGATTACCGGCAATGCTCCGACCAACGACTATTTCTACAACACGGTCGGCGGTCTGACTACGGATCAGGGAGACGGTCGCGTCGACTATCGCCTCAGCGATAAGGACAGCCTCTTCGGATCTTTAAGCTGGTCGAATACTTCCAAGACCGACGGTGCGCCCTTGCCTGGCGCTCTCGACGATACGGGCTTCAACGGCGCTGGTGAAATCGACCTCGCCCGCAACGCGCAGATCAGTTACACCCGAGTCTGGAGCCCGAGCATGGTGACGGAAACCCGCGTTGGCTTTACGCGTCTGGTGACGTCACGCATCGGAGCGAACCCGGGCACCGATCTGTTCCAGCAATTCGGTATCGGCGGCTACGACCCCACCTTAGCCACTGCTAATAACGGTGGACTTCCGCAGACCGGTTTCGGCAACGGCTATCCGACCATTGGCGCCACCGACTGGGTTCCGACCAAGGAATACAACAACGTTTGGGACTTCGTTCAGAACGTCGCGATCAGCAAGGGCGCCCATGCCTATAAGTTTGGTTTCGAGTTGCGTTCCGTGAAGTTCCCCTTCTTCCAGGTTCCCGATCCTCACGGCAATATCGGTTTCAGCAGTAATGAGACCGCGTTCCCCTCGGGCAACAATGCCTCGAACGGAACGAGTGTCAGTGGTCTGACCGGCGACTCCATGGCTTCGGCTTTGTTGGGGGTGGTGGACAGCGGCAACATCTCGACCACGAACTTTGTCTCGTCGCAGAAAGTAGCTTATGCGGGTTACGCTCAGGACGACTGGAAAATCAGTTCGCGACTGACAGTGAACCTGGGGGTTCGTTACGAGTTGTGGTCGCCGATCGGCGAGCGGTTTGGCCGCCAGGCGAACTTCGACCTGCAGGCCAATACACTCTACATCCCAGAGGGCAATAACTGTCAGGCGCCGCTGCCTCCGAATTTCGGAGCTCTGTTCCCGACCGTGACCGTGAACCGCTGCAACGTTTCGAATTATCTCACTGCCTGGGATAAAACCGATTTCGGGCCGCGCATCGGTATCGCGTACCGGGTAATGAACAAGACAGTGATTCGCGTTGGATACGGCATCTTCTACGGTGGTGAAGAGAACCAGGGTGGCAGCCCTAACCGTGGCGAAGGCGTGCCGTTCAATGAAACCGTAAACCTGACCCGCTACCAGGGCAACAGCAGCTATGTCGGCGTTAGCCAGTCGCAATGCTTCAACTGCTATTTCTTCACGAATGGCTTTTCGGGTGGCTATCCCAGCAGTCCGTTCACACTGAACGCGGGCGTTTCGATGCGCGGCGTGCAGCCCGATTTTCGGAATCCACTGGTCCATAAGTGGAATTTCATCATTCAGCGCGAATTGCCGGGCAATATGGCTCTCGAAGTCGGTTATGAGGGCAACCATCAAGCGCATCAGGTGATTCTCACCAACACCGACACGAACCCGAATCTCGGCACTTTCAACACCGCGATCACCGGGGCGAGCTTGCAGGAGATTCAGCCGGCGTGCTCGACTTGCCAGTCGGTGGGCAATGGCCTTTCCATGACTACGTCCTTCGGCTACGGCAACTACTCGGCCGGTTCGGTAAAACTCGACAAGCGGTTCAGCCATGGCTTGCAGTTCCTGACATCCTATGTCTGGAGCCACACGCTTGCCAACAGCGGTACTCCGCTGAGCGGTTCGAGCAACCTGTCGCCGATTTCGAACACGGACTGGTCGACCGCGTATTCCAGCGCAGCATGGGATATCCGGCATAGCTTTACTACCAGCCTCAATTACGAATTGCCCTTCGGCCGGGGTAAGTCGATCGGTAACAGTATGAATCGCGTCGCCGACGCGGTTGTGGGTGGTTGGCAGGTCAACGGCATCATCACGCTGCGGACTGGCCAGCCGATCACCATGGCGGGTACCAGTTGTCACGGTGTCTGGAACCGTTGCTTGCCGGATTACGTTGCCAATTACACCGGTAATGGCAACTCGGCCCCTGCCGGCGGACGTACTCCTAACGAGTATTTCGATACCAGTGTGTACACCGCGGCCTACTCGAATCAGGCTCTCGGTATCGCGACAGGCGGAGACGTCGGCCTTCAGTCGATTACCGGGCCTCCCACGAGGACGACGGACTTCTCGATTTTCAAGAGTTTCAGATTTTCGGAGAGGTTCCGTATGCAGTTCCGTGGAGAAGCCATCAATCTCTTTAACTTCACGGTACTCAATTTCCCCGACGTGAGCTTGGGTGATTCCAAAACTTACGGAGGAAACGGCAACTTCGGAGTGATCACCAGCAGCATCGCGGGAACCGAACGCCACATCCAGTTCTCGCTCCGACTGAGCTTCTAAGCTGCTAACAACCTAACGCGCAAGGAAACGGCCCGCTTCGGCGGGCCGTTTTGCTTGTGGCACGGGCATTCTTGCCTGTGTTTCTCTTTCTTGCTCTGGAAACCAACACAGTGTTACACCTTCATCGAATCGATTCTTGCGCCTTCACTAGTTGTGCGTGCTTTTCCCGTTCAAACTGGGCGGCCTCGGGCATGCCGATGCGGTCGTAATCGCGCGCCAGGCGGTAGTGCGTGGCTGGATCCGAAGGAGCAAGTTTCGCCGCCTGCTCGAACTCCCCAGCCGCGTCCGCGTAGCGCTGCAACCGATCCAGTACCGTTCCCATTTCAAAGTGCGCCGAAGCGTCGCCGCCATTCAACGCGATGGATTTCTCCAGCAGAACGAGCGACATCTCCGGCGCGAGCGACTGCGCGTCCAACGCTTTGGCGTGGAGCAGATACCCCGAGGCACTCGCAGGATGCGCCGATTCGTACGCGGCGAAGCGCTCGGTCACCTGGGGCAACCGGCTCGGAATCTGATCCAGAATCTTGCCGAGGAAGGTGTACGGCTGTTCCGTTTCCGGTGCGATTTCGATGGTGCGCAGAAAGGCGTCCGCGGCATCGTCGAATCGGCGCAGGCCATAACAGGCCACCCCTAGAGCGAGTTCGAGTTGCGGGCTCTTCGGCAACCGCGCGACGCCTTCCTTGAGAATGACGATGGCTTCAGCAAACTTCTGCTGGTCGAGCAGTGGGCGGGCGGCAGCAAAATAAAGCCCGATGGCGTGTTCTCGGGCACCGCCGTTTTCCGGAACCTCTGCGGAGTATTTCGCCTCGGCCTGAGCAGCCTTCAGAGTCTGATTGGTCTCAGAATAGTAAATGGCAAGGCTGTGGAGCACAATAGCATCCTCCGGCGCGAATGCGGCGGCTTTGCGCGCGGCCTCTTCGGCTTCGGCATTCCGATGCAGCCTCCAGTATGTCTGGGAGAGAGCGACCCAGACTCGGCCGTCGCGTGGGGCCGACTTGCTGGCCGTTTCCAAATTGGCACGCGCCGACTCGAGGTCGCCGCGCTCCAAGGCGATCAGGCCAGACCGAAACGAGTCGTCGAACGAGGCAGAAAACGCGAGAAGTAATAGCAGGGCGGGAAGCACGAAGTCGGCCCCATTTTATCCCGAACCCGCCCGCGCATGCAATTTAGCGGAGCGGTCACCTTTCAGCCGCAAGGCCGGTTGGGTTTGGCTGAATGCCGGCCGTTGAGATGAAGCGGCAACCGCTCCCTCACGGTCGCGGCTCGGTTGCGGGTGCTGCTACGATTGTTGCATGAATGCGATCCTGGCACCACGCCTGATCCTCTTCTTCTCGGCCTGGAGCCTGCTCGCCCAGCAGGAACCCACTATCCGGGTCGACGTTCAACAGGTGCTGGTGCCGGTCGTCGTAACCGATAAAAAAGGGCACCACGTCAGCGGGCTTCGCGCCTCGGATTTCCAGATCTTTGAAGATGGCGTGCAGCAGGAGATCGCGTCCTTCTCGCGTGAGACTGCCGGTTCGGTCGACGACATTGGCGCGCTTTCGAAATCGGCCGGCGGCGCAACGGGAGCAGCGCAGGCTGGGGCGCGCCACACCTTTGTGATCTGCATCGATACGCTTCACGCCTCTGTAGCCAACGCCGCGCGGACGCGCCAGGCTCTGGAAGGCCTCTTCGAAAAAGAAAAAACCACCGACGCCCAATATGTTCTGATCGGCATTGGCCATCAACTCCAGGTACTGCAGGCGGCCACCACCAACCCACTGGCGATTCTTCTGAAGATTCGGAGTGCGGCCTTTCAGAGCGCACTGGGAGGGCTTGACGCTTCGGCCGTCTCGGCTCAACTGCAAAACATCCGAAGCCGCATGAACGATTTTTGCAAGCAGTGCGCCTGTGGCACGCGGCCCGGTCAACGGAATTGCGATGCGGAGATAGACACGCTGAAGCAAACCGTTGACGCGGAGGCTGAGCGCTGGATCGCTCCCACCAACGCGCTCCTCGAACAATTCCGGGACGTGGTGGGAGAACTGGCGAAACTGCCCACGGGCCGTACCCTCATCCTGGTTTCCGACGGATTCAACGTCAACCCCCAGCGCGAGTTTTACGCAGCCGTATCGGCATATCTTCCGAACCGCCCCCAGTTCAAGATAGACGATTCGAAGAACGTCGATCCCGGTCTGCGGGAGGCGCTGAAAGTTGCCGCCGACCGTAACATCACCATCGACACAGTCGATTCGCGCGGCGGCGCCACGGCTACCCTCGCAGTCGGCGGGCCCATGGACGCCAGCGCTTCGGGCGGGACTGGCGGCGGGTCCAGTATCCTGGGCACCAACAGGAATGCTACACCATCGCTGAGTCGCGGCCCTGTGCAGAATACCCCGGGCTCACAGGCAAATCCCTTTGCATCGGAAGAGAGCGCTCCGATGGAGCACCTCGCGCGAGCCACCGGCGGCGTTTACTACCATGACGGAGGCGACCTTTTGAAACAATTCCGCGGCGCGATGGCCGACGGCCGCGAGTACTATGTGCTGGCGTACGTGCCAAAAAACAGTGCGGCTGATGGGAAGTTTCGGAGCATCACGGTGGAGACCGCCGATAAGAAACTGAGTATCCGGGCGAAATCGGGCTACTGGGCGGCCGGCGCGGCCCAGTAACCGCGTTTGGCATTGACCACCGCGTTCGGGTCGCGCACCTGAACCGCAATCGCACGGAATTTCCCGTCGAAGTTCGCATTGTCCGAGACATACGCGATGGTGTAGTAGTCACGGCCATCGGCAAAGGCACGCTGAAGGCCGCCCAGCAGGTTATTGCTGTCGTGAAAGGCCGTGCCGCCTGTCGCCGCCGCAATTTCGGCGAGAGTGTTGCCCTCGGTCGCAGCCGTGTTTCGGTCCACCCGCCCCACCGCGCCGTCGACCGTGATCGACGCTCCGGGGTTCGATGCATCGAACGCTTTCTGACCGTATAAGCCTCGAGAGTCGATCGTGTCGATGGTGACGTTGCTGGCGGCGGCGACCTTTAGGATCGGCTCGAACTCATCCGACATGCGGTTGGTTGATAGTTGCCCGCTCGGCGGGCAGAAAACGCCCTGGGGTACCAGGCAGTGTGACGCAGGCGGAAAAAACGCATTCACGAGAGCCAGCGCTTCACGGCCTGGTTCGATCTGAAACCCGTCCGAAATCAGCACGATGGTGCGCCGGTCGCGGGCACGGGCGAGTTGTGCGACCACGGAGCGGAACTCCCGCAGGAATCCGAGCGTCAGCGTCCGGTCGAGATCCCCGATTTGCCGCGACTGCTCGGTGACCCGGCCCAACCCGGCTGCGCATTTTATCTCCATGGTGCGATCGGAGCCGGCCAAATCGCAGGCTACGCGTGTCTCGTTCAAGCCGCGGCGGAATCGCTCCATCTCCGCCTTGAACCCGCCCATCTGGCCGTCGAGAAAGATCTTCTGCATGCGCTTGCTCTCCAGAGCCGCAACCACCGCCGAAGGATCCGAAGTCACATTCAGCACCATCTCGGGCGATGCGCCAAGAGCGATGACCACATATTGGGAGTCCGCGGAGCGCTCCTGCTGGAACAGCTTTACGAGAGCCTCGCGCGCCGCTGCCATGTCCAGGAACGATGTGTGCAGGGTATCGATCAGAACCATATAAGTACGGCGGGGTTTGGGCTGAGTAGGCGGCGCCTGCCGTCCGGCCGACGAAACTGCCGGCACTGTCGGAGCATGTTCAGCTTCCGCCGAAATCGCCGCTTGCGGTACGCCTGATCTCTCCACGCTGAACGCCGTGATCTTCTGCTCCACGCCATCCTCGAAGACTCTGAAATCCGCCTGAGTGAGGCCCGCGAGGTGATGTCCCTGCTGGTCCGTTACGACCACCGGAACCAGCACCTGCCTTACGTCGACCTTGATCGTTCCCTCGGGCGTGGCGAGGGCGGTCTCCACGACTTTGACGAGGCGCGCCAGCCCGGCATCGCTGGGCGCCAGCCCCGCGGCGACTCGAAGCTCCTCGACGGCGCTGTTGCTCTCGCCGGTTCGAGCCAACGCCTCGCCCAGATTGAAATGTGCATTCGGATCCTTCGGGGCGAGCCTGGTGGCGGCACGAAACTCCCCGAGAGCGGACTTGACGTCTCCCAGTTGAAAAAGCACGATGCCCAGATAGTTGTGAGCCGCGGCCGAGTCAGGCATGCGGCTGACCGCCTGGCGCAGTTCAGTCTCCGCGTCGGCTTCGTCCCCGATCACGTGAAATGCGAGGCCCAGGTGATATCGCAATGAAGGAAGGTCGGGATCCAGCCGGAGCGCTTGCTGCAGTACTTTCACGGCCTCGGCGGGCTTGGATTGGATCAGTTGGATGCCGCGCGCCAATAACTCATTGGCGTCCGCCGGGCTGTTCTGCGCAGATGCGCACAGGGCGAGGGCGAAGAAAACGACGCCGAGAATTGCAAGTGTCGTGCTGTTGGAGAACACCGTGGCACAGGCATTCTTGCCTGTGTTGGTTTTTCTGGCCCTGGAAAGCAACACAGGCAAGAATGCCTGTGCCACGATGCTACTTTGCCGCACCCGCCAGCTTCTCAAGTTGCCCAAGCTGATCCTTTACCTGCGCCACATCCGGCGCACTCGGCGCAAGTTTCACATATGCCGTCAACTCCGCGGCGGCGCCTGCGTAATCCTGTTTCTCGACCAGCACGAGCCCGAGCAGCAGGCCGGAGCGCGGGTTGACGTGCCTCGGGTCAAGTTTCACAGCCGTGCGGGCGGCTCTCTCCGCCGCATCGTATTTCTTGAGGTTATAGTTGGCGACGGCATCGGCGTACCACGCTTGCGGAAAGTCGACCGGATCAAGCTCGACAGCGCGATCCAGAAACTCGCCGGACTCCTGCCAGTTCGCATCCTTCGCGGCGAGGAGCCCGAGTTCCACGTACGGTTCCACCAGTTTCGGATCGGATTCCATTGCCCTCATCAGGGCGGAACGCGCCGGTTCGACAGACTGCTGCCCGAGGCGCAGCTTACCCAAGTTCACCCACGCATCGGCGTATTTGGGATAGACGGCAACGGCCTTCTCGAAATCCTTCACGGCATCGTTGGGCTTGTTCTTCAATAGAGACTGCAGGCCATGCTCGTAGGCTTTCCTGGCGTCTTTGGGAGCCATCATCGAGGTGACGCTGATAGACGATCCTTCGATTCCGGCGATGCGACGGAGCACGATGATACCAACATCCGGACTATCGGCAGTGCGGCGATTGAACAGTTTGACGGTGTCCGAGGTAAACCCGGCCACGCTCGCCCGTAACTCACAATTCATCATACGGCTCCCGAATGGATCAGTAGCCAGGGCGCTGCCGCCACCAGCCGATTGGGAACTGCCGTATCCGCCTGAGGCGCCATTGTGGCTGGACCCAGAACCGGCGTCGGAAGCATCGGCGAATACCGTATTGCGGTCGCCCCATTGAAAATTGAATCGCCCGTTGGAATCGGAGTATGCGACTGTTTTGGAGATCCCGCTGCAGACTCTCTGGATGGTGACGTTCTGCGGCAGTACCGAACCATCCTCAATGACAACCTTGCCGGAAAGATAGATGGGCCGGGAATTATCGACCCCCCTGGCCCCGCCTCCGGAACCCAGATTGGGGTTTGCCTGGACGCTGGTTTGTCCGCCGTTGCCGGTAGTCGGCGTCGTTCCGCCCATCCCCCCGCCACTGACCTGGGCGGCGAGGTCAAGAGTCGCGATCGCTCCGAGGAGAAGAAACAGCACCAAAACCTTCATTTTCACACCCTCTGGTAACTGAGCTTGCCCCCATTATGTCATAACCTCTCCCCTCATCCCACCCATTCCGCCACCAGCCCCATCAGCGCGATCGTAGCGCAAACCACTGCGAACCAATCCCCCCAGCGGGTGTACAGAGTCCGTTCCGAAATGTAGCTGAAGCCGGTATAAGACGTCCCCTCCATATACAGAGGCAGGTCCCCGCGCAAGCGTCCGGCAGGGTCGATCGTGGCCGTGATTCCGTCGTTGGTGGCGCGTAGAATCCACCGGCGATTCTCGGCCGCCCGCATACGGACAATGTCCAGGTGCTGCTGGCGCGCGGCGCTCTTCCCGAACCAGCCGTCGTTCGAAATGTTGAACAGCACTTGCGCACCTCCGGCGGCAAACTTGCGGACGAAATTCGGGAATACTGACTCGTAACAGATGAACGCTCCCACCTTGTGATCGCCCACCGGTGAGACCACTACGCGCTGGCCCGCCGCGAAGTCGCCGGTTTCGGTGGATATCTTTGTGGCGAAGCCTAAGGGCCACGGCACGAATTCCCCGAACGGCACCAGGTTCACTTTGTCGTAGCGGCTGATGGGCACTCCCTCGGGTGAAACCAGTACGGCGGAATTGAGGGGCGCGCCGTCGGACCGGTGCGCCACAATGCCAATCAGCAGGTAGGCGTGGATGGTCCGCGCCAGCGTGTCGACGTAGTTCCGAAAGCGCGGGTCTTCGTAATAGTAGAGGGGCGCCGGAACCTCGGGCCACACCACAATGGAGGGTGGCGTTTCCGTTCCCGTGAGCGCGCCGCGCGCCGTGAGAGCCACCTGCTCCCGCTGCATCCGGTCTACGGATTCCGCCGTCCACTCCTCGGTCTCCGAAATGTTCGGCTGAGCCAGCAGCGCGGTGTCGTGTCCCGATTCCGAGGGCGGCATCGCGGGGAGCAGGATGAGGAGCGGCAGCAGGGCCAGCCACAGCAATTGCCGGCGCGGGCGGCCGAGCACCGCCAGCGCCAGAGCGGTGGCCATCATCATAAAGACGAAGGAGAGCCCATAGACGCCCGTAATAGGCGCGAGGCGCAACGGAATCCCCATGTCGATACCGGCGTTGCCCAAGGCCATCCACGCGAAGCCCAGCGGTCCATGAGTCACTTCTACGGCTACCCAAGCCGCAGCCACCGCAGGGACCGCCCACCATCGCCGGATCAGGATTCCCGCCAGCAGGGCGAAGGCCCCCATGTGCAGCGCCTTGGCCACGCAGAACAGCAGGAACAAGGCCCACCCGACTACGTTGCCCACACCGCCGTGGAAGGCCAGAACGAACTGGATCCAATAGCAGACCCCGAACCAATAGACCACTCCCGACGCCCATCCCAGAAGGAAGCGGCGCAGCGGCCGCGCCTCCCGCGCCAGAGCGATCAGCAGCGGGGTCAAGGCCACCGGCGCAAACCACACGATATGAAATCGGGGAAAGGTGAGGACCAGGAGTGCGGCCGAAACCAGCGCCAGAATCCAGTTCAGCACAGTGCCCGTCGCGCTTCCTCGCTCACCTCGTCAGCCATGTAGGAACTGCGCACCAGCGGCCCGCTGAAGACCGCCTTGAAGCCGAGCGAGAGGCCGTAATCGCGATAGGCGTCGAATTGACGCGGTTCGATGAATGCCGACACCGGCAGGTTCCGCCGGGTAGGTTGCAGGTATTGCCCGATCGTGGCGACATCGGTCCCCGCCGCACGCAGGTCCCGGAGCAAGGCGTGTACCTCGTCTTCCGTCTCGCCCAGTCCCGCCATGAACCCCGATTTCGTGAGGAGTGGTGAATCGAGTGGGACAGACGATCGCCTTTTGTCGTCTGTCTCTTTTCCCTTCGCCACCCGGCTTGCGAATGCAAGGACGTCGAGCGACTGCCGGTAATCCGCCTGCGGGCGAACGCGCCGGTAGAGACGCGGCACCGTCTCCATATTGTGGTTGAAGACGTGCGGGCCGGCGTCCAGCACTCGGGCCACGGCGTCCAGGTCGCCGCAGAAATCGGGTGTGAGCACTTCCACGCGGGCGTCCGGCAGCGCGCGGCGCACTTCCCGGACCGTCTCCGCGAAATGGTGCGAACCGCCGTCCGCCAGGTCGTCGCGGTTTACGCTGGTGATGACCACATAGCGCAGCCGCATCTCGGCGGCCATATGGGCGACATTGGCGGGCTCGGCGGGGTCGAGCCGCATGTCTTGAAGGGCTGGGTTGGCCTTCGGAACCGAGCAGAAACCGCACCCCCGGGTGCACCAGTTACCCAGAATCATGAAGGTGGCGGCGCCGCGATGGAAGCATTCGTGGATGTTCGGGCAGCGCGCCGACTCGCACACCGTGTGCAAATTCAATTGCCGCAAGTCGCTTTTCAGCCGGTTCAGGGATTCGAAGTGCGTCCGGCCTTTGCGAGCCCATTCGGGGAGCCGCGGACGCGCCCCGGCCCCGATCTGCACCAGGGAATCGGCCATGCTATTTCCGAACCGGATGCAGCCCGGCGGCTTCCAGTTCGGTTTTGGCTTTGCCCAGCGCCTGGGTGTCGCGGTACGGGCCAACCAATACCCGCGTCAGGCCGTTGGGGCCGGGGCTGACCATTGCGGGAAGTCCTTTGTCCTGGAGCGACCGGACCATGTCCTGGGCCGACTCCCGGTTGGCGGTAGCGAGCACCTGCCAATAGGATCCGGGCGGCGCTTCGGGAAGCGGCGCATTGGACGCGGCTGGCGGCGTCTTGGTCTCATGAGCGGGCGGTGGAACTTCGTGAGTCGCGGGCGGAGCCTCGCGTTTGGGCAGTGGAACTTCGCGAGTAGGAGGAGGAACCTCGCGGGCCGGCTGTGTGGTCGGCTGCGGAGTGGGGTCCGCAGGGGTCGCCTGCGGGGGAGCCGTGTGCTGGGTGGGGGTCGGAGCCGGCGGGTTGGACGGTGCGGACGATGCCGGTTGCGGCCTCGTCTCGCCGGGCGTCGCCGGAGGGGCGCCAGTTCCCGCCACTTCGGTCTGCGCCTTGGCCGACCGCGAGTTCTCTCCTACCACGTACCCCATGGCGAAGGCCACCGCAAACAGAAGCACCACTATAAAAAAGCCGCTGAGTAGTTGGCGGTTGCCTACGACCAGCTCAAATTCTCCGGTTTCGTTGTTTCTCATACCTGCGAGTTTTGGGCGCCCGGCTCAGGTCCTTTGCCGGCTCGATCCAAGGCGCGTCCTAATGAAGCAATTATATCGAGTGGAAGGGGGAAAACAATGGTGGTGTTCTTCTCCGCGCCGATTTCCACCAGAGTTTGCAGGTAGCGAAGCTGAATTGCCACCGGCTGTTTTTGGATCACTTCCGCCGCCATACAAAGTTTCTCGGCGGCTGAGTATTCGCCTTCCGCGTGAATAATCTTGGCGCGCCGCTCCCGCTCCGCCTCGGCCTGCCGCGAGATCACGCGAATCATCTGCTCCGCCAGGTCCACCTGCTTGACCTCCACCATCGATACTTTCACTCCCCAGGTCGCGGTGTGCTGATCCAAAATGGACTGCAGCCGCACATTGAGCTTCTCGCGCTGGCTCAGCAGCGTGTCGAGGTCTACTTCGCCCAGAACGCTGCGAAGGGTAGTCTGCGCCAATTGAGACGTGGCATACACGAAGTTCGAAACCTCGATGATCGCCAACTTCGGATCGACAACCCTTGAATAGATTACCGCATTGACCTTCACCGTGACGTTATCGCGGGTAACCACGTCCTGTGAGGGCACCTCGAGCGTGTCGATGCGCAACGACACCCGCACCATCCGTTCGAAGGGCGAAAACACGAAAATGAACCCTGGGCCACTCGGCTGGGGAAGCACTCGCCCCAGGCGGAAGATCACTGCGCGCTCATATTCCCGCAGAATCTTGATGGAGTTGAACAGCCAGATCAACACGATGGCTGCGAAGATCAGGAACATCGGACTCAGGTCGCTTACGTTCATGTCAGCCTCCTGGCTGTCACTATTTCGATTCCGTCACTCAACTTAAGTCACTATTGCTGTAGGGTATGCTTTAGCTTGCCAAGCTTTAACGGTGGGCAAGCTAAAGCATACCCTACGGGCTCGGCTCCACGGTCAGTTTCAATCCATCGATACCAGTCACGGTAACACGCGCGCCCGCGGCCACCGGCCTCAGCGCCACTGCGTCCCAATATTCGCCGTGCACGAAGACCTTGCCTTCCGGCGCCAGTTCCGTGACAGCGGCGCCAGTCTCACCGATCATGCCTTCCCGTCCCGTGACCACTTTATTCCGCCGCGCCCGCACGGCGAGCGAGAGCAGGAAGACTGTGATGGCCGAAAACGGAAGCGCCAGGCTCACGGCCGTCATCCAGTGGATGCGCATTTCGGGTTGCGGGGTGTCGATCAGCATTACGGCGCCCAATATCATCGCCACGGCGCCACCCGCGCCCAGAATCCCGTGGGACGCGAGTTTCACTTCCAGGCCAAAAAGCGAGAAGGCCAGGAGCAGCAACGCAACGCCCAGCCAGTTGATAGGAAGCACTGAGATCGCAGAAAGTCCGAGCAGCACCAGGATAGCCCCAATGACGCCTGGAGCGATCAGACCCGGATGGGAGAACTCGACATAAATCGCGAGTGCGCCAATCACCAGCAACACCAACGCGATATTCGGATCTGCAATGGCCGAGATGATCCTCTGGCGCGGCGACTTTTCGTAAACCTCAATGGTGGCGCCGGCGGTATGAAGCGTCTGGCGGCTGCCGTCAAAGCGCGTGATGACGCGGCCATCCAGTGCGGAGAGCAGTTCCTGCTCGTTAGCCTCAATCAGGTCGATGAGATGCTGGTCGAGCGCCTCGCGCTCCGTGAATGACTTGCTTTCGCGAACGGCGGTTTCGGCCAAAGTACTGTTGCGGCCGCGCTTCGTCGAGATGCTTCGCATGTAAGCGGCCGCATCATTCTCCACCTTCTGTTTCATCTCGGCGTCCATCTCCACCCCCAACGCCACGGGGTAGGCCGCGCCGGTGTTGGTTCCCGGCTCCATTACCGCCAGATCGCCGGATTCCAGAATGAAGAAGCCCGCCGAGGCGGCGCGCCCGCCGCTGGGGGCCACCAGGGTCACGATCGGGATGGGCGAGGAGACAATCTTCTCGATAATCTCGCGCATCGCATCCATCAATCCGCCGGGCGTATTGAGGCGCACGATAATCAGGATCGCATTCTCTTTTTGTGCACGATCAATCGCACTGCCGACAATCTCAACGGTGATGGGATGCACCATTCCATCCACGTCTACCGCGACCACCTTCGGCGCCGCGAAGATCGCCTGCGCCAGCAGCGCAAGCCCTATCGTCAAAATTGCAATTCGGGGCAATCTAACCTAAATATACACCTCCTCGGATGTGATGGTCCGAAAAGATACGAGCATAAATGCAATTGATAGAAACTTTTGATGCGCTGTTCACAGTGAATCCGTTAAAATAGTGGGGAACCAATCAGTGAGGGAGAATCAAAACCAATAATGACACGAAAGCGTACTTCCGAAAACGACCTGAGCCTATCCGCCGGAGCCTCCGCTGCGGCGTCCCGCCGCAAGCCCGCGAGCAGAACGCGCGCCAAGTATGTTGTACCACCGGAGAAACCGTCGAAACCCACCGCCGAGCCGGAAATCGCTGCCCCGCAGGCTGTTGCCGCCACCCCCGTCTACAAGCCCAACCGCGAAGAGATTGCAGAGCTTGCGTTCCTGTATTGGCAAGCACGTGGTTGTCAGGGTGGCTCCCCCGAAGAAGACTGGCNNTCAGCGATCAGCTTCCGTGCGGAGGAAGCCGACCGCGGAAAGCGGAGTGCTGAATGCTCTATTTGTACTTCCGAAGTACGGCTAGTAGCCGGCCTTGGATCTGTATGTCCCGGACAGGGACGAGTATCGGTTTTAAGGCAGAATTGGCAGGCTGCAGCCGTATCGTATCGCCGGGTTCTCGGTAGAACCTTTTTAGAGTTGTCTCGCACCCGGCGATCAGCGCTACGACAATATCGCCGTCTCGTACCTCGGTGACCCGCTCCAACAAGATCATATCGCCGTCGCAGATGTGATCGTCGATCATGGAATTGCCGCGCACTTCCAAGGCGAAGGTGTCGCCGCTGCCCGCGAAGTCCGCGAAATTCAAGACTTCGCGCTGTTCCACGGATTCCACGGGCGATCCGGCAGCGATGCGCCCCAATAATGGAATCTCCCTCATCGGGGGCTTGCTGCGGCGCTGCTCCTGCAGATAGCGCGCAGACAGCTCGATCGACCGGCTCTGATTGAATCCGCGCTTGAGGTAGTTCTTGGCCTCCAGCACCGAGATATGCTTGTGCACGGTGGCCAGCGAAGCCAGGTCGAGCCCCCTGGCGATCTCTTCGTAGCTCGGGCAATACTGGTGTTCGTCTACGAAGTTGGCGATGAAATCGAGCACCTGCTTTTGCCGCTTGGTCAGTGCCATGTAGCTCCTTGAGCCTATTGTGGGCGAATAAAAGGGGAAAATCAAGTCCAAAGACTATAAAGAGAATTCCCTGGCCCGCCGATATTCCATCTGGGAGCAAGAGTGTGATCTCAATTCGAGATTCCCTGGTTGAATTGGAAAGGTGCCACCAGGAGCGTGACGCTGCGGTAGGTTGCTACGTGGCGGCGATCAAGAACCTGGCTGACTACACCATCGAACTGGAACCCGCCGCTACCGGGCCCCAGCGAGAGTACCTGAATGCCTTGGCCGACGACGCATCGTCCGGGAGGCCGGAGGTCCTCGGCGAGACCCGCGCCACCTTGCGGGCGTTGCTCCGGGACTATCGCGACAAAGCAGCGCACTACTTGAACCGGCTGCGTGAGGAACTGGACGGGATGGCCCGCGCGTTGGAGCAGATCATGGGCTCCTTGGCGCAAACGGATGACGATCATGAATCGCGGCTTCGATCGGCGCTGGTCCGCCTCCGCGATTTGGCGCGTTCGCCGGAAGGCAAAGCCGTCCGTAGCGGGATCATATCCGCTGTGGATACTGTCGTCGATAGCCTGGAGCAAATGCGCAAAGACCACCAGCTTACGGTTGTCCAACTCCAGGTGGAAATGGGAATGTTGCACAAGCGGATCGATGCACTGGAGGCCGCGGCTTCTGTGGACCAGTTGACCGAACTCTATAGTCGCCGCGAAATGGAGGAGCGGATCCGCGCGGCCACCGGTTCATTCAGTCTGCTGCTCGCCAGGGTGAGCGGCCTCCGGCTGGCTGAAATCCAGTTCCGGCCGGAAGTAGCCGAAGAACTTACTGCGGCTTTCACCAAGCGCCTGCGGAACAGCCTGCCGCCGTCCGCGGTTATCGGGCGCTGGGGCAATGAGGAGTTTGTGGCGATGCTCTCGGTGCCGGCTTCGGAGACTACCGCTCTCGCGAAATCGATCTCCGAACAGCTTTCCGGCTCCTACGCATGCCTGCTGGCCGGAAAAACCGTGCGCCCGTCCCTTCAACTAAGCGTCGCGGTGGTGGATAGCGAAGGCGTTACCCCCGATCGGATCCTGCAACGCGTAAAGGGCTTTTTGAAAAGCGAGCTGTCAGCCAACAGCTATCAGCAATCAGCGTTCAGCAATCAGCTAAAACATGGAGACGTGCCGGTGATCACACCGGTGGCGAAGACCGGCGCTGCCAAGTCTTAGCTGACCGCTGATATAGCTGAGGGCTGACAGCTTCTTCCTTACATCAGCGTCAACGGGTCAACATCGATCACCAGCGCGGTCGCGCCCCATTTGCGGTCGAGCGCAAATGAGCGTATCCGCTGCAACAGTTCGTTCAGCGTCTTCCGGCTTGCCGCTTTGATCAGGAACTGATAGCGGTACTCGTTCTTGAGGCGCGGTACAGGCGCTTCGGCCGGTCCCATCACCTTGAGCTTCTCGGGGGCCGGTGTCAGGATCATGCCCAGGTCCGCGCTCATCCGCATGGCCATCTCCTTCTTTTCACTTCGGACCAGGATATTGGCCATCGCGGTGAACGGCGGGTAGTGCATCATGCGGCGGAAGGTAAGTTCCTTCTCGTAGAACGCCTGGTAGTCCTGCGCCGCGGCCATGCGCACGGCATAATGATCGGGATTGATCGTCTGCACCAGCACAATCCCCGGAACGTTGCCCCGCCCCGCCCGTCCGGCAACCTGTGTCAGCAGTTGGAAGGTGCGCTCGGCGGCCCGGAAATCCGGCATTCCCAGTCCGATGTCGGCCGAAACCACCCCCACCAGGGTCACGTTGGGAATGTCGTGGCCCTTGGCGATCATCTGCGTTCCTACCAGAAGGTCGTAGTTGCCTTCGCGAAAATCCTGCAGGATGGTCTCGTACTGGCGCTTGCCGGTCACCGTATCGCGGTCGAGGCGAGCGATTCGCGCCGTCGGAAAGGCCTGGTGCAGCTCTTCCTCCACTCGCTCCGATCCCAGCCCGAGGAAATAAATATGCTCGCTCGAGCACTTGGGACAGACGCTCGGCACCTTTTCCGCGTAGCCGCAGTAGTGGCAAAGCAGCCGGCGGTCGCGCTTGTGATAGGTCAGGGTCAGCGAGCAGTTGATGCACTGCACCCGCTCGCCGCAGGCCCGGCACGCCACAAAACTGGAGAAGCCTCTCCGATTCAGCAGGACGATAGTCTGCTCCCCGTTCTCCAGGCGCAGACCGATGGCTTCCAGCAGCTTTCGCGAAAAGGTCGCCTGTTTGCGGGTCTCGAGGAACTCCACCCGCATATCGATCAACTCCACGGTGGGCATGGGCCGTTCCTCGATGCGTCCCGGCAAGTCCAACAGAGTGTACTTGTTACGCTCGACGTTGTACCGGCTTTCCAGGCTCGGGGTAGCCGATCCGAGGATCACGCACGCCTTGGCGGCTTGAGCCCGCACCACCGCCACGTCCCTCCCGTTGTAACGAGGATTCTCCTCCTGTTTGTAGCTGCCGTCGTGCTCCTCATCCACGACGATTAATCCCAGGTTTCGAACCGGCGCGAAGACGCCGGAGCGCGTTCCTACCACCACCGATGCCGCACCGGAACGGATGCGGCGCCACTGTTCGGAGCGTTCCACGTCGGTAAATGCGCTGTGCAGGATGGCCACCCGGTCGCCGAAGCGCCCGAAGAACTGGCCCGCCATCGCGGGGGTCAGCGCGATCTCCGGCACGAGCAGCAGGGAACTGCGGCCCTGCGCCAG
>PMTT01000716.1:0-10525 GCA_003167275.1 Bryobacterales bacterium | reverse complement strand
CGTGCCAGCGAACGGGCCGCCATGCTGGCGTTCTTGACGGCATCCTCCAGGTCTTTGAGGTTATGGGAGCCCGGGTGAAGTTCCAGGAACGCGCGCAGCTCCCGTTCGGGCTTATTGAGCTTGCCGTCGCCTCCCGCTTTAGCGAGCTCGATCCGCAGCCGCTCCGAAGGCGCCCGCAGGGGATCGCGCTCCGTTTGTACCTGTTCCGCGACGATGAACCCCTTTCGTTCCAGCGAGCGGATGGCTTTGTCCGCCAGAGGCTGGGTCTTCGCCAGGTAGGTTGCCGACAGCGGCCGTTTTTCGAGCATGCGGAGGACCAGCGCGACCGGGTCGTCCGGGGCGGAATCCAGGAGGAGCTGGCGAGCGGCGTCGCGGCCGGAATCCGTCAGCGACCAGACTTTCCCCTTCCGAATCTCCGACGCCAGCGGTAGCATGCTGCGCAGGACTTCACCAAGAGGGGCGCAATAGTAACCCGCAATCCACCTTCCCAGGGCCAGCAGTTCCGCGCTGAGCACCGGCTCGGAGTCGATCAGCCGCAGCGCTTCCCGCGTCGCCACGCCCGGCTGGTCGTCGTGGCAGCGCAGGATAAGTCCTGTCAGTTTACGCGGGCCGAACGGCACCACCAGCCGGCTGCCCGGCCGCACCCGATGCCGCAACGTCTCCGGCAAGCCGTAGGTAAAAGACTGATCGAGCGGCACCGGCAGGCTGACATCGCAGTACAGATACGATCCCTCGGGCATACACCCAGCGTGACACAGGATGTTCGCCCGCCGCAGAGACTCACGGCCAGACCGGCTCTTTTGTCCCTGTGCGGTGTTGAGGAATCCAACATGCGCAGGCGGCGACCGCCTGCGCCACCTGCCACCTGCTCACGAGTGGTCGTTCGCGGAGTTGCTTCGCGCGTCGAGCACTTCGCGCACTTTTTGTGCCAGCGCGTCGGGAAGGAAAGGCTTCTGCAAGAAGGCGATGCCCGATTCCGGAATGCCGTGGTGCACTATAGCTTCCTCGGTATACCCCGAGATGAAAAGCACGCGCATGTGCGGCCGACGGGGCGAAATCTCCCGGACGAGGTCTGGCCCGCTCATCTCAGGCATCACCACATCGACCAGTGCGAGGTTGATTTCGCCTTTGTGTCGTTTCGCGATGCGAACCGCCTCCTGGCCGCGGGTGGCCTCCAGCACCGTGTAGCCTCGACCCGTCAGCACATCCACCATCAACTTCCGGACGCGCGCTTCGTCCTCGACTACCAGAATGGTTTCGGCGCCGGTCAGCGGGCCGTGGCCGGCAACTTTCTCAGCCACAGCCGGGGTCGTCTTGCCTTGTGCGATGGGAAGATAGATTCGCGCCGTGGTGCCCTTCCCGGGCTCGCTGAACATTCCAATGGCGCCGCCGCTCTGGCGAATAATCCCGTAAGCCGTCGCCAGCCCCAAGCCGGTGCCGCGGCCAGGCTTCTTGGTCGTGAAAAAAGGCTCGAACAGGTGGCTCTGGGTCTCTTCATCCATGCCGATGCCGCTGTCGGTTATTGAGATGGTTACATGCTGTCCAGCCACGACCCCCAACCGCTTGGCCGAAAAACTTTCATCCAGGTGGACAGTTCCGGTCTCGATGGTGAGTTTGCCCCCGTTGGGCATCGCGTCGCGCGCGTTCACCGCCAGGTTCATGATCACCTGCTCCAACCTCCCCGGATCGGCCTCCACCGTATCTTGCGCCGCCGCGGGAATGGTCACCAACTCGATGTCTTCGCCGATCAGGCGGTGCAGCAGTTTCTCGATCTGCAATACCAGGTCGTTGACGCGGACTGTCTTGGCCTCCAGGGGCTGACGCCGGCTAAAGGCCAGCAACTGATGGGTGAGGGATCCTCCCCGTTCGGCTGAGCGGCGGATCTCTTCGAGCGCGGTCCGATGCGCCGGCTTCAGGTCCTTGCTGGCCAGCAGCATGTCGCTGTAGCCCGTGATCACCGTGAGCAGGTTGTTGAAATCGTGCGCCACGCCGCCGGCCAAACGGCCCACCGCTTCCATTTTCTGCGCCTGCCGGAACTGCTCCTCCAGGCGGATGCGATCGCGGCGCATCTTGACTGCGTGAATCTCGCGCTCCACCGCAGCGTTCAGCCGCATCAGGTTGGCGCGCGTCAGATGATCGGCCGCTCCTGCTTTCAGCACCGAGAGCACGTCGGCATCTTTGATCTTGCCCGACACCACGATCAACGGCAGGTCCACGCCCTTTGTCTGAATGGCCCGGAGCACCGCCAGCGCGCTCAATCCATCCGTCGCAAAATCGCAAATGGCGATGTCCCAATTGCCGGAAAGAGCTCCGCGAAGCTGGGACTCCGTGACGACGTGCTCAAAAGTGGGCGCGTATCCGCCGCGTCTTAATTCAGCCGCGACGGCCTCGGCGCTGGTCGCGCCGATATACAAAACCCGTAGCGGAAGGGACATGTTTGGCCTCCGGGGACAACTTCATAGGGTATCGGATCGAGCGCCCGTGCGCTCACTCCCTTTAGACAACGATTGTATTCAATCGAACATTCGGTTGAAAGCTTGTCGAGGCGCGCAACTACTTTGGGATCCCGGTCGGCTTGCGAAATATGGAGCAGGCTTTGCCTGGCCCGCATATTTCGCCGAACCCTCGGCGCTCCTGGAATATAGCAGGCCACCAAACTTGCCCGGTGTTGGTCTTTTGTCCTCACCTACAGAGCAGTTACCCGTGGATCATTGGTGCGGTATTCCAATCGATGTTCGCTGCCGGAGGGCTGCTACTCCACGATGCGTGAGCAATCCGGTACAGCGGATCATTTGAAGGCGTGCCAGCATAATTGAGTGCGATTGGGGACAGTGCTATGAACAACTCCCCGACGATCAGCCGCGGCAGGTCACGTCAGAACCCAAGTGGCAACCGAGCGAGCCTTAGCGCCCGTTGGCTCGCGCCGCGCAGACCGTGTTCAAAAGTACCTTCCGTCCGGTGCGCGGGAGGCTAAAGGAAAGATATGCAAACGCGTCATCGAAACATCCCGACAGCTAAGCACTCCATCAGAATTGAGACTGCAACGCCTCGCCAAGTGTGTAATACAGTACCACGGAGGATCTGGATTGGGGTCCTCTCAACCGTGTGCCTGCTCCTGAACGCTACGCCGGGGCAGTCACAAGGGACTATATCGACACTGGCGGGCAATGGGAATATGACGTTCTCAGGCGACGGCGGCCCAGCCATACTCGCCGCACTGAATCAACCTTCGGGATTGGCCGTCGACTCGACCGGCGCGGTTTATATCGCCGACTCGGGCAATTGGCGGGTACGGCGAGTTAGCCCAGCCGGGGTCATCTCCACTGTCGCCGGGAATGGGCTCTATGGTGTGCCCGTCAGTGGAAGCCAGGCAGCCAGCACCGCCTTCAGCGATGTCACTGACATAGCGATTGACGCAGCCGGTAACCTGTACATTGCCGACGCCAGCAACCACAGCGTGCGGAAAGTTACGCCGGCCGGGATCGTAACCACGTTTGCCGGTACAGGCGTACAAGGCTACTCGGGTGATGGGGGAGCGGCGGCGAGTGCCAACTTAAATCGACCCATCGCCCTTACCATTGATGCCGCCGGCAACCTGTATATATGCGACAGCTCCAATCACAACATCCGGCGCGTCAACCTCGCTAGCGGGATCATCACGTTATACGCCGGGGTCGGCACGCCAGCCTTCTTCGGCGACGGCGGCCTGGCCATCAACGCCGCGTTGATGTTCCCATTGGGAGTGGCAACGGACAGCACCGGGAACCTCTACATTGCCGACGCGGGTAATTCCGTCATCCGCAAAGTCGCCCCCAGCGGGTTGATCCTCACCGTGGCAGGCAGTGGCGCCCGTGCGGGCTTTTCGGGAGAAGGCGGCCCTGCCTCCGTCGCGTTACTGAATCTTCCCTCCGGTGTAGCCGTCGATGGCGCCGGCAATCTGCTGATCGCCGACTCCGGAAACAATCGGGTCCGTCGGGTCGACGCTTCGGGTAACATCAATACCATAGCGGGCACTAGCACCAACGGATTCTCGGGGGACGGCGGTCTCTCATTCTATGCCATTCTGAATTTCCCCTGGGGACTCGCGATCGATTCTTCCGGCTCTCTCTACATTGCCGACCGGATGAACAATCGAATTCGCAAGATCACCGGAGCCGTCGTCGGCACAGGCGGCGGTTCGGGCGGTGGCACGGGCGGCGGTACAGGCACGAATGTGGCGCTCGGTAAGACGGCCACTCAAAGCACCACGCTTCCGGGGTACCCCACTGCGGGCGCTGCGGCCGCGGTTGATGGCAATTCGGACGGCGCGTTCTTCGACGGGTCGGTGACCGCAACGAACCTGGAGAGCAACCCCTGGTGGCAAGTGGATCTGGGCGTTTCCACCACCATCTCTTCCATCACGGTCTTTAATCGCACGGATTGTTGCGGCTCCCGGCTGAACGACTATTGGGTCTTCGTCTCCGACACTCCTTTCGGTCCAACGGACACGCCGCTCACGCTGCAGTTCCGGGCCAGCACCTGGGCCAGCCATCAAACCTCGGCACCGACCCCCTCCAACAATATTGCCGCGGCTGCGCAGGGACGGTACGTGCGCGTACAACTTAGCTTCCCTAACTATCTGAGCCTCGCCGAGGTCCAGGTGTATGGCGTACCTGGTGGGGGTGGGGGTGGAACAACTCCGCCGCCTACTGGCACCAATCTCGCGCCAGGCAAGACCGCTTCCCAAAGCAGCACACTTCCAGGGACGCCGGGCGCCGCCGCGGCGGTCGACAACAACACGGATGGCGCGTTCTTCGATGGGTCGGTGACGGCCACGAATCTGGATGCGAACGCCTGGTGGCAATTGGATTTGGGTTCGTCGGCAAGTGTCGACTCCATCACCATCTGGAATCGCACAGACTGTTGCGGCTCGCGACTCAACGATTACTGGGTGTTTGTCTCCGATACCCCGTTCCTCCCAACGGATACGCCATCCACGTTGCAGTTCCGGGCCGGCACCTGGAGCAGCCACCAAACCACAGCACCTAGTCCATCCGCGACGATTCTGGCGGGGACCGAGGGTCGCTACGTGCGGGTGCAACTCACCGGCACGAACTACCTGAGCCTCGCCGAAGTCCAGGTGTTTGGAACCGCCGGGACGGGGGGCGGTGGGACGCCATCGCCCTCGAACCTGGCGCTAGGCAAGGCGGCTGCCCAGAGCAGCACGCTTTCTGGATACTCCGCTGCGGCCGCGAGCTCAGCCGTGGATGGCAGAACGGACGGGGCGTTCTTTGACGGTTCAGTGACCGCGACGAACCCGGATGTAAACGCCTGGTGGCAGGTGGACCTGGGTGCCCCGGCGACCGTCAATTCCATCGTGGTCTGGAACCGCACGGATTGTTGCGGCGGCCGCCTGGGCGACTATTGGGTGTTTGTTTCCAACACCCCGTTTCTCCCCACGGACACTCCCACCACGTTGCAGTTCCGCGCCGGCACGTGGGCTAACCACCAGACGTTGGCTCCCAATCCATCCACGACCATAGCGGCGGGCACGCAGGGCCGGTACGTTCGGGTGCAGCTCACAGGGGCTGACTACTTGAGCCTTGCCGAAGTCCAGGTCATCGGCCAATGAGGTAGCAGCGGCACCGGCTCCGGACTGGTGCCGCAATTACTCTTGCTGAACAAAAAGCGGCGGGCCCGAACACCGGGTCCGCCGCGATTCCGTTAAGAAACCCCTTTTGAGAGAGTGTGGCTTCGGCCGTAAGCCTTTTTAATCGTGCAGGACGACATTCAGCAGCGAACTGTGGACTTCCAGATTCTCCTTGTAGTCGATGAATCCCAGCCTACGAAACTTGTTCATGAAGAAGCTGACTCGCGACCGGGTAGTGCCGATCATCTCCGCCAGCGTCTCCTGGCTAATCTTGGCAATGACTGGTTCCGGCTGGCCTTCTTTGCCGAAGTTGGCCAGCAATAGAAGCACACGCGCCAACCTCTTCTCACTGGAGTTGAAGAGCTGATCGATCAGGTCCTCTTCGACGCGAATGCTGCGCGAGAGCAGATGCGAGACGAAGAGCTCGGAAAAGGCCGGCTCTTCGTGGAGGATCCGGACCATTCGCGTTTTCTCCAATTTCATGATGGAGCAGTCGTCCATGGCGGTCGCGGTCGCCATGCGCAGCGACTGGCGCGCCAGACATCCTTCGCCAAAGAAGTCACCGTTCCCCAGAATAGCGATCACGGCTTCCTTGCCATGGTGGGACACAACTGTGAGCTTGACCCGGCCTTTCTGGAGGTAGAAAATGGCGTTCGCAGCGTCGCCTTGAGCGAATATGACCTGGTTCTTGTCGTAGTTTGCGGTCGTTCGCCCTTCACCGATCTTGACCGAGCCTAAAAAGACCTTGGGATCGAAGGCGGGGATGTTGTTCGCTCTCATAGCAGGCTATTATGCACGAAGAGCGCCAAAGTTCTCGACGACGGTAAGTCCTTGGCTGACAACGCCATGGGTCCGTCCGGGCGGGCCTTTACCGCTTTCCGCCCGGTCGCCGGCAGGCCCTTCCAACGCCCCGCGACGCAGGATTTGCCGTTTCACGCGCAGGTCCTGCTTCTTGTGTGATGGTTCGTACGGTTACTTTATTGTTAGTCCCGGGGGGCCCGGACGCCAGACACGAGCGGGCGGGTCGGCCCGATGCCAAATCTCGATCGGGAACAAAAAAGCGCCGTAAACCACGGCGGGTTACGGCGCATGACGCTTTAATTCTTCCCTTAAAGCATGGCACCCATGGGGATCTCGGTCTGAGCAATATTGGACAGTCGAGGATCGCGAGGCCTGTCAGTATGGAATCAACCTAACGTATGCGGCGCCGCACCGGCCAGTTTTGACCGTTTCCCCGGTGCGGCGTTGTATGTTTCCTGCTATTCTGCTTCGTGGTCTCACCGATCCGAGCGCTCCGCGCCGAATGGGCCATCGTGACTCCGACGGCAACTCCCAGGTCGTTGAGGGGCCTGCCGCGGTGCCCTCGGGATCCACGGTCCTGCTGTCTCGACAATCGGTCTCGGCCTGACTTGAGTATGAGATGGACGGAGATTTGAAACTTCAAAGGCCAAGCGTGGCTCGCCCGGTCGGCCCATCCGCGTGGCTGCCGCTGAAGGCGTTGCCACAGGTGCTCCGTCAGGCATCCAGCGAATGGATCGACGACAATGCCCAGCGCCTCGGCGCTTCGTTGGCGTTTTATACCCTGTTGTCGCTGGCTCCTCTGGTGGTCATCGCCGTCGGCGTGGCCGCGGTTATTTACGGACAACAGGCCGCCGAAGGGCGGCTCGCGTGGGAAATCCAAGGACTGGCCGGGCCTGACATCGCACGGACGATTCAGGGACTCATCAAAGACGCCTACAAACCCAGGACGGGAGTTATGGCGACCTTGGCCGGCTTGGCGACCTTGGTATTTGCCGCCTCTTCCGTCTTCGTAGAATTGCACGACGCGATGAACACGATCTGGAATATTCCGCCCCCTGTGGATCGAACCACCGCAGCCACCCTCATTCGCCTGATCAAGGACCGCTTCTATTCGTTCGTTCTCGTTGTGGGAACAGGTTTCCTGTTGCTCACTTCGCTGGTGTTGAGCGCCTGTCTTGCGGCCATGAAGATTTCCGTGCCACGGGCCGCGACGATCGTACTCTCCGCGCTTATCATCATGGCGCTGTTTGCGGCGCTTTACAAAATCGTCCCCGACGTCAGGTTGAGGTGGAGCGACGTCGCACTGGGAGCCGCGATCACCTCTTTGTTCTTTACGATCGGCAAGCAGCTCTTGGGGCTGTACTTCGCGCATACCAGCTTCGAATCGACCTATGGCGCCGCGGGCTCGCCGATTGTCGTGCTCGTTTGGGTATACTACTCGGCGCAGATATTCTTTTGGGGTGCGGAGTTCAGCAAGGTGTACAAGAGGACCTTGGGGTCGCGGCAAGGCGGGTAACGCCAGGCAGGCTGCGGAAACCGGGGTCGGCTCAACCCGCTGAAAGGCCCAGTGCCTGGCTCTCGAAGGTCTCCCTCAACCCGAAAAGGGCGACACAGGTGAACCAGGCCGATTGAAAAAATCGGCCTGCCAGATGGAATCCTGCCCCCACCGGGTAGCAAGGGATTACTCTAAGTTGGGATCACTGTAACACCTGAACCTCGGCGAGGCTCAAGTAGTTCGCGCCGCTGAGTTGCACGCGAACATAACGCCCTTGCGCTCCGGCGGGAATGGCGGTGGACGGGCTGGGGGCGATGGTCTGGTGGCTGCTCCACGTTCCGGCCCGGCTCTGGAGTGTGAACGGTGTGTCGGAAGCGGCGAAAGGGGTATTGGAAACAAATACCCAATAATCACTCAGTCGGGAATTGCAACAATCCGTACGGTTCCAGATGACGATGGAACGGATGGATGCAGAAGCGCCCAGATCCACCTGCCACCAAGCGTTGGTATCCAGGTTGGTCGCGGTCACCGAGCCGTCATAGAAACTTCCATCCGTATTGCCATCCACGGCCGATGCGGCGCCGGAGCCAGGATATGGATACGTGCTGCTTTGGGTCGCCGCCTTGCCCTGCGCCATGTCGGAAGTACCCCCGGTGCCCGAGCCGACGTTGAACGCATCCACCCAGATCCAGGATCCACCCGAGGCCGGGTTATGCGTCGCGGTAACCTCGATCGCTAAGGTGTGCGCACCTGGAACCAGACCGCCGATGGCGTAGGAGGGTACCTGCGCTTCGGACGGCGAGAGGTAGGTATCTACCGTTCCCTCCAGCACTCCGTCCAGGTAGACTCGGGCAATGCCCGAATACTCGTCGCGGTAGCCAATCCAGGTAATGCTGGTTCCGTTGAAGCTGATGGTCGCCCGGGAACCGGCGTCCGTGGCGAGCACCGCGCTACCGCCGCTGAGCACCGCGGAGGTATTGGTGAACCACACTCCCGTATAGGTCAACGCCGGGCTGTTCTGCTCGGTGCGCCCGGCGGAGGCGGTGAACCCACCCGTTACACCCGAGCCGTTCTGGATATCGAAGGCATCAATCCAGACCCAGGAACCCTGCCCGTTAGGGTCCCTCACGTGAGGCACATATATGGTTAGGGTGTGGGAGCCGCTAGCCAGCCCGCTCACCTTGAACAGGGCCTGCTGATAGAGGGTGCTGGGGCCGTAGGTGTCTACCGTGTTCATCGTGCCATCGAGGTAAACCGTCGCCAGGCCGGAATACGGATCCAACACGCCGATCCACGTGATGCCCGTGCCGGTGAAGCTGACCGTCGCAGTTGCACCGGGTGCGTTGGTTAAAGCGGAGCTTCCACCGCTGTTGGACGAACTTCCGTTGGTATACCAAGTCCCCGTGTAGGTGATGCTTTTGTCGGCCTCCTCAATCCGCGTGGTCTGGGCAAGGCTGAGCGACGTCCACACGGTAATCGCAAGCGGCAAAAGAAGGTAATTAGGCAGAGCACGGCTCTTCACGATGGTCCTCCTGAGGGTTAAAGTTGTCCCCTGCCTCTGGGGGTGAGATTGAGTCTCAAACGTCGATTCATTGCATTCACCGCTGGCAGGTATGACTCGTACTGTAGGGCACCGAGTGTAGTTGCCCACCAGAATTAGGGGGCAGCGCTCAGGCTCCGAACTTCAGTGTAATCGCAACGCACCTCGTTAGCTGTTCAATATCGCTCACCAAAGACGAGATAGACCCAAATGCCCGAAGGGCGACGCGAAATGCCGAATTGAGATTCCAGAGACGTACTTCTGGGCGGAAGATTTCTCGCCACCTCCGCCGTCAGGAACTTTCGGCCAGCGGCGTGCCGGCTCGCGCCGGCGTGGCCGATTGCTAATCGGCCGCAGGTTTCCAACCTGCCCCACAAAAGCACGCGCCGATCCGCCCGAGCGCTCCAGTTTCACCCGCCCGCTATCGGAAGTTTACGGCTTTTCCTTAGGGTTCGAATCAGGCGACCCTAGGGTGCCATCCCAATTGAGCCGCAACCCGCCGGAACTTAATGTAGAACAAGTGCCGCAGCGCTTTCCGCGACGGCCCGCGTTAGGAGCGAACTTCCGTTGTTAAGGACAGGGATAATTGAGCAAAATCACGATCCTGATAGTCAGTTCCCCCTCGTTCTCGCGCATCATGATGCATCTCTTTCGCGGCCAGTCCGAGTTCGAAGTCGTAGGCACTCTAAGCGGCTTGGAGAGCCTCGGGGAACAGGCCGGAAAGCTCCTTCCCGAGTTGATCGTGGCGAGCGTGAAGCCAGTGAGTATCAGGATCTGCCGGGCGGTCGCTGCCATCAAGCGGTCCAGCCCGAGGTCCAAGCTGATCCTGATTTGCCCTGTAGAAGATCTCGCTCGCGTGGCCCGCAAGTGCGGCGCTGACGCCTGTCTGAGCGATGAGAAGCTGGCCGGCCAGCTCTTACGCACGGCCCGCACCCTCTCGGAACGCCCGAGGCTTGTTAGCGCCGGGGACTAGAGAGCCCGTTTTAACAGTAGTTTTGCCTCCCAAAGGCCCTGTTTCGAACCAAAAGGAGAACCTCGTTGAAAAAGCAATTCATTCATA
>PMTT01000230.1 GCA_003167275.1 Bryobacterales bacterium | reverse complement strand
GCCATTCCCCCCGGCGCTACACCTCGCGCAGCTCACAGTGCGCGAACATCGAAGCGCAATACGTTCCTTATCGTTTGATCCCAGCAGGCCAGTTGAACACCACGGTGAACGGCTGGGGCGGACCCGGTTCCTCGTTGGGAACCATCAGCAGGATTTTCTCACGATCCGCCGGGGGTGCTCCGAGGAAAGCGCCGTTGGGCAAATCAAAGAGCGGCTTCGGAATCCCCGCTTCGAACCTCCCGGCGTTGATCTTGACTTCGACGGACATCACCTGCGATCCGCTCTTGTAAATCAACTCCCGGCCATCCGCGCGCCAAAGGGGCTGGACGCCGCCCGCAGTGGAGATCTGCCATTTCCCTCCCTTTGGCGGGAAATCCTGGACATAGATCTCCCGCTTGCCGGTTTCGTCTCCGGCATAGGCGATCCATTTCCCATCCCGAGAAACGTTACCTTCGTGGTTGTTAAACGGTCCGGTCACCACAGGAAATGGCTTCCCACCGCCGGACATCGGAACCGCCCAAACCTCCCACGGTATTTCAAAACCACCGGCGGACAGAATCAGATATTGGCCATCGGCAGTCCACTGGTCCACCTCGGCGTTACGGTCCAATTGGGCCACCAGTTCCTCGTTTCTGGAGCCGTTGGCGGCCACCCGACGGATAACGCTCGGCGATTCGCCATCTCTGGTGAAAGCGATCTGCCGGCTGTCCGGCGACCAACTGGGTTCGCCGCCCCCGCCAGACGTCAGCCGCGAGTTGGTTCCGCGGACCAGATCGAATACCCAGATGTCCCGACCCGAAGCCGTTATCATATTGACTGCCAGCGCATGGCCGTCCGGCGAAAGATCCCAGCCCGGAAAGGCGCCGGCGGGGCCAACATCTCCCAGAGGGGTTCCTTTCCTGTCGAACCATCGGAACCGGAATGGTCCGTCCGAGTTGCCAGTTCGGTACGCCAGCACGCCAGCGGACGCGGAAAACGTCGCGAAGGACTCCACCCTCTCCAACACCCCTTGAGCCACGAGGGTTGGGTCGCCGGTGAATCGCAGCCGCCCGGCATCGAACGGCTGCGCCATCAGGTTGCCGGCGCGGCTGAAGAGAATGTAGCCCGGTTCGGTGTATTGGGCGTTGGTCTCGTCGGGTAACAGGCGGGTCACCTGGGGGGAGTCGAGCGACCCGAGGAACACGCCTGAGTTGGCCGGATCCTTGGCATGCACGGTGAACAGAAAGTGCTTGCCGTCGGGCAGAAAGGAGGGCCATGCGTGGCCGGTTTCTCCCTTCTTCGTGTCCAACCTGGTCACCGGGACCGGCGTTCCCCCGCTGGACTCGATCCGCATCAGGGAGGACGTCGGGTTGGGCGGGAAAACGATCACGCTATCGCGGTTCCACGCGCCGCCCGGAGGGGTGTAGACGGCACATAGGACCGCTGGCAGCCCACCGAGCAGGCTGGCCTTCTTTAGCTTCAAGCCGGCGAAGAAGACCACTGAGCGCCCGTCGGGCGACCAGAAGGGAAAATGCCCGTCTTCCGTTCCTGCCAGTTCCTGCAAGGCCAGCGAGTCTAATGAGCGCACGAACAGCTTCCCGCTATTGCTGAACACGATCCGCGTTCCATCCGGCGAGAGCACCGGCGCGTCGTTGCCGGTGAACGGAAAATTCCCCGGCGGGGGAATCTGCAAGCGGACCACGCGCGATTCGGGCGGCTTCTCGCGCAGGTGAACGAAGAGAGTAACGGCGAGAGCGACGGCGAGGATGGCGGCGGCGATCCACGCTGCTGCGATGCGTCGCTGGGGGAGCGGCTGCGGAGGCGCGGCTTCCGCGATCCACTCCAGTTGCGTCTTCAGATCGCGCGCCGATTGCCAGCGTTCCTCCGGGTCCTTGGCAAGGCAGCGGAGCAGCAACCGATTGAGTGTTGGCGGGATCTTGCTCTCCACCGGCAAGGGTTCGCGTTCCAGGATCCCCGCCATCACGCTGGCGGCGCTCTCGCCTTCGAATGCACGCCGGCCGGTCAGCATTTCGTACAGCACCAGGCCAAAGGAGAAGATATCGCTGCGGGCGTCCGCGTCCTTGCCCTGTACCTGCTCGCGCGACATGTAGTGCAACGTGCCGACAATCGCGCCCTTCTGCGTCACGGTCTCCGCTTCGGCCGTCGCCGCGAACGCGCGATCCATCTTCGCCAGTCCGAAGTCCAGCACCTTGGCACCGGATTTCGTCAGCATGATGTTGGCCGGCTTGAGGTCGCGATGGACGATACCGCGGCGATGCGCTTCGGCCAGGGCGCCGGCTACCTGAGTCGCCATGGCCATCGATTGATCCAGCGGCAGCGCGCCTTTGGCCAGCCGCGCCGCCAGGGTCTCGCCTTCCACCAGTTCCATGACGATGGCCGGTTGTCCGCCGAAGTCCTCCAGCCCATGGACCGTGCAGATGTGCGGATGATTCAGCGCCGACGCGGCGCGGGCTTCCCGTTCAAACCGCCGGAACACCGACTCGGGGATTTCGCCGTCCGCTGCCGGCAGGAACTTGATCGCCACCTGCCGGCTCAGCTTGAGATCTTCGGCGCGATAGACCACTCCCATGCCACCTTCGCCCAGCTTGCCGACGATGCGGTAGTGGGAGAGGATCTTGCCGGTGAGATCGGCCGCGCGGGCATCAGCTACTTCCAGGGGAGCAACAGGTTGGGGTTGAGGCTCAGGTTGCGGTTCGAGCTCCGACTCGGGTTCCACCGCACCGATGAAGCGGTAGCCGCGGCGCGGCAGAGTCTCCACGTAGCGCGGCTTGGCGGCGGAATCGCCCAGCGCGTCGCGCAGCCGCTGGACGGCGGCGTTGATGCTGTGCTCGAACTCCACCACCGTGTCATTGGGCCAGAGGACCTTGCGCAGGTCTTCGCGGGACACCACCTCGCCGGGCTGGGTCAGCAGCATGACCAGGATCCGGAACGGCTGCTCGTGAAGACGAAGCTTCACGCTGTGCTTGCGCAACTCCGCGGTCTGCACGTCGAGTTCGAAAGGGCCAAAACGGATGGTGCGGGGCAGAGGTGATCCCTTACGTACCAGTTGATTGTCTCGCGAAATTCTCCCGGTGTCCACTACAACTTCTTATTTGTCAGTCGGTTAAGCCGTGAGGTGGGTTTGATCTCCGTTTTGGGCCGGTTGCATCGAGGTATGCTCCGCCAAACCCCACACTTGCTCTCGTCGCGCATCGCGCGAGGGGGCAAGAATGAAGACGAATTGGAGTTCGGGACTGTTGTTGGGCTCGCTGGTCGCCTGCCAGCTTCTGGCGGCCGACCCTGCCGGGCCGGTTTCGGGGATCACGGTGAGATTGGTCAATTCCGCCAAGGTTCCCCAGGCCGAGCTGCTGCAAGGCGAAAAGGAAGCTGCCTACATTCTGGGGAAGGCCGGCATTGCCGTGTCCTGGCAGGATTGTTCGACAGGCGTCGCGGATCCATGTACCTCCGGTCTGGGAACCACGGATTTCTGGATGCACGTGGCTACCTGGAAGCCAGCCGCCGCGGATGGGGAGATGCTCGGATTCACCGCAGTCAACCGGGATCCCGGAAAGGATGACAGATTGGCGGGCGTTTACTACCCGATGGTGAGGGCCATAGCGGCAAGCTTCGGCGTCGAAAAGTCCGAGATACTGGGAGCAGCGCTGGCTCACGAGATCGGCCACCTGCTGGGGGTGGGGCACTCCCCGACGGGAGTCATGTGCTCTCAATTCGGCCGGAGCCACATCGTGCAGGCGAACTCGGGCGGGTTGCTGTTTTCGGCGCCTCAGGCCAGCCAGATTCGCACCGAGGTTACCCGTCGGAAGGCGGCGTCGGACGCCCCGTAAAGCGAGGTTCCCAAACCCACCCTCCGAATGGCGAACTCGCGGCGCAGCCCATTGGGGAGCTTACCGCGAGTGTAAGAGCCGCTGAGTGCTCCGATCATTCCGTCTGTGCGGCCGAAACTTGCGGTGCCGGCAAGTTGTCGCCGCGTTCTTCCAGCCTGTTTAGCTGCCCC
>PMTT01000814.1 GCA_003167275.1 Bryobacterales bacterium | reverse complement strand
GGACACAAAGAGAATCCAGACAGCCTTCATGACTAACCTCACAATACACTGCGCGGGTGGCGAGCCACAGCTTAACTTTTGGTAGCGGGGAGGCGAGATGCCCCCCGGATCGCCTGAAGCATTTGCCCGAAAGCCGGCTATTCACATGCCTAGCAGAGCTTTACGGCGAGGGGATGGCCCCTCGCATTATCATACGCGTTCTCGAACGCAATCGGATTGCCGGAGGGAGTCAAGGGTGCATAACTGTTTTGGGGATTTCGCGCTTCAACCGCAGCAACCGTTCGCTCACGGTCGCGGCTCGGTTTCGGCGGTTGCTGATTCGGCGTGAGTTACCGAGCCGCGACCGTAAGGGATCGGTGTTGACTGGTGAGGAAACTCCCCAAAATGGTTACACACCCGGGGGTGACGTGTCGTAATATCTCGGGAATCCCCGCGTCACTTCTTACGGGTTTGATTGAATGAGGACAAAGATGGCCTGGGCGGCTGGTTTAGGCCTTCTCGCCGCGGCGGCGGCCGCGCAGGAGGCGGTGCCGGTTCCGCTCACCACCGGCGTCACGAAGATCCTGGAACGCGATCGCGTGCCTGCCAGCGGGCACGAGGTGTTTACCTTCTCCGCGACCGCCGGCCAGACTATCCTGGTCGAGTGGGACCCTAAAAAGTTCGGCGGTTACGATCCTGGCCGAAAGTTCGGTGTCTTCGTACCGGGAGCGCCCGAATCGCAATCGCTGGAACCCCGCTATGACGGCCAATGGCTCACGGCGCTCACCAAAACGGGGGTTTGTCGAGTCGTGGTGGACACGCCCGCGCGGAGGCCATATGTTTTGCGGATCACTCGGATCGACGCCCATGATCTCCGTCTCGATCCGGGGATTGCGCCGGAGAAGGTGTCGGTCGACCTTTCGCCGCTGGGGTGGCTGAGCAGTTCACCATGCAACCGTTCTCGCCCACTCCCGCTGCTTTGACCGATGAGAGCTGGCCAGCCAGTCTGGTACTTTCGAGCGGCAAGATCGAGATGCACATCATGTCGACCGAGGCCATCCGTAATACCTACTGGCGCTACGACGAGGCTGAGTGGACAAAGCGCCTGGCGTTGCTCGAAAGTTCGCTGCGGCCGGGCGCCCGACTGGGTTCTCCCTTCGATCTGCCGATGACGCGCATCGACGAAAGCGGGTTGTTTTTCGCGGCGATGGAAAAGCGCCTGGATGGTGGATCCTTTCGTTCCCTTCGGTGGGTCGCCAATTTCTCGCCGGTGGCCTTGGCGCCTTTTAATCCTCTGATTTACATTGCCGAAGGGATCAGCCGCGACGGCCGGTATTTCCTGCTGGTCCGAGCGGGGGTTAGGAATCCAGCGGTTGACGGACTGGCCGACGTCGATGAAGGACCACCGTTGGAAGCCTTGAAGGCGCGAGTGGCGGCCAAGCTGGCGGCTGCGCCGGCCGCTTCATTCAAACCCTCCCTGGCCACGTTCGATTCGATTGTTCAGTCGATCAAACTGCCATAGGGGAAAGCCGCCCCCGAACGGGAAAGATGATCAGCCGCGGATGAACCCAGATGTGCCTTTAAGAACCAGATGCGCCACCTCTTGAACCTTCACGGTTTGGGAGCGGGCGGCGCGACTGTCCGCCAGGTGGATTCGTAGCCGGCGGGAACTACGTAGTGGCTTACCTGCACCGGGAAGATGAGCGCACCCCAGGTCTCGGGGCCCTGGATGGCAGCCGGCCGCATTCCGCGACGCGTCGCCAGAATTGCGCGGACCCTCTCCAGTTGGTCGACGGAATCGAGTTTCACGAATAGCGGCGCGGCCGTTCCGTTCACCTCCAGCGAGTCGAAGGAGATCATGATGATGAAATCTTCCGGCCCACCCACACGGTGCCGCATCCGGGCGATCCGCCCACGAGCGATAGCGCCGGCCGGTATGAGCGTGGCCTTCGATTTCGCATCCTTCACCGCGTGGGTGACGCGGGCCGAGACCGCATCGCCCGCCGCGGCGGTAGCTGTGTCGATGCGCGCGGTCAGAGCCAGCGAAAGGGAAAGCCCTACGGGCAGCGGTTTTGCCACCGCCGCGGCCGCCGCTACCTCGGCACTCCCCGCCGAAACGTCCTCGTCGAAGTGGATCGTCGACTCGGTATGATATTCCCGGCAGGAAGAGAACGTGGTTACGTTGGTGGTCTCCAGCGCGTCCCTCCCCACGATCTCCAGCTCGCTCTGGCGCGGGAGCAGGAAGTCGCTGTCGCCGATGCGGATAGTCTGGTAGTCGAGCTTTGTGCTGGATTCACACATGCTGGTGTCGGGGGGCAGTTCGTCCGTCCGAAGGTCCAGCCGCACGAGGTCCGACGATTGCCCATTGATCTGGAAGGTGCCGTCGTAGGCCGTAAGGTGCCACTCCTCAGCGCCGTGGATGCGATAGTTGCTGGCATTCTGGGGCACCGTGAAGCGGTATTCCAGAACGCCGTTTCCATTCACCGTCTTTTCACCGAGGTATTGAAAGTGAACTCCCGGGTTGGCGAACACATCCACCAGGTGCCCGCCGAACGCTCCCGTTCCGGTAGGACCCTCCCCGACGATCTCATCGACCCGGCGCGAGTCGAACTTCCCGGCGCCGACCCAGGACACAATCTCCCGGCCACCGGCGACTGCCACGTCCAGCCGCAGCCGGTCGGTGGCGTATAGTTGCAGCTTGCTGCGCCCGGTCTTTCGGTCGCCCGCGATCTGGTCGCACGAAGGTGGGGAACCTTTGTGTTCTCCGAGCTTGTAGTACTTGCGCTCTACGGTCTGGACACAGGTGTACCTGGGCATCCGCTGGGCCATGGCGCGGAGCTTGGCGCGCACCTGCGCGAGCACCTCGTCGGGATCGCGCGCCGGCTGCCCATGCAGGCGGAGACTGCACGCGGCGATGAGAGCGACCATGGACAGTCTTTTCATATGCGCGGTTCTACCGTTCCGGTTGGTCGTACTGTCCCAGCGGGCGAATCCAGATATTGCGGAAGCGCACCGGGTGGTCGTGGTCCTGGAGCAGGAGCGGCTCTTTCGGCTCGTGCCGCTTGTAATGGGCCACATCGCGATAGATGGTGGGGCCCATGCTGGCCTTGCGATTGTGAACCACGACGCCGTTGTAGAACACGGTCACATAGGCGGGCTCTTTCAACGTGTCGCCCTGAAACTTGGGGGCTTCGAAAACGATGTCGTAGGTGTTCCATTCGCCCGGTTTGCGAGCCGGGTTGACCAGCGGCGGCCATTGGCCGTAGATCGCCCCCGCCTGCCCGTCGGCGTAGGTGGGATTCTGCCAGGCGTCCAGCACCTGAATCTCATAGCGGCTCATCATGTAGACACCGCTGTTGCCGCGATCCTGGCTGGTGCCGTGGATGGTGGTGGGTTCCTGCCATTCGACATGGAGCTGGCAATCGCCGAATTTCTCGCGGGTGAAGAGGTCGCCGCTGCGGGGCGCGGCCTCGAAATAGCCGTCCTGCACCTTCCAGCTTGGGTCCACGATTTTGCCGCGGTCCGCCCCCCTGCCGTTCTGCGCCCATTGGGAGAGATCCTTGCCATTGAACAACACGATGGCATCGGACGGCGCGGCGCCAGGGGTGCCCGGAGTCGCCATCGCCGGATGCGGACGATCCGAATCGTGCACGTGCCACTTCAGGCCGGGGAGGATGGGGGTGTCCTTGAAGCCCAGGTCGTGCTGCTGCTGCGCGGTGAGTGCGGCCGCGATCAGGAGCGCGGCGGCACCGGAAATGCGAACCACGTTCCGGAAGGTTGGACGGGGCATGATTACCAGGATAGTGGGGATTCGCGGGGGAGTCCACCGGGCGTGGGGTGCGTAGCCGTTTTCGGGATTTCGCGGTTCACGCGGGCAACCGCTCCCTAACGGTNNTTGCGATTGTTGCTGATTCAGCGTGAGTTGCCGAGCCGCGACCGTGAGGGAGCGGTTGCCCGGGGTGAGGACTTCCCCAAAGCCCGCTCCGCCGTTCTGTTAATGCCACTTAACGGCGTCGTCACGAAATTGAAACTAGCAAAAAGGTACATTCGATACTCACCCAAATTCTGTCTGAGGAGCTTTGATGCACCGTATCGTTAACTGCCGGATTCGTCTACTCGTGAGTGTAGTCATGTGGGGTTCTCTAATTGGAAGGGTTGGTGTTTTGGCCGTCGGCGCATTGCTGTGCGCTGGGGGATTGAGCCAACTTTACGCACAACAGAACGGAACGATTTCCGGGACGGTATTGGACCAGACTGGAAAGCCGATCCAGGAAGCCGTGGTGGAGTTGAAGAACGAAGCAACGGGGACTCCCCGCAGTGTGATCAGCGATGCCGCCGGCAAGTTCCTGGCTTCGGATCTCGCAGCCGGCAGCTACTCCATTCGAGTTTCAGCGCCTGGTTTCGCCTTGACCACCCGCTCCGGGGGACAAGTCACCGCGGGAGCGACCCTGGACATCCCGATCACCATGTCGGTTGAATCCATGGCGACCTCGGTCACAGTCAACGAATCGATATCAGTGGCGGCTGCTTCATCGCCTTCGGGCAACACGCTCGAGGCGACCTCGGCCAAGACCGAAGTCAGCTCGGAATTCATCAAGAATTTCATGTCGCCGGTGGCGGACTACGCCGAATACGTGAACTATGCGCCTGGTACGTTCAGCCTGAATCCCAATGGGATCGGGCTCGGCCAGGGCAAAACGTATTTCCGCGGTTTCGCGGACGGACAATACACCATGACGTTCGATGGGATTCCGTTCGAAGATACGAATTCGCCGACACACCATTCCTGGGCGAACTTTCCGAGCGGCTGGACGGACGCCGTCGATTTCGACCGCAGCTCCGGCCGTGCGTCAGACTTCGGCCCCACGAACTTTGGCGGATCGATCAACATGCAGTCGCCACAATTATTTCCGGATCCGGATATCCGCGGGACGATCAACTACGGCTCATTCAATACGCGGGTGCTCCAGTTGGACGCCGAGAGCGGCTTCTTCGGACCCGGCAGCCGCAACAGCTTCCTGATGAACATCCAGCAATTGCTCTCCGACGGATATCAAACTTACAACCGTCAGAAGCGAGTGGCAGGATACGGCAAGTACCAATACCGGGTCTCCGACCGCAGTTCGCTCACGTTGTACGGCGGGCTGGTCGACATATGGACCAACACTCCGAACACGACCAACCCCACCCGCGCGCAAGTGGCGCAGTTCGGCGATAACTACCTGATGGACGGCACGCCATTACTTGCGAACGGCACGCCCGACCCCTACTATTACGGCTACAACACTTATCACGTCCAGACCGATTTCGAATACGCGGCTTACACTGCCGATTTGGGGAACGGGTGGAAGTTCAACACCAAACTATACACCACTCGCTACTGGAACAAACAGTTCTACCAGAACGGAGCCACGGTCAACCTCAGCGCCAACAAGCCGAGCGGTGTCGACAAGCTCAACGGCTACCGGCATGCCGGAGACACGGCGATCCTGAGTAAGGAGACCAAGTGGGGTGTCTTCCGCACGGGCGTTTGGTACGACTGGGCGTACACCGACCGTTACCAGTACCCGTCTAACATCCTGAGTCAGCTCGACACGCCGCTGGGGAACTTCCACGAGCATTTCATTACTCAGTCCACGCAGCCTTTTGCGGAGTTCGAATGGCACCCGGCGCAGAAACTGGTGGTCACGGCTGGTATTAAGGACGCGAATTACGCAATGTCGCTCAATCAGTACCAGGACAATGGGAAGACCGTGGGCTGTCTGGGCGGAGTAGCGTCCACCCAGCCGGGTACCGGCATACCCATCTGCATTGGCGGCGCCGCTTTTGCCGCACACTCGATCGACTACAACAACTGGTTACCGAATATCGCGGCTCGTTACTACGTGAAGAGCAGTTGGTCGGTTTATGCGCAATGGTCCGAGGGCAGCGTGATTCCTCCGAGCAACGTCTTCGATGTTCCGGGCGGAAATGTCCTGGCTCCGCCCAAGCCGACCCTGGCTAAGACCTATCAGATCGGCTCCGTGTTGAAGTACCGCCGCTGGACCTTGGATGCCGACGCCTACTACATTCACTTCCAGAACGGTTACGATAGCTACACCGATCCAACCACCAACGAGCCCGTCTTTGTTGCGACCGGGCCCAGCAATACCAAGGGTGTGGAAGCGGAAAGCAACTTCACACTCTGGTATGGATTCTCGCTCTACGCCAATGGCTCATTGGGTTCGGCGAAGTATCAGACGGGCCCTAATTATCCCAATGGCGGGCTTTGGGTGGCCGACACACCCAAGAACGTCGAGACCATCAGCCTGCTGTGGCGGCGCCAGGACTGGAGTGTGGGTCTGGTCGAGAAGCGAGTCGGCACGCTCTACAACGACAACGCGTCGCTCAACTACCTGGTCAACGGAATCACAATCCCCTACCCGGTTAATCAGGCCCTGAAGATCGACCCGTT
>PMTT01000660.1 GCA_003167275.1 Bryobacterales bacterium | reverse complement strand
GGCAGGTCTTGGAGACAAACCGGTATCAGGGCTGTAGCCTCAATCTTGCCCTCGCAAGTTTTGACTCGCACCGTAAACTCAAAGACACTGCCTTTGTGGACCTCGCTGGAGAACCAGAGGCGGCCTCCCATCATTTCCACCAGCCGCTTAGAAATCGTGAGGCCGAGCCCACTCCCGCCAAAGCGTCGCGACGTGCCGGTATCGGCCTGGGTGAAGGAGTCGAAGATAAGTCCGTGTTTTTCTGGAGGAATGCCAATGCCGGTGTCTCGAACGGAAAAATGGAGGTCAAGCGTTTTGGCGGCCTCGTCGCGGTCAGCCACGTCAACGCGGAGTTCGATTTCTCCGCTGGTGGTGAACTTGAGCGCGTTGCCGAGCAGATTCGTGAGGACCTGGCGCAGCCGAGTCGGATCGCCTGACACAACTTCGGGCACATCCGGCCAGANNACCCAATCGAGTTGCATCTTGCCGGCTTCGATCTTGGAGAAGTCCAGGATGTCATTGATGACCGTCAGAAGAGCGCCAGCCGAGCTCTTGACGGTCTCCATGTACTCCCGCTGCTCGTCGGTCAATTCAGTGGCTAGCGCCAGTTCGGTCATGCCGATCACGCCATTCATGGGCGTTCGGATTTCATGGCTCATGTTCGCCAGAAACTCGCTTTTGGCGCGGTTGGCCACTTCAGCGGCCAGCTTGGCTCGTTCCATGTCCTCCTGGGCCCGGCGGGGCTCCGTCACATCTCGAAACCCCCAGACCCGTCCGACATTGTGGCCCTTGACGCGCTGTGGTTCGGAATGGCGATCGAAGATGCGGCCGTCCTTAAACACCAAGGTGTCATCGCTTGGGGCTTCTGGATTCCTGTAGATGGATTGCACCCCGCTGAGGAATCCCTCCGGTTCCTTCAACTGCTCCATGACAAAACTCAAGAGCTGGCCGTCATTATCAGAACGCAGGAGCTTCTCGGGGATACGCCACATCTCGACGAATTTCTGATTGCAAATAACCACTCGGCCCTTCGAGTTGATCACCAGAATTCCATCTGCCGTGGATTCGAGTGTGGCGCGCAGGGCCTCGCTTTTTTCTTCAAGCAGGCGGCGCAAGAAGACGACCCATAACGAAACAAGCAGGACAACGCCGGCAAGCACCGTCGCGACTGCAAAAACTCGCTGGGCGCTCCACCACGGAGCGGCCTGCAGGACCACGATATCGGCTGCGGACCGTAACAAGACCCGGTAGGCCGTCGGCCGCCGGTATTCATCCGTCTCCACGGACCAAACTCCTAGCAACTGCAACCGGCTGCCGGCCCGGATAGAACGCACCCGGTCATCAATCGTCTTCTCCTCGGCGCGCCCTGAGAAGGTAAAGCTGCCGAGACGCATGGTTAAGATGCGATACTCTCCGCGCGAGGTCTGGTCGAGCAAGGTACCGTTGATTTTGACGAGTTCGGCGTCGTGATCATCGGAAAGACTCGTGGCAGCCGTGAGATCGAGCGGCTGCGTCAGACGTCGTTCTCCGACTCTTCGCAATTCACCATCCTGGAGAATCGGTGCGTACTGGCCCGACGTGGGGAAGCCGATTGCGTCCACGAGGTCGCCGGGCGCCACTAGAGTTTCCTGCTGGAGTTCCACGGCCACCCCGCCGGAGACGTCCTGGACGAAGACGTTGGCGCCTGGATTACGAAGCGTGACAATCCCACGGACGTGCATCCGCCGGCCGGATGCCCGACTTGCCGAAAACCGCATGAGGCTGCTGATGGGGGATGGGGAAAGCACGTAAGGGTCACCCGGTCCGGATTGTTCGACCTTGAGCTGCTCGATGCCCGGGACGAAAAGCTGCACGCCTACCAGTTGCCGGCGCTCATTGAAAAGCGTCCCACAGGCGCCTCGAACGGCCACGAGAGAATCGATCAGGTAACGGTAGTCCACATCGTGCTGGAACTCTTTGATTCTGGCTTTGAATTTATGGCCGCCGGAGGCGATTCTCAACACCAGTTGAGGCGGACCCGGCCGCATGTCCGGAGGCAACCGGTCCTCAATGGCCACCGAATGAACAATTCCACGGGCTTCCACCCATTGGCTGTCTTCGCGGCCGGTAAACAGATCCTCCAGGGTTTTGGGAGCCGGCGCGGGCAAGGCGGTGTCGCCAAGGACACGGATTCGGGCGTTCTCGATCGATGGCGCGAAATCGCCGGGTACCGTGTTGCCGTCCACTTCCACCAGCTTGCCCGCCGTGATCTGGGAGGCTGAGGACCGGATGAAAACGAAGATGCCTGCCGTTTCGTCCTGAAAGAATGTCACCAGATAGTCCGGGGCCCCGTAGGTGATGACTCCTGTCAAATGAATGGCATACTTCCTCCTGGCTTCCACCTCCGTGAGATTTCTAATCCGCGCCACTTTGGTGAGGGTCGGCGAGCCGGTGCGGGGCTGCCCCTGGACCCCGGCAGCGGTCATAAGCGCAACGAACGCAAGCCTTTGTAGAACCGAGCGAGTGCCCCCCCGGCCAAGCGAATTGTGCCCGACGGCAGTGCGCATATTGGTCAATCGACAAAGGCCTTCCTCCTACACATATCGGCAGCGGGCTTCGAAGACTTAACCTCCAGAATCACGCCGCGGCCATTAAGAACACATGTCCGACATGAATGGCTTTACTCTGCTGGAGCGGCTCCGGCAAGGTCCCGATGCCGGCGCCGCGGTGAAAGTCGTCATGCTGATCTGGCATGGACAGCGAGGCGATGCCGCGTGCTGCCGGGGTCTCGGTGTGGCCGTTTTCCCGACCAACCCCGTCAGCCAGCCGGAGCTGTTAGACTGTGTCGTCCGCGTTCTGGGTACAACCCCCCGGTACGCAATTGGGGGAGCCGCACCGATCACCCACGACACCGTGCGAGAGGCGGAGAGCGGGCTACACATTCTGCTGGCGGAGGACAATGCCATCAACCAGAAAGTGGCGCGCGTCTGCTGCAGAAGCATGGACACCGGGTGACGGTGTCGTCTAACGGGCCTCGGTGGGCTCGCCGAGCGAGACCTCGATTGAGGCCAGGCGTCTCCGCAGAAGAGAGCGGATTACTTCAATTACGACCGCCTCTTGGGCATCGAACTCCCCGCAGAGTCGCAGCAAATCCGACACAGTGACGCGCCCCTCCATACGAGCCAGCACGTGCCGTTCGACGAGTTCCAACTCGTGTTCAATCGAGAGTGCCTGACCGAGCCGTGTGGCCTTGGTCTTTGGGGGGATGGAGCCACCCAATACACTGGCATCGAAAAGCGCGATAGGGTCGGCAAGATGCAGCCATTTTCCTTCGAGATGCTGGCGCAGCTCTGGGTTCCGGGCCAACCGTTCCGCAATAAATGCCGCCTCGATTTCGCCGCCCGCGGAACGCTGCGGAGGCCGAGACTCGTAGATGCGCTCCCACGGCGGACTGCTGGCCGGAGAGCTCCATTGGAACGAGACCAGTACGGAGACGACGCGTACATAGCCCTGCGCTCGAAGATTGCCCGCCCACGCGCGTACCGAATCCAGGAAGGTTCCGTAGTCGTCGCCCTTGGCATGGCCGATGGCGTATTGCGCCGCGGTATGAATAGCCACGCGCAGCACATAAATGTCCATCGGAGCGCCAGCAAGCCATTTGCGCAACCGGTCGGTGATTGGCTCGCCGTCGCGCTCGCCGAGTTCGGTGACGAGCTGTGCCATGCCACTGGGTGCGAGATGATCAGGCAACCCCGCGACGATCCGCTTCTGAATGTCCTCTCCCGTGGAGCCGCCGTCACGAAATTGGAGCGCGTTCACAGGCGAGGGAACAAACGGAGGATTGGCGGTGATCAGATCGAAGCATTCGCCACGAACGGGGTCGAACAGATCACCCTCGAGAACTTCCAGGTTGGCGGCACCCTGCGCAAGCGCGTTGAAGCGCGTGCAACGGACCGCGCGCGGACTGATATCCACGGCGCACACGCGCTGCGCGTGACTGGCGGCCAATAGCGCGTGAACGCCCGAACCGGTACACACGTCGAGCGCCGAGCGGACGTTCTTACGGCTGGTGACGCGTGCCAAATGGCGGCTATCGAGTCCGACCGCCATTACCTGGTCGTAGGGAACGGTGGCACAGCCCGGATAGGGGAGCTCAGGCCAGGCGTGATCGGAAAAGATCAGCCGCCGCCCACCGATGGGAAACAGCGACGCCCGGACCCGTGCGCGGCCCGCCTCATCGATTTCGAGAAGCCCCGTTTTGAGGAGAACATCGCGGCTGGAAGCAGGGAGCAACCGGTCCACCTCGTCCATGGTGAGGGTCCCTTGCAGCAGGAACAAGTCGATAGCCAGAGCCAGAGGATCGCGCACGACCATGCGCTCGTCACGATAGATTGGGAGATTCCGCCAATGGAGTTCGGTGATGTCTTCGAGCCCGAGGCGATCCCGCACCGCGGCTTCGCAATATCCGGCGCGGCCGATGCCGGAAACCGCCTGATGCAGGGCAGGCACATCGGCCTCGTCGACCAGGAAGGGAGCGGGCTCAGACATTGGCTAAGTGGCGGGCCAGCCGCAAACCGACGATTGTGAAATCAAACGGGATCACTTCGACCACGTAACGGGCCGCGGTGCGCGGCGCTCCATGGGTTGAACCGGTGCCGACGACAAGGCTCTCGCCGGTCAGTTCTCGCACAAAGAGGAACCACCAGGGGAGGTTGCGCTCTGCGTTCTTCACCATCGAGCAGAACCTGGGCGTAGCCGTCATCGCTTCTCTGATCATAAGACGTTTCTGAGTGACGCGTGGCTGCTTGGTACGCCATCGGAGACTATTCGGCGCCGACGGTCGCCTTGAAGGGGGTGGCAAGGAAGCGCCCAGCTTTACTGCTGGGCGTCGGTGGGCTTGCCCTGCAACTGCTCGGGAGCCATGTATTGCAGCGGCGTCGCCATCGGCGGGGGATCCGCTTTCCAGCCACCTGTTCATATTCCACGGTCGCCGCACCATGGCCATAAAGAGCCGTCTAGGGATCTCGGTAGGTGCCGATGAGGTAATCGCAGGCAGCTTTAGGGAAGTCTAAAATGTCAACTTCGGCCATTTCGTTCATATCCGGCACGCCTCAGACGCAACAGCAGAGCCGCGGCCAGCAGATCATGCAGGATTTTAAACAACTGGCCAGACCACATCGTTTTGCAGCGACGATTTTAGTTCTTGGGGTTCTTAGAACAGGAGGGCCTATGCGCGCAATTCTCGCGCCGAGAACGAGTTTTTGCAGAACGGGCAGGGGCTCTCTACCCGAGGGCGTCCGCCGCGACGATTCTTCCGAAGGGATTGGAGTTTGCGTCCAGCGGCGCTGCCGGTCTTTCTAGCCATCGCTACTATACTACGCTGATGGTGATAGACTAACAACCATCTACATCGCGCGCGGTGGCGACCATCCGGTTGATTCCGCCCGGCGCGCCAGATCTGGCTAACGACCGCGCTTCAGTTGAGTCCTGGAACACTAGTCAGTTAGGCCGCGCGGTGCGGTTTTATCCGCGTCCGCGATCCATGATCAATCCGTTTCTGTTCCTGCCGGGACTGTTGCTGACTGTCTTCGGTTGGATTCTGCGGATGCAGAGACCGCGGCAACCCCGACAAATGAAAATCGGCTCCACGACTGTGGGTCCGATAACGACTCTTGCGTTTTCGAGCGCCGCTTCCGGCACTGAAGGTCGCTGGGCACTACCGTCGGCCCACGTTACCGCTTCGGGCCTCAAACTGTGTGCAAGGCCGGGATCTATACCTCATCGGGTGACGTGCGGAGCGATTGAAAGAGACCGATTTGGCGCGTCACTTACCTGTGCTTTTCGCATTCATTGCCCAGCAATAGCTTCGCAGCCATTCCTGGATCTCCGGCGCCATGGCTCTTCGCGACGTTATTCCCGTCGGTCTAACACCGCCCGCACCTTGCTGAGTAACTCCGCCGGCGTAAACGGCTTGGAAAGGTAATCCACATCTGGATCTCCCATTCCCGCGATGTCGCGCGTGTAGCCGGAAACGTACAGCACCGCGGTTGCCGGTGACCTCTCCCGCAGAAGCCTGGCCAGTTCTGAGCCGGTGATGCCCGGCATCACCACGTCCGTCACCAGAAGGTCGGGCGGGTTGGTCAACGCTCCCAACTGTTCAAGCGCCGCTTTGGCCTTGACCCTTTCCGTCACGACATAACCGGCCTGGCTAAGGACTAACGCAGCAAAATGGCGCACACTTTCCTCGTCTTCCACGAGAAGAATTGACTCGTGCCCCTGAGCGGCCGGCTGCTCAGGGGCCTCCGTGGGGGGCGGACCGGATTCATCGGCGAAACGTGGCAGGTACATTCGGAAGATCGTGCCTTTCCCGGGCTCGCTCTCTGCCACAATGGATCCGCCCGTCTGCTTAACAACACCATGAACCATCGATAGTCCCAGTCCCGTCCCTTTCCCCACGTCCTTAGTCGTGAAGAACGGCTCAAAGATGTTGGCCAGCGTCTCCTTGTCCATTCCCTCGCCGGTGTCCGCCACGGTCATTTCCGCATACCAGACAGGGGTGGTATCAAGCAGGACAGACCCCGGGAGGTCCCCTGCCTGAACCACCCGCACAGCTACCGTGATCCTGCCCGCGCCCTTGATCGCGTCGCGGGCATTGACCACGAGGTTGATCAATACCTGTTCGAGCTGTCCACGATCGGCCATCACCAGTCCCGCGTCGTTCGCCACGTCCACAACCAACTCGATGTCTTCCCGCAACAGCCGGCGCAGCATGCCTTGGATACCGGTCACCATCTCCCGCAGTGAAACTGGTTTCAGTTGCAGCACCTGTTTTCGGCTGAACGCCAGCAGCCGCTGCGTCAATTCGGCGGCACGCTCCCCGGCGATGTGGATCTCCTCGACGTCCTCCCGCATCGGGTCGTCCGCCCTCAATTTGGCCAGCAGCATCTGGCTGTATCCGTTGATCACCGTCAACAGATTATTGAAGTCGTGTGCCACGCCGCCCGCCAGCCGCCCGATCGACTCCATTCGCTTCGCCTGAATCAGTTCGTCTTCCAGCCTTTGTTTGTCCCGACGCGCCAACTCCCGCTCGGCAATCTCGCTCCGTAGTTGCTCGTTGGCCTCGCGTAATTCCCGGGTGCGGTCGTCAATGACCCGTTCCAGATGCGCTCGTGCGGCGGCAAATCGCATCGTGCGCAGCTTCCACGCCCCCAACGCCGCGCAACTCATCAACGCCAATAGCCCGACTTTGAACCCAAAGGACTCATACCAGCGGGCTCGAACCTCCAATTCAAGTGTCGCCACAGGCCCCCAGGCCGAAGATGGCCGGCGGGCTTCAACCTCCAGCCGATAATGTCCTGGCCGCGGGTACTCGAAACTCACCTCTGCCCGCCGCGCGTCCACCCAGTGATCATCGCCGCCCAAGCCTCGGTAGCGGTATTGGATCTCGGTCGCACGCACAAAACTTAGCGTCGTCAGTTTTGCCAGGAACGGTTCGCTGGCCTCCACCAGAGCCTCCGAGGCGTCCACCTCACGGCCGCCCAGAAGGATCTCCGCGAATGTCACAACCGGAGGGCTTTCAGTAGCCGGAGCCCTGGGCTGTCGGAAGTGCGAGAGACCCCGAGAAGTCCCCACCCACACGCTTTCATCTGCCGCCGCCAACATCGTGCTGCAGTTGCTCGCGATCAACCCCTCCGGCTGGTCCAAGTGAACCCAGGTGTTTCCAAACAGCAGCGCTGCCCCGTGGTCCGTAAGCGCCCATTCCCGTCCCGCACGGTCGAAGTGGATCGAGCCGACCTTGTTGCCGCCCAGTTCCGGGGTAAGATCCTTGGAAACTACCTGCAAGCCTTCCCCGTCGGCACGGACACGGTCGATTATCGGCCCGTCCCAGTTGGCCACTAACATCTCACCGTTCGGCGAAACTGTCAGGCGGCCGATACGGTCACTGGAAAGGCCGTCCTTCTTGCGATAGTGAAACCACTTCTCGCCCCTAAGACGGAACAGCCCGCTGAAGGTGCCAAACCACAGGTCGCCTCGGGAATCCTCCGCGACCCACGTGAACGTAGTCCTGTTGGTTGCATCCGGTGGCATGATGCGTTCGAACCCACCCGCCGGATACCCCGCTCTCCCGCGGTACAACCCGTATGTCGTGGTTACCCACACCCGGTCCGAAGAGTCGATCAACAAATAGTACGGTGCGCTGTCAAATTGTCCGTACCGCTCCGTTTTCCCCGTCTTTGGCAGGTACCGCACTGCCTGTCGCTCCACGGTGGCGAGCCAAATCGCGCCATCCTTTGCCCGTGCCAGCCTGCTCACCCACAACAGCCCCGCTTCCCCTTCGCGATGCCACTGCCACTGACCGCCGGCCAACACGCCGCGGCTTAGACCTCCGTCGGTGCCAGCCCACAACGCACCATCGGCGTCCTCAAGGAGGGCGAGAACTCCATCGCCGGCCAACCCTTCCAGTTCCGTGTAACTCTCCCCTTCGCCGTAACCTGCCCAACGAGCCAGTCCGGCCAGTGTCCCCACCCATGCCAGACCGTTGCGATCCTCCAGAAATGCGGTGACCGTGCTGCTAGGTAGCCCTTGCCGGTGTCCTACGCGGACCCATTTGCCACCGCGCAGCACCGCCAGCCCCGTGTTGGTCGGAGCCATCAACGTTCCTCTCCGGTCGAAAGCCAACGTGGGGACGCCAAAGTTGATCGGTCCTACGTCGCTCAAACTCACCGCCTTGAAACGGCTGGCCCCGGCCGGCAGTTCAATCAGTCGAATCCGGCTGCGCGCCCATAGGGTCCCTGCGCCGTCCCGGACGATGAACTGCCACATATCCGCCGGCACGCCGGCCTCCTCGCTCCACACACGTGCTTCCGCCCCTTCCGAATGGCAGATCGACCTCCCACATCCAAACCAGACTGCACGGTCCGATTCCGGGAAGACGCTCGTCGCCGCAAGGCCCTTGATGGAGGCCGGTTGTGGGAGCAGCTCGATGCGCAAGTCCTTCCCCCCGGCCGCGGGTGAGACTGCCGCCAAACCCTTCCGGGTCGCTATCAAAACCCTCCCGTCGCCGCCTGAAGCGATCCCTTGCGAATAAACGAACTGCCGTAACTCATCGTTGCCAGACGAGACGAAACGGATTCCTGACCTCCAGGCGAGCCCTTGTGTCGTGCCCACCCAGAGCGTTCCATCTGAGCTTTCGTGAAGAGCTGTGATCGATGCGTCCGGCAGACCATCACGCGTTGTGAAGCCCAGAAGCCGGTGTCCATCGTAGCGAAACAGGCCGTTCGGTGTGCCAATCCACAGAAAGCCTCTCCGGTCTTGGCACAAAGAAGTCACCGACAGGTCACGCAGACCCTGGTCGCCGCCAATTATTTCGAAAACGTACCGCTCCGCTGCAGCCAGAGGTGCCAAACAGCCCCCCAGCAACGCGCACACGGCCAACCTGCCAGCGTTACGCCATGCCGGTAGCAAGCTTCTGATCCGTCCCAAACCGCCCACCCAAACGCAAAACGTGAAAATGACGTCGCCGTTTCCTCTTATCGGCTTCCCGCATGGAGAACCTCAAGATGAATGAGCCCATCGATTTCACCATAGCGCATCCCATCCATTTCGGTATCCCGATCTTCTATGATGGGGCCGGACTCGCCCTGGGCCGCCACTCGCCGCACGCGCTTCGTCCTTCGCCCACTGGACCTTTTCTCGGCCCACCCCCTCCTATTCGCCGTCCATGACGCGACCATCTAGATCGGGCGCCTGTGAGTTTGCGGATGTGCACCGCCAAGAGGAAAGACCCTGGCTGCTACCCGTGCGTTGGGTCGTGGTGTTTTCCTCATGTCTTCTCCAAAGAATAACGCTTGCAATCGGCGTTTGAGGCTCTATACTCTTCTTAACGCATAAAGCGAACAACGAACGGGAGAGATAACATGGATCAAGAGAATCTCCTCCACGCTGCTCGGCGCAAGACTACAATCGCCCCCAGCGACCTCGGCGGGATCGCCGAACGGCTCCTCCTGCAATTGCCCATGTTCCTCATGCCGGCATTCGGTCTGATCTTCATAGTGTGGCGGTTCGTTGCCCTGCTGAAAGAGGATCTCAAGGAAGTTCCCCACAGCTTGGCCAGTGTCCTGTTCCTGGCGGCGATCATCGGAGCGCTCGCCGTGTTCGTCACACTGATAGGCACAGCCGCCGGGGCGATCATCGGCTTGGCACTCAGGGCCTGTTTTGGCAAGCGCCTCCACCAAGCCTTCAGTCGACATTCCAGCGCTGCGGCAGGCTAGCGCGCGGAGCGCTGGAAAGCCGGTATTCGACGGAGAGAAGATGAAGACATGCGCGGCGGGCACCCTGAAGCTGCTCAGAGTCCCAACGCCACGGCCGCTCCGTGGACACAGCGAAAATGCTGGCGACACCTCCCTGAGGGATGCCGTCTCCCCGCAGTTTCCTCCACTGGTCCCGCCGTCAAAACCCACGTCCACGGGTAGTGCTTTACGCCACGTGGTGCAATCGATTGGCGACGGCCGCTTGACCTAGGGCCAGCCCGCCATCGTTCGGCGGGGTCTCGGCGTGCAGGAACACTTCGAACCCGGCCGATCGGAGGCGTGTCACGGCGCCTTTCACCAGCGTGAAGTTCTGGAACGTCCCTCCACTGAGGCAGACGCGGCGCAATCCCTCTTGCGCGCGGGTGCGCCGGCACATGTCCACGATCATCGCCGCCATGGTGTTGTGGAACTTCGTCGAAACAATGGCGGCGGGCACTCCGGCATGGAGATCCCGCACGATGCCTTCAATTGCAGGCCGTACATCGATATCGGCGCCGGCGATCTCGAAGCCGTAAGCTTCGAGCACACCATCCGCGGCAATCATCTCGAGTTCAATCGCGGCCTGGCCCTCGTAATTGACCTCCTGGCGCAATCCGGCAATCGAGGCCACGGCGTCGAACAGCCGGCCGCAGGATGAGACCTGCACCGTGTTGATCCCGCGGGCGATCATCCGGTCCACGACTTGAAGTTGCCGGTCTCCCACGCTTTCGAACAGCGGAAGGTCCGGAAGCACGCCGCTGCCGAAGGTGTCCCGCAAGTACGCCAGCGCCATTCGCCACGGTTGCCGGATGGCCGTGTCGCCACCCGCCAGGGGCACGTATCGCAAATGCGCCCGCCGTTCGAAGCCCGCATAATCGCAGACGAGGAATTCGCCGCCCCAGATGCATCCATCGGTGCCGTAGCCGGTGCCGTCGAATGCCACACCGATCACCTTCCCCGCCAGACGATTCTCGGCCATGCATGCGGCGATATGCGCGTGGTGGTGCTGTACGCCGATTTTGTCGACCCCTTCCTGCGCCAGCGCGAACCGTGTGCTGAGATAGCCGGGGTGCAGATCGTATGCCACCACCCGCGGATTGACTCGGAAGAAGCGCTTCATATGCGCGAGCGTCTCCTCAAAGAACGCCATGGTTTCCACGTTTTCCAGGTCGCCGACGTGCTGGCTCAGGATGGCATATCGCTGCTTGGTCAAGCAGAACGCGCTTTTCAGTTCGCCGCCGCACGCCAGGATCTCAGGCATCTCCATTCCCATGTCGATGGGCTGCGGCGCATATCCCCTCGACCGCCGCAGCAGGCGAACCCGTGACTCAAATGTGCGCACCACGGAATCGTCGACCCGCGTCTGGATATCGCGATCGTGCACCAGGAAGCGGTCGGCGAGCCCGCCCAGCCGCTCGCGGGCTTCCTGGTTGTCCTTGGCAATCGGCTCCTCGCTCAGATTGCCGCTGGTCATCACCAGCGCGGTGAACTCCGCGGGCGAGGCGGGGTCCTCGCCGAACAGCAGGTAGTGCAGCGGTGTGTAGGGGAGCATCACCCCAAGTGTCCGGTTTCGCGGCGCGGCCGCCGGTGAAATCAAACCATTGCCAAGCGACTGTAGAATTACGATTGGACGACGGACGCTCTGGAGCGCGGCGCGCTCCGCCTCATCCACGGCGCAGAACCGCTCGACCGAGCGGATATCGCGCGCCATCACGGCGAACGGTTTGTCGCTGCGGCGTTTGCGTTCGCGCAGCAGGCGCACGGCCGCATCGTTTCCCGCATCGCACGCCAGGTGGAAACCGCCCAGGCCCTTGATCGCCAGGATCCGCCCCTCCCGCAAGAGCCTGCGCGTTTCGCGAATGTGCTCCAGGTTGCCGGTACCATCGAAGCCATCGAGCGAGATCTGCGGACCGCAAACCGGACAGGCGTTGGGTTGCGCGTGAAAGCGCCGGTCGCCCGGATTGCGATATTCGGCCTCGCAGTCCGCGCACATCTGAAACCGCGCCATGGTGGTCACCGGCCGGTCGTAGGGAATGTCGCGGATGATGGTGTACCGCGGGCCGCAGTTGGTGCAATTGGTAAACGGGTAGCCATAACGGCGGTCGCCCGGCCGCGTGAAATCGGCCCAGCAGTCGTCGCAGGTAGCGATATCCGGCGGAACCAGGAGGAACTGCCCGGCGCCGGCAGCGCTGTGGCGGATTTCAAACAATTCCGCTCCTTCAGCGGGAATCTCAGTAACGCGCGATTGGTCGATGCGCGCCAGTGGGGGCGGCGTAGCGAGGCCGGCCAGGAAACCATGGAGGTCCGGCTCGCCCCCTTCCACTTCGATGACCACGCCCGAGGACGTGTTGACCACCCATCCGCGCAATCCCCAGCGGCAGGCCAGGTGGTAGACAAACGGCCGGAATCCGACACCCTGAACGGTCCCCGAGATTTCGATTCGCTTTCGCGCCGCCGCGCGCATGGTCAGCAGACCGGAGCCTCTCGCAGTTCGGACCGGGCCGCCTCACGCCGCGCTTCGAGCCACTGCCGCCAGACATCCAGTCCCTCGCCGGTGGTACAGGAAACCTCGATAATCTCCATTTCGGGATGAACGCGGCGGGCGTTTTCACGCGCCTCCTCGATGCGGAATGGCACATACGGCAGCAGGTCGATTTTGTTTAATACCAGAAGCGCCGATTTGAAGAAAATCGACGGGTATTTCAATGGCTTGTCTTCCCCTTCCGCCACACTGAGCACCACGATCTTGGCCGCTTCGCCGAGATCGTAACTGGCGGGACAGACGAGATTGCCGACATTTTCGATGAGCAGCAGGTCGAGATCTTCCAGACGCCACTCCGTCAGCGCGCGCTCGATCATGCGGGCGTCCAGATGGCAGGCGCCGCCGGTGGTGATCTGCCGCACCGGAAAGCCGGAGCGGGCCAGCCGCCGGGCGTCGTTGTCGGTCTGGATGTCGCCCGTCAGTACGGCGACGCGCGTGCCCGGTGCGAAACTCTCCAAGGTGCGCTCCAACAGCAAGGTCTTCCCGGCCCCTGGTGAACTGATCAGGTTCAGGCAGAGGACGCCGTGCTCGCGGAAACGCTCCCGCAGCTCGCCGGCAATCCGGTCATTCTCGCTCAGCACCTTCTTTTCGAGCGGTACACGATTCATGGTTCCTCCATTTCCAGGTATGCCAGTTCCAGCTCATCGCCGCCGGTGCATTCGGTTTTCGAGGCGCCGCATTCCGGACAGGCGAACTGGTAATCGACCACCCGGAAGTCGAGCCCGCATGCGGGGCAGCGATGCATCCGCGGCCGGGTCTGAATCTCCAGGATTAGATGCTGCCACTCGGTCCCCGTCGTCAGCGCCTCGAAGCTGAAGGCGAGGGACTCCGGATCGACACCCGCCAGCTCACCCACGGTTACCGCGACCTTCCGGACCACAGCGCCGGGGTGGCGCGCGGCTTCCGTCTGTACCGCCTCGAGCACGGAATTCGCAATTCCCAGTTCGTGCATGATTGCCCTTGAGTAGTACCAGCCTCAGCAGATCCTTGGCAACTGATCGCCCGCCAGCATGTCCACAATGCGGGTGGGACCGACCGTAGTCCGCATGGTGACCAGGCGCGGATGGGACGCGGTTACCGATCCGATGATGCGCGCCTCCGCGCCGAGCGGATGCCGATGCATGGCGGCGAGCACGCGATCCGCCGCGTCCGGGGCCACGATGGCGACCAACTTCCCCTCGTTGGCGACGTACAATGGGTCCAGCCCGAGCATTTCGCATGCGCCTTTCACCTCTTCGCGCATCGGGATCGCGCGCTCGTCGATTTCAATGCCGACCTTGGCTTGCGACGCGAATTCATTGAGCGTGCTGG
>PMTT01000652.1 GCA_003167275.1 Bryobacterales bacterium | reverse complement strand
GTCGGCTTGAAGCACATGACGAAGGCCGAGCTAAGTGCTCAGCGTTTCGCAAGTATGGCAACGTATTTCCCGATGGCGAAACGCGTCGAGACGAGTCTCGACGCGGCAGACACGAGTGTCCGCGCCACGTGGGTCATAGGAATTCTAATTCGCAACTTCGGACACCTCACGGGGCTCCAGAGTCTCCAGGAAGCTGCTCGTCCCATCCCGATCGAACAGCGGGTCCGTCGCCTCAATGCACAGGAAAAACCGATTCCGGGATGCCAGCGCGAATCGCGGAACATTGAATACGGGATGATACGGCGTGGGCAATCCACACAAGGCCAGCAACCCCAGCACCGTGGAAATGGCTGCGAACAGAATCGTCAGCTCGAAGGTGATGATGATGTACGCGGGCCAACTATGCAGCGGCCGCCCGGCGATGTTGATCGGGAAATACACCACAGTGACGTAGTACTGCAACAGGTAGCCAACCAGGCCGCCGCAGATGCCCCCGATCAACACGATCAGAGGCAACCGGTTCTTGTGCAGGTGCAGGGCGTCGCTCAACTCCTCCACTGGGAACGGCGTGTACGCATCCAGTTTGCGGTAGCCCTTCTCGCGCGCGGCCCGCGCGGCCCGCACCAGGTCGCTGGGGTTATCGAATTCGGCGATCATGCCGTAAATCGGTTTGATCAACCTTGCACCTCCTCCTCGATTTTGGCCTGAGGCAGCAGCGTGCGAACTTCAAAAATCGAAATCATGGGCAGTAGACGAATAAACAGGAAGAACAGGAAAAGGAACAAACCGATGGTGCCAAAATAAGTCAGCCAGTCCCACCGCGTAGCCTGGAAAACGCTCCACGATGAAGGCAGAAAATCCTGCGCCAGACTGCTCACAATGATCACAAACCGCTCCAGCCACATGCCGACCAGCACCACCATCGACGAGATGAACAGCAAAGCGGGCGTGCCGCGAACGCGTTTGAACCACAGGACATTGGGAGCGACGATATTGCAGAAAACCAGGCTCCAGTAGAAGTACCTATAGGGACCCGTCATGCGGTTCCAGAAGATAGACTGCTCGTAAACATTGCCGCCATACCAAGCCGAAAATGCCTCCAGAATATAGGCGTAGCCGACGATCAGGCCGGTGGCGAGCATGACCTTGGCGGAGTTGTCCAAATGTCTATCGGTGATCAGGCCCTGCAGGCCATACACCGACCGCAGCGGAATCGCCAGGGCCAGCACCATCGCAAATCCCGAGTAGATGGCGCCGGCGACGAAGTATGGCGGGAAGAAGGTGCTGTGCCAGCCGGGCACGATCGCGATGGTGAAGTCGAAGCTCACCACCGTGTGCACCGAGAGCACCAGCGGTGTGGCAATCCCCGCCAGCAGCAGCGATGCCGTCTCGTAGACGCTCCAATGCCGGGCGGATCCGCGCCAGCCCATGGCCATAATGCCGTAGATGAAACGTGCCGCGCGGTTATTGGTGCGATCGCGCAACGTGGCCAGGTCGGGCATCAGGCCTACATACCAGAACATCAGCGACACCGTGGCATAGGTGGAAACCGCGAAGACGTCCCACACCAGCGGGCTTCGGAAATTGGGTTGCACCCCCATGGTGTTGGGGTACGGGAACAGCCAGTAGGCCAGCCAGGGACGCCCCAGGTGGAGGACCGGGAACATGCCCGCGCATGCCACGGCGAACAGCGTCATGGCCTCGGCGAAACGGTTGATGGAGTTGCGCCAGGCCTGATTCAACAGCAGCAGGATGGCCGAAATCAGCGTGCCCGCATGGCCGATTCCAATCCACCAGACGAAATTCGTAATAGCGAATCCCCACATGACGGGCGTGCGGAGGCCCCAAATCCCGACCCCCCTGGCAAACAACACGGCCACCGCGAGCAGAAACCCGAACAGCAGCGCCAACCCCACGCCGAAGCCGCCGAACCAGAACAGCGGTGTCTTCTTGGTCAGCACCACCGTGGCAATCTGGTCCGTGACCGTGCCAAACGTGTAGCCGGGGGCGATGATCTCGCGCGATTCCGGTTTGTCTATTACCTGTTGTTCTTCTGGCATATCCTAAAACCAACACAGGCAAGGATGCCCGTGTTACTCCACCTCCGGATTGGGATTGCGCAGGGTCGCCAGGTACGTGGTCCGCGGGCGCGTGTTCAAATCCGCCAGCAACGAGTAGTTCCGCTTCTCCGCCTTCATCTTCGACACACGGCTGTTGGGGTCGTTCACATCTCCGAATACGATGGCCTCGGCCGGGCAGGTGGCCTGGCAGGCCGTTTGGATCTCGCCATCCTTCACTTTCCGGTCCTGCTTTTCCGAGTCGATCTTGGCGGAGTTGATTCGCTGCACGCAGTACGTGCACTTCTCCATCACGCCGCGGCTGCGCACCGTCACGTCCGGGTTATGCAGCAGCTTCAGGCTGGGCGTTTCGTAGTCGGAATAGAGATAGAAATTGAACCGCCGCACCTTGTAAGGGCAGTTGTTGGAGCAGTAGCGCGTGCCCACGCAACGGTTATACACCATGTCGTTCAGGCCTTCGGAGCTGTGGTTGGTGGCCTGCACCGGACAGACTAGTTCGCACGGCGCGTCCTCGCACTGCATGCAGGGGAGCGGCTGATTGTAGATCGCCGGATCGTTTTCCAGGCCCGAATAATACGAGTCCACGCGGATCCAGTGCATGGCGCGGCCGCGGCGTACCTGGTCCTTCCCCACCACCGCGATATTGTTTTCCGCCTGGCAGGCGACCACGCAGGCGCCGCAGCCCGTGCAGGAGTTCAGATCGATAGCCATGCCCCAGGCGTAGCCCGGGTACTTCCATTCGGGATAAATCGTAAGCTCGCGCGGCGGCGCTTCGGCGCCCTCGTGTACGGATTCGGGATCCTTCTTGTACTCGGCGATGTCGCCCTTATGAATGATGTGGCGGCGGGCATCGAGAGAGTGAAAGTTCTGCGTGGAAGCTAAGTCGTAGTGGCCGGATGTCTTCTCCGCTACCAGGCCGACATCCTGCCAAAGCGCCTTGGAAGTGCGCAGGAGGTACGTGTTGAAGCCCAAGCCCGTGGCAGCGCGCCCCGCACGCGTGCGTCCGTAACCCAAGTGCAAAGTGACCGCCCCAGCGACGTGGCCCGGCTGGATAAATACGGGCGCGTGCAACGAGTGGTCGCCGTAAGTCAACTGCAACAGGTCGCCGTTCTCGACATTCAGTTGGTGAGCGTCGCTGGGGCTGATGATGGCAGCGTTGTCCCAGGTGAGCTTGGTGATGGGCTTGGGCAACTCCTGCAGCCAACCGTTGTTGGCGAAGCGGCCATCGTAGATCGTGGGGTCGGGCCGGAAGATCACTTCCCGCTTACCCTCCAGCTTCCGCTTCTCCGCGGGGCGGCTCAAATCCGCGCCACGGATCGCGGGCATCTTGGTCGGAAGCGCCGTCTCGGGGACCACGCCGTCGTGTACCGCGCGGCGCCACCAGGCCTCGAAATCCGCGCCCTTGTGCTGCCCCGCCCAATATCCCTTGACGATGTCGTAGGCGCTCGTCTCCGGGCTATCGGTGAAGATCTGCAGCATCTGGTAGGCCGAGCGGCCGTTGTACAACGGCTGAATCAGCGGCTGCTGGATGGTCGCGGTGCCATCGAAAGCGCGCGCATCGCCCCAAGTTTCCAGGTAGTGGGTCTCCGGCAGATGCCACTGGCACACTTCGGAAGTCTCATCGTCGTAGAGGCTGAGATGGACCCGCACCTTCGCCTTTTGGATGCGGTCGCGCATTCCCAGGTCGACCGGCGCGGTGAATACCGGGTTGCCTCCCAGGATCAGCAGCAGGTCCACCGCCCCTGAATCCAGGTCTCTCACCAGATCCTGGAGCGACGCGAGTTGGTCCACCGGGGTGGCTTCGATGGAGTCCGTGTAGAAGACCGTCTTGCCGACGTTGCCCAGGGCGGCGTTCATCATGTGCGCCAGGGCATGGACGGTGGGCGGCTGGTGGTCGCCTGCAATCACCAGGCTGGCGCCCTTGTTGCGCAGCAGGTCTTTGGAAATCCCGTCGATCCACTTCGTGACATCGCCGTTGTCGCTGGTTTTGGGACCCTGAGCTACACCCAGAGCTGTGGCCAGTACCCAGGCGAAATCCTCGATGTCGCCGGGGCGCAACGGAAGGCGATGGTCGGCCTTGGTTCCGGTGGGGGTGGGCATGGGCTCCACTACGTACAGCCGGTTCATATCCGGCTGGTCGTCGCGGACGCGGCGGCGCGACGCGAACTGGCGTGCGTACCGTAGGCTTCCGGCGCCCGACGCCAGGAAGTCCGAGTCCATCGAAACCACTACATTGGCATTCGCCAAATTGTAGTAGGTGTTGACCGGTTGGCCGAAGGTCTGGGTGGCCGCCGCGCGAGCGCTGTGCGGTCCGGCCGGCTCCCACTGATGCCACTTGGCGCCCGGAAGCTGCTTCTGGATGGCGCGAAGCTGGTCGGCCATCGTGGGCGAAGTTACGGTCTCGGTCAGGATCCGGATACCCGCGCCGTTGTTGCCCTTCTGGGCGGTCAGGATCTCGCGCAGGACCCCGAGGAATGCGCCCCAGGAACGAATCTCGCCCTGGAACGTGAGCGCCTGCGACCGATCCGGGTCGTAGAGTTGCAGCACCGAGGCCTGCGAGAAAGGGTCGCAAGCGCCCAGCGTGGCGGGATGCTCCGGGTTGCCTTCGATCTTGGTGGGCCGCCCTTCGTGGCTTTCGGCCAGCACGCCATTGGCGACGCCCCCGAGAGTGGTGGCGGTGGCGTAGAATAGCGGCCTGCCGGGGATCAGCTCTTCCGGCTGCCGCACGTAGGGCATGATGTGCTCGGTGGGCTGGCGAGTGCATGCGCTCAACCCGGCCAGGGCCATTGAAGCTCCCATCAGCTTCAGGAAATTACGGCGCCCTTCGACGGGGTTTTCATCGTCGCTCCAGCCGACCGCTTGCCGCGGAAACTCACGCTGCAGCAGGTCCTCAAAATCGGGCGTGGATGCCAGATCGTCCAAGCTGCGCCAGTAGTCGCGCCCGCTGCTCAGTTTTGCTTTTGTGTCGCTCATCGGTGGCAAGTGGAACAACTCGTCAATACGCGCGCATCTTGAATTTTGTATTCTTCCATCAGCCGGCGGCCGATCTCTTCCTGTTCGCCCGCGGGCTGATAGCCCATGGTGGTGATGAACTGCCGCGGTCTCACGTACTTTTCCGGATGCCGATGGCAGTTGAGGCACCACTCCATTTGGAGCGAATTCTCCTGCCAGGTGAGCGGCATCCGGTCCACTCGTCCATGGCAGCTCTCACAGCCCACGCCTTTGTTGATATGGATGCTGTGATTGAAATAAACGAAGTCCGGCAGATCGTTGACGCGGGTCCACCGGATGGACTCCCCGGTGCGGAAACTGGCGCGCACCGGTTCGAGCGTCGGGCTGGTGTTCCAGATCTGCGAATGGCAATTCATGCAGGTCTTGGTAGGCGGAATGTTGGCAAAGCTCGAAGTCTCCACGGTGGTGTGGCAGTAACGGCAATCCAGGCCGAGAGCTCCCACGTGGTGCGCATGGCTAAAAGGCACGGGCTGCTCCCGCGTCTGGTTGGCGCGTGTGGCGTAGGCCGACCGGTCCAGTTCGGTGAAGACCCACGTCAGAAAAGCCAGGATGAAAACCGCGCCAAAGATCGTAATCCGCGCGAAGGTATTCGTGCTGTGATGAAAAATCTGAGCCATGGGTTATCGCCAACCCAGATCGAGTGTCAGAATCTCTTGGTTTCGCATTCGGCAATCGAAAAAACAACAACCACCAACCTGGTTACCCAGCTTCCAGGCTTTCCTTTCCAGTTTCGCAGCTTTCTTGACATAGATTAGGATGCAAAATCTGGAACTTTGTTTCATCGTTAACAAGTTTTGCGCACAAAAAACTGCCTAGCCGCCGATAAACGCGGATGGACGCCGATAGAGCCCTTTTCCTCATCCGCGTTTATTGGCGTTACTCGGCGCCTCATATTACGCTTTCCGTTCCAAAAGGTACACGCATGGCTCCTGGTGGCTCGCCTTGTCGCTGGTCGCGACGACGAACTGCGAATCGTGCCCGCGGCCTCCCCACAGCGAGGCCGCCGCGTACTCCCCATCCTTCCGCAGCGCGTAAAAATTCAAATCCACCGCTTTGAGCCGCTCTTCATCGTTATCGAAATTACGCGCCACACGCTTCAAGGCGTCGAGCGCGGCCTCTTTGGGCGACATGCCGTGACGCATGTTCTCGACGACGGTATGTGCGCCGGCCACTCGCAGATTCTCCTCGCCGCGGCCCGTGGACCCGGCCCCGCCCACGTCCTGATCGAGCCACAGACCGCCACCGATGATCGGCGAATCACCGCACCGCCCAGCGATTTTCCACGCCATCCCGCTGGTAGTGGTGATGGCCGACATCTCGCCCTTTTCGTTCAGCGAAATACAATTGATGGTGCCGTGCGGCGGATTGACCGCCACATCATAAGCCCAGGCGATCATCTCGTCATCGTACCCGGGAAAGGACTTCCTCAATTCGCCAATCTTTTTCGGCTTGGGCGGCCCGTCGATACCCGAATCCCAAAAGGTATGCCCGTTCCGGTCGCGCATTTCCCGTTTCCACATGCGGAACGCGAGGCGCGATTTGTCTGTCAACAGATCCTCTTCCTGGAAGCCATAAACCTTGGCGAACTTCAGAGCACCTTCGCCGACCAGCATCATGTGGTCGGTTTCGAGTAGCACCAACTGAGCGATCTTGGAAGGAGTCTTGATTCCGCGAAGGGCGCCCACCGCTCCGCCCCGCCGCGTGGGACCATGCATACAACTGCAGTCGAGTTCCACCACACCGTCTTCGTTAGGAAGACCGCCGTACCCCACGCTGGTGTCCCGAGGATCCAATTCGACGATGTTGACGCCGGCGACCACGGCATCCAGGGTATCGCCGCCGGCCTTGATCACTTCCATGGCTTTGGCGCAGCAATTCACGCCACCGTTGTAGGAGTTGGCGCTGGAGATCACCACGTTCTTCGGTTTCGACTGTGCCGTGACTGCCTGGATCATCGGCAGGGCAGCCGCGCCCATAAGGGCGGCTCGCCGGCTGAACCTGTTGTCCTTCATGAGTCTTCTCCTTTCGCCAGGAGCGGCTCAACGGCCACCCGAGGATCTCGACGCCGAACGGAGGTTAAGAGGCTGCGAAAGATCTCACATTATGTCACAGC
>PMTT01000051.1 GCA_003167275.1 Bryobacterales bacterium | reverse complement strand
GGCGCGAGGACGAAATCGTATTCGAGCTGGTTCTGGTTGCCGTAGTAGACCACGTCGATGCCGGGATAGACGCTTTGGTAGCGCACACGGGAGTAGTTGGCGATGCCGGTGTGCCACTGGCTGCGCGCACCCACCATGTAGTTCGTAGTGGCCGGCATTCGGTCGAGCGGCTGGATGACGGGCGAAGGGCTGGCGTGGACGAGAGAGATCTCGACGCGGTTGGCGCCCACCAGGAACGCCGGGCCGCGCGTGGTCAACTGCAGGTTGGCGCCGGCAGAGCGCGCCGCGAAGCGCACGGAGGCGTCCCACTGGCCACGGTTCTCCTCGAAGCGCAGCGGCAGGCGCGCCATCGCCGCCTTGGCCTGCGGATTGACGGGCTCTGGGGGCGCGGCGGCCAACAGGGCGCCGGCGCACACGAATAACAAAAGTCCAAACTGACGATGCATACGAACTACTATTAAAACATGGGTAGACGGAATACCGAAATGGGCGAAAACTTCACAGGCGTGAAAAATCAGAAACTTACACGGCTGGCGGCAGTGCTGGCGGCGATCGTCGTCACGGCGGCGGCGGCGGACCTGGCGCTTGTCCAGCCACCGGAGCTGGCCTCGCAACTGGCGGGAAAAGGAGCGCGTCCGGTGATCTTAATGGTCGGCCCCAATGTCTTGTACCGCAGCCGGCACATACCGGGAGCGATCTATGCCGGACCAGGAGTCATGGAGACAGGACTTGGGGTGCTGAAAATGGAGGCCGGAAAGCTGCCGCGCGACCGCGAAGTGGTGGTCTACTGCGGCTGCTGTCCGTGGAACCACTGCCCGTTCATCAAGCCAGCCCTGAATTTGCTGAAGGAGATGGGCTTTACCAAGGCGAAGGCGCTGTATCTGGATACGGGCTTCAAGGGGGACTGGCTGGATAAAGGGTACCCCGCGGAAGGCGGGCGATAGGAAACGGGTAGGAAACGGGGACAGTCACCAATTACCCCATTTCCTGCAAACAGGCTAGGAAATGGGGTAATTGGTGACTGTCCCCGTTTGGGGGCCGACTCAGCTCGATGCGGACTGCTCGCGCGCCGCACGCGTGGCGAGCTCGTCGCAGCGATTGTTATCGGCGTGATTGGCGTGCCCCTTAGTCCAGGTCCACCTTGTCTTGTGACGGTTCACCTGTTCGTCGAGGGCCTGCCAGAGATCCTGATTGAGGACCGGCTTCTTGGCGGCGGTCAGCCAGCCCTTGCGCTTCCAGCCGTGGATCCACGTGGTGATGCCGTTCTTGACGTACTCCGAATCGGTGACCACTTCCACTTCGCACTGTTCGCGGAGCGACTTCAGCCCCTCAATCGCCGCCGTGAGTTCCATGCGGTTATTGGTGGTGTGCTTCTCCGAATTCCACATTTCCTTTTTCAACTCGTTGAAGCGCAGGATGGCGGCCCAACCGCCGGGCCCGGGATTGCCGAGGCAGGCGCCGTCGGTGATGATCTGAACGTTTTTCATGGAGCGAGAACCGGTTCGGTATTAAAAAAGGCGTCCACCAGATCGAGGATGGCGGCGGTGGAGTGCACCGCGTAGATGGACGCGCGGAGTTGCGCGCCGTGGGGCACGCCGTGCGTGAAGTAAGTGGCGAACTGTTTCATTCTCCCGACCGCGTCGTGGTCGGCGCGCCCGATGAGCATGTCGTAGTAGCCGCGCATCATCCGGTAGCGGTCCTGGTGGGTGGGCTCGTCGTAGGCGCCGGTAGCCAGGTACTGTTGAATCTGGCGGAAGATCCAGGGATTGGAGCTGGCACCGCGTCCGATCATGACAGCGTCGCAACTGGTTTCGCGGACCATGCGAACGGCATCCTCGGGGGTGACGATGTCGCCATTGCCGATCACCGGGATCTTGACGGCGGCTTTCACGGCGGCGATGCGGCTCCAATCGGCTTTGCCGGCGTAGCCCTGCTCGCGGGTGCGCGGATGCAGGGCGATGGCGTCGAGCCCGCAATCCTCGGCCAGCCTGGCCATCGGCACCGCCACCAGGTCGCTATCGCTCCAGCCGGCGCGGTACTTCATAGTGAACGGGATGGTGATGGCGGAGCGAACTTCACGCAGCAGGCGCTCCACCAGCGGCAGATCGCGCAACAGTCCGGAGCCGCCGTTGCACTTGACCACTTTGTTGACGGGGCAGCCGAAGTTGAGGTCGAGGATGTCGAAGCCCAGGTCCTGGCAGACGCGCGCGGCTTCGCCCAGGACGGCGGGGTCGGCGCCGAACAACTGGGCGGAAATGGGATGCTCGTCGGCGTCGAAGCTGAGGTAGCGCGCGAGCGTCTTATTGGGCTTGTGGGTCTTGAGGGACGCGCTCACGCCGTGCGAGCTGGTGAACTCCGTCATGATGAGCCCGCACCCGCCGAGATTGCGGACGAAACGGCGGAATACGGTGTCGGTTACGCCGGCCATCGGCGCCAGCACCGTGGCGGGCGCGAGCCTCACCGGTCCGATTGAAAACTGTGCGGGGAAAGCTTGCATGGGCGCGCTGATTCGATTTTAGCATCGGGGCGGAACTGAAACCCAGCGAAGCGAAGGCCCGTCACTTGAAGGTGTGAGGGATTGCGGGAAATGAAACCGCTGCACATAGTAATTCTGCTAGCCGCCGGCGCCATGGCGGGAGCGGTGATCATGAAGGTGGCGCTGCAGCCGCGACCGGCCCCCCCGATGGTGGCCCAGGTGCAAACGCCGCCGGCAACCGCACCGGCCACGCCTGTTGCCGTGCCGGCCGCGCCTGTTGCTGTGCCGGACGAGGTGCAAGTCACGGACGTGCCGGCAAATCCGTCGCCGTTCGAGCCACCCAAACCACCACGCGCAGTGCCGAAGCCGCGACGCGTGCAACCCATGGCCGCAGCCCGACCTCTGGTGGTGGAGGCACCGCCGATTCAGGTGACTGCGCGGGCGACTGCGCCGGCGGCCACGCCTTCGCATGCCGAACCTGCGGCCGCCGAGCCGGTGCCGCAACCAGTTCCACCCGCGCGCCTGGAGCCGGAGAACGCGACTCCGCCGCCACCGCCTCCCGCTCCTCCCGAACCCCACAAGGCTACGCTGAACGCCGGGATCCTGATTCCGGTGCGCCTTGTCGATGGGCTCACGTCGGAGCGGAATCAGCCAGGCGATTCGTTCACCGCAACGCTGGACAAGGAGCTTGTGGCGGACGGCTTTGTCATCGCCGAGCGCGGCGCGCGGGTGGACGGCCGGGTGGTGGCCGCCGACCGCGGCGGTCTGACCGTGCAGTTGGTCCGGCTGCATACTTCGGACGGCCAGACCGTCGCGATCCGAACCGACAGCTTCGAGCGGCGCGCGGACCCGGCTTCGGGCGGCGGCAGAATCGCGGCGGGAGGCTTGATCGTCACCGATGGCGCGGGCGGCGGGACGGGTGGTTTTTGGCTGACGCGCAATCGGGCGGCGATGCTGCCTTCGGATACGCGGATCACGTTCCGGCTGGGAGTGCCGGTGAGGCTGACGGAGCGCTCGCAATAGCGGAGGCGCGGGCTTCGACCGCGAGAGGCAACGCTGTGCGCGGCGGCCCAAATGCGGGGCCATGGAACAGCGCCCTGTCACCTGCCAATTGTGCATTAAAGCACTGACGGCCCAACTCCTATCTGCGCTTCAGTAGGTAAATTATAGAGAATTAACGTGGTTAATTTGGTTAAATCCAGTCCTTGACACGGCGCTCCTGGTGTCCTACAATCCCTCCCAAGTCGTTTGTGGCGATTCTGTAACGGGAAGCCATACCTACGTTTAGGAGGGATATACATGAAGTGGAGTCGCACGCCGGGTTCTCACTGCAGTTTTCGACCGTTCTTCGGACTGGCGCTGTGCCTTGGTGCGCTATCGTACATTTCACCAGTCTGGGCGCAATCCTCATCTAGCGGAACCATTTCCGGTCAAGTCACTGACCAGCAGGGTTCTGTTGTCGTCGGCGCGGAAGTCAAAATCGCCGACCCCACAACCAACATTGCAACCAAAGTTTTGTCGAACGACGCAGGACGTTACATCTTCGTCAACGTGGAGCCGGGGAAGTACAGTGTCGCGTTCTCCAAGACAGGCTTCTCCACCCGCCGGGTGGCGGAAGCGGACGTGCAGGTCGGCCAGGTGTTGACCGTCAACGCTGTCCTCGAGGTCGGCGCCGTAACCAGCATCGTGGAAGTGACTTCGGCCCCTGGAGCTGAACTGCAAACGGTGAACGCGACCGTCGGTACAAGCCTCTCAGGACCGTCGCTGATCTTCCTTCCGATCCTCGGTGCGGACATCTCGAGCCTGGCGATTTTCCAGCCGGGCGTTTCGCCGGAAGGCGCATCCGCCGGCGCGATGTACGACCAGAATACGTTCCAGCTTGACGGCGGCAACAACTCGAACGATATGGACGGCAGCATGAGGGACTACACGGGCAGCTACGCTCACGGCGCCTATGGCGGTATGGGTAACCCTCCGAGTGGTGTGTTGCCAACGCCCCCCGACACCATTGAAGAATTCAAGGTATCGACGGCGGGACAGACCGCCGACTTCAACGGCTCCAGCGGTTCGCAGATCCAAATGGTGACGAAGCGAGGCACCAACGACTTCCACGGTTCGGCGTACTATTTCTACAACTCGACCGACGTGGGAGGGGCCAACACCTGGGACAACAACCACACCCCCAGCGGAAACCTGGGCTACACGCCCATTCCAATCTCGCACAACAATCGATACGGCTTCACCGTTGGAGGCCCCATGCTGCCCAAACTCCTGGGCGGCAGGACGTACTTCTTCTTCGGCTACGAAAACTTCAACTTCCCGCAGTCGTCGATTATCAACAGGCAGGTCCCGACCGACACGCTGCGCGCCGGAGTCATTCAAATCAACGAAGGCGGCACATATGTTCCCTTTAACATCAACCCGAAAGCGGTAACGGTGAACGGAGTCACCTACCAGCCGGCAGCCTGCGGCGGTGGAGCCTGCGACCCCCGCGGCCTGGGCCTCAACCCGGTGGTTGCGCAACTGTGGAACAAATACATGCCGGAGCCAAACAACTTCAACGCCGGCGATGCACATAACGTGGAGGGATTCCAGGGACAGGTGCCTCTACCGGAGAAGTCAAAGTTCCTGGTGGGCCGCGTAGACCACGACTTCGGCGACAAGTGGCGCCTCATGACCAGCTACCGTTACTTTGCGCTCAGTCAATTGACCACCAATCAGGTCGATATCGGCGGCGCGCTGCCGGGCGACACCCTGGGCGTCATAGCTGCCCGCGCCCCGCGTCCGCAGAAACCGGAATTCCTGGTGGCTGGCTTGACGACCAATATCACCCCGACCACCACAAACGACTTCCGTTACAACTACACGAAAATCTGGTGGCAGTGGGCCTCTTCGGCCGCGCCGCCGCAACTCCCCGGATTGGGCGGTGCACTCGAAATCGGCGGCGAGACAGCTAACGCGCTGATCCCATACAACGTCAACAACCAGAATGTCCGCCAGCGGTTCTGGGATGGTCATGACACCCTGCTCAAGGACGATGTGACCAAGATCAAGGGCGCTCATGTCATCAATTTTGGCGGAAATTACCAGCGGAATTACGATTACCACGCGCGCAACGACAACGGCCAGGGCATCAACACCTCGCCGGTGTACCAGATCGGTAACAATTCGGGCATTCAGTATTCCGCCGCCGTCCAGCCGTTGAATCTCCCGTCCAGCCAAGTCGCGAACTGGAACAAGTACTATTCGTACGTTCTGGGTATCGTCGACCAGCCGCAGCAGTTGTTTACGCGCAGCGGCGCAAACTTGAACCTGAACCCGGCGGGAACGCCGATGTTCGACCAAAGCACGATCGACTTCTATAACCTCTACGTCACCGATTCCTGGCACATCAAGCCTACGGTCACCTTGACGTACGGNNTGGTGGACGCGTCGGGCCACCCGATCAATTTTACCGATTACTTCAATACCAAGAGTGCAGAGGCATTGCAAGGCCAAGTCTATAACCCGATTCTCGGCTTCTCTACCATTGCCAATGTGAGCGGCGCAAGCCACAAGTATCCATACAATCCGTTCTACGGAGGCGTGAGCCCCCGTGCGGCGATTGCCTGGAATCCGAAATTCGCCAACGGAGTCCTGGGAAAGATTTTCGGCGATGGCAAGACCGTGATCCGCGGCGGTTATGGACAGATTTACAGCCGCCTCAATGGCGTCGGCCTGGTGCTGATTCCGCTGCTCGGCGTGGGTCTGGGCCAACCGGTGTCCTGTGTCGGCGCTTCCATGACCGGTCAGTGCCTGGGCACGGGCGGTGTGACTCCGGCAAACGCGTTCCGCATTGGAACGGATGGCAATACGGCGCCCATCCCTACGCCTTCGACGACTCTTCCCCAGCCGTCATACCCTGGCACCAACGGGAGCACAGCGGCGGGCGCCGCCTCGGTGCTCGATCCGAGTTTCAAACCCGCGACCACCTACAACTTCAACGTCAGCATCCAACGGGAGATCCGGCCGAAGCTGCTGTTTGAAGTCGGTTATATCGGCCGCATCATCCGGAATGAATGGATGCAGCGCGATCTGGATGCCGTGCCGACGATGATGACGTTGAGTGGGCAGAGTTTCGCCCAAGCCTACGCCAATACCTACTTCGCGGTCGCAGCGGGCGGCGCGCCGGCTGCCCAGCCGTTCTTTGAAGCTGCATTGGGCGGACCGAACTCGGCCTTCTGCCAGGGCTTCGGCAGTTGCACCAACGCGGTGGTCAAGAACGCGAATATGAACAGCTTCATCACCCAGACACAAGTGTTCCAGTTGTGGTCGGCTCTGAGCCAGACTCCCTCCTGGACCTTGGGGCGCACGATTCCGAGCAGCCAGAGTGCCGCAATCCCTTCGGGCCAGGCGGTGGGAATTAACGCCGACGACAGTTCCGGCTCCGGCAACTACAACGCGCTTTACACCACCGTGACTGCGAGGGATTGGCATGGCATCACGATGACCTCGAACTTCACCTGGGGTCGCGCGCTCGGCACGGGCAACCAGTCCCAGGCGACCTCGGGATACACCGCGCTGAACCCCTACAACGTGCGTCAATCGATGTACGGTCCTCAGTTTTATGACTACAAGTTCCTGTATTCGCAGACGTTCTTGTGGTCCGAGCCGTTCTTCAGCCACAATCGTGGCATCCTCGGGCACGTCCTCGGGGGATGGAGGATAGCTACGATCATCGCGGCCCGCAGCGGCGCGCCAATTGCGGTTGGGACTCTCAACAGCAACGAGTCGTTCGGGGAAACCCAAAACTCCAGTACGAACGATGGCGCGGTGCTCGCCAGCCCATTCACGGGCGGCAACTCAGCTCACTACAACGTCAACGTGCCCAACAGCGCTTCCGGCGCAGGCGTCGCCAGTAACCTTTCCAACGGCGGAAACAACATCAATATGTTTTCCAATCCGGCGGCGGTCTTCAACGAATTCCGGCCTTGCATTTTGGGATTCGACACTCAGTGTGGATCCGCGGGCCAGATTCGCGGGCTCCCTAACTGGAATATGGATGCCAACTTTGCCAAGGACTTCCGCCTCTTCCGCGAGCGGGTGTACGCGACCACGTCGTTCCAGTTCTCCAACGTGTTCAATCACGTAGCTCTAAACGATCCGGGCCTGTCGATTGGCGATCCGACAAACTTCGGCGTACTGGGTTCGAACAACGCCAACCCCAACGGCGTCGGTGGTCAATTGAATTCACCGCGGCAGCTTACGTTCAATTTGCGGCTCAGGTTCTGATTATTGACCGGCCTCGTCAGGCCACTAATTGAAGGATTGCTTTCCGGGCCAGTTCTCTTGTTTTTCAAGATGAACTGGCCCGATTTATTTTGGGAAGCAACGCGACTTGTCCGTCGGACAAAGGGACACAACTTTCAGCGGGCACGGCCGGCTTCGCCGGCAGACAGGCGAAACCGCCTGTCCCACCAGGAGCGAGGAGCAACCCAGGCTGAAGGCGGTCTNNCGCTGGCCGGTGGCGTCGAAGATGGCGTTGCCTACGGCGGGGGCTATCCCCACGATGGGGGTCTCGCCTGCGCCGGCTGAGACGATGTCCTTGCGATCCAGGAGAACGCTCTCGATCACCGGCATGTCGTTGAAACGCGGGACCCGGTAACGCGACAGCTTGCTGTTCAGGATCTTGTTGTCGGCGAAATCGATCTGCTCGAAGAGCGCGCCCCCCAGGCCTTGGGCGACGGCGCCTTCCACCTGGTGGCGCAGGTGTTCGGGATTCACTACCGCGCCGCATTCGAACGCTTCCACCACGCGCACCACTTTCACGACTCCGTTGGTGACGCTGACTTCGGCGCAGGTGGCCACGTATCCACCCTTCTCAAAACCGGCCGAGATGCCGAACCCGTGGCCCGACGTCTTCTTGCGCGACTTCCATTCGAACTTGTCGGCGGCGGCCTGAATTACGTTCCGCAGCCGCTCATTCTTGGCGTTCTTCAGGCGAAATTCCAGCGGGTCCATTTTCGCCGAAACGGCCAGCTCATCCATATAAGATTCGCGGGCGAAGTGATTGGCGGTGGCCGCAAGGCCGCGGTAGGAACCCTGGTGCAGCGGGGTCTTCGATGAATGGCTCTGCTCCTTCTTGCTGGCGATGGTGTAAGGCGATTGGAGTCCCGACCCGCCCGAATTGTAATTGTGGAACTCCCACTCGGTAATGCTGCCATCCGGGTCTACTTTGGCGCCGACGTCGATGATGCCGCCGGGGCGGAAGTAGGCCCACGTCATTTCCTCTTCGCGCGTCCAGTTGCGCTTGACCGGTTTGCCGGCGGCCTTGGCGAGCCGTGCGGCCTCGTAAGCGGCCTCACCGGTGTGTTTGCCGCCGTAGCCCGACCCGGTGTCGGGCATCAGCACATGCACCCGGTCCTCGGAAATCTTGAAGCTGGTGGCCAGTTACGCCAAGAGGGGATGGGGATGCGCGCAGCGCAGGCTGAGACCGCCTGCGCCACCAGAACGAGCCACGACCGTCAGGGAGGCCGACGTTCATCGTGTGTTCATCTGGCTTCATGCAGAATGGGCAGGTGGAGTCCCGAGTCTCGGAATCCGCGCGCACAAATGGAGGCTGTATGACCAGACGCTTACTGACCGCACGTGTGATTCTCTTCGCGAGTGGCTTTGCCGCTCCCCTCATCGGGCACGCGCAGACGTTCAAAATGGAAAAGTTTGACATCAAGGGTGAGGGAGGCACGGACTACGTTGCCGTCGAAGCCGCTACGGGGCGCGTCTTCGTTTCGCGCGGCACCCACATGATGGTGGTCGACGGCGCCAGCGGCAAGGTACTGGGCGATATTCCGAACACGCCGGGAGTGCATGGCGCGGGCATCGCCACTAAAGCTGGTCACGGCTTTACGACAAATGGCGGCGACCAGACGGTCACGATGTTCGATTTGAAGACACTGGAAGTGGTCAAGCAAATCAAGGTCGGCCCCGGTCTCGATGGGATCATGTACGACGAGCCCGATGACAAGATTATTCTGACGAATCACAGCCGCCCGATCGGGACCCTCACGGCGATCGATCCCAAGAGCGGCGACATCGTGGCCACCGTCGAATTGGAAGACACGGCGCCCGAAGGAGCGGCGGCCGACGGCAAGGGGCACATCTTCGTCAACAACGAAGGCAAGAACACGATCCAGGTGATTGACGTCAAGACGTGGAAGGCGACCGAATCGTGGCCGCTCGATCCGTGTAAAGGTCCCACCGGCATTGCGTACGACAAAGCGTCGAACCGCATTTTCTCGGGTTGTAGCAACACGTCAGTGGTGGTTGATGCCAGCAACGGCAAGATCGTGGCGAGTATCAAGAACGGAACGCGCGTGGACGCCCTGGGATGGGATCCATCGAAGAAACTGATTTTCATCCCGAATGGCGGCGAGGGCAACGTCACCGTGGTCCACCAGGATTCGGCCGACAAGTACACGGTGGTAGCCACCGTCGACACGTTCGCCGGCGCGAAGACCATCGCGGTGGACCCGAAGACGCACACTGCCTACCTCTTCCAGCCCGAGCGCGGTCCTGCTCCGGCGCCGCCCGCAGGCGCGGAACCGCCGGCGAAGGGACGTGGCGGCCGCGGTCCGCAGGGTCCAATCGTCGCAGCGTGGTTCATCGCGATCAGGCCATAGAGTTCAGATCCCGCGCGAGATGAGCGGGCGACGGTCCGAGCCGCGACCGTGAGGGAGCGGTGTTGACTGGTGAGGAATCCCCCAAAATGGATACCACCCGGTCGGGCACTACCTCACCCAAACTCGATATGATTGCATGATAATGCGTTTCTGGAGACTGATTCCGGGCGCCCTGATCGGTTGGCACGCGGCGGCGGCGCCCGCGGTGGATTTCGCGCGCGACGTCCGCCCCATCCTTTCCGATCGTTGCTTCGCGTGCCACGGTCCGGATGAAGCCACCCGCAAAGTCGGCTTGCGGCTGGACACCGAGGAGGGCGCCAAGAAGTCCCGGGGAGCGCACACGCCGGTGATCCCAGGCGACGTGGCGGGGAGCGAACTTCTCAAGCGCGTGGCGCCGGCGAACCCCGCGATGCGCATGCCGCCGCCTTATTCCGGCCGGAAGCCCCTTTCCGAACAGGAAGTGGC
>PMTT01000162.1 GCA_003167275.1 Bryobacterales bacterium | reverse complement strand
GATCGGGAGCGCGTCTTCGAGCCTTTCTTCACCACGAAAGAGCCCGGCAAAGGCACCGGCCTGGGCCTCGCCATCGCCCGGAACGTGGTGCTGGAACATGGCGGAACCATCCGCATCGAGAGCGAGCCAGGCGCAGGCACCACGGCTTACGTGGACTTGCCGTTGGTCGAGGTGGCGCAACTGGTGCGGAGTACCAGACCGTGAAGCCCACAAACGAAACACGCGGCGCCGGAATCCTGGTGGTGGACGACGACGCCAGCCTGGCTTCGACCCTGAGGGACTTTCTGGTGCACGAAGGCTATAGCGTGGAGATTGCGCTGTCCGGGGCCGAAGCCTTGGCCATCCAGGAGGCCAATCCGCGGATTGCTCTCGCACTGGTCGACCTGATCATGCCGCTGATGGACGGGTTGGCGCTCACCGACGAGCTCCGCCGGCGCAATCCCGAACTCACCGTAGTCATCATGACCGGCTACGGCACCATCGAAACCGCCGTGGATGCGATCAAGCGCGGCGCCGAGGACTACGTGACCAAGCCGTTCGACTACGAAGGCGTGCGCAAGAAGATCGCGCGCCTCATGGAAGTAGTGGAACTGCGCGAAAGAGTGGCCCAGCTCGAAAAGCATCTGGAGCGGCACCCCAGCTTTGAGAACATCATCAGCCTGTCGCCGGCCATGGAGCGGGTTCTGGAGCGCGCGCGGATGGCCGCGGCGACCGACGCATCGGTGTTGATCCTCGGGGAAACCGGAACCGGCAAGGAGATGTTGGCGCGCGCGATTCATGCCGCCAGCCCTCGGGCGCGCAAGTCCTTCGTCGCGGTGAATAGCGGCGCCCTGCCGCGCGAATTGGTGGAGAGCGAGCTGTTCGGCTTCCGGCGGGGGGCTTTCACGGGGGCCTACGCCGACGCGCCGGGGATCTTCTCCGCGGCGTCGGGCGGCACCGTGTTCCTGGACGAGCTGGGCGAAATGCCCAAGGACGTCCAGGTGAAGCTGCTGCGTGTGTTGCAGGAGGGTGAAGTGCGGCCCGTGGGAGGCACGAAATCGGTGCGGGTGGACGTGCGGATCATCGCGGCTACCAACCGCAGCCTGAATGAGTTGCGGTCGACCCTGCTCCGCGAGGATCTCTATTTCCGCATCGCCACCATCGTCATGGAGATGCCTGCGCTGCGCACGCGCCCGGAGGATGTCCTGGTGCTCGCGCAGCACTTCGCGGGGCGGCTGTCGCGGCGCTATGGCCGCGAGATCTCGCTCTCGCGTCCGGCGATCGAGATGCTGCTCGGCTATTCGTTCCCCGGCAATGTGCGCGAGTTGGAAAACCTGGTGGAGAGCGCCGGCGCGGTCTCCGCGGACAATCCCCAGATCATCACCGACAAGGATCTCAAGCCCCTGCTGGGCGCGGGTGTCACGACGGCCGTCACGTCGAAGATGAACGAATCATTCTCCATGGAGCAGATGGAACGGCTGACCATCCAACAGGCGTTACGCGTTTCCGCGGGCAACCGGACGAAGGCCGCGTCGCTACTCGGGATTTCGCGAGACACGCTCTACCGGAAGTTAAGGCAGTATCAGGTCTGATTAGTACGATAATCGGACACTGTCGGATTTTGTACGGTATGCTTTAGCTTGCCCAGAGCTAAGCAAAGAACGGATTTGCCAAGTAGAGTCCAGCTTTTGGCAAGCTAAAGCATACCGTACCTTCCCGGCCCCTGACGTGCATACGCCTGCCCATGGCTCCGCTGAGTGGACGCAAACAGTTTCTCCTTTGGGTCGTCGCAGCAGTTGTCGCAACGGCCGGCTTAATTGCAATTCTGATCTGGGAGCACCGGCCCTCGGCGAGCCGGCACGCGTTGTACGTGATCGGCATCCCTGAGAAGGGCGCAGCCCTGTTCTTCGGTGACAAGCATTGCTCCATCTGCCATGCGGTAAATGGTTCGGGAGGCCGCGTGGCGCCCGATCTCGGCCGGATCCGCCCCGGAAAGCCGGCCATGGCCTGGCTGGCCACCGTGCTCTGGAATCACGCGCCGGGTATGTGGCGTCAATTGCGCGGCGCCAGCCCGCCCGACCTCAACCAGGAGGAGATGGCCCACATCCTGGCGTTCCTCTATCAGGCGGGAACCAGTGACCCCCCGGGTGACGTCGCGGCCGGCGAGCGCGTTTTCTCCGACAAGGGGTGCGCCCACTGCCACCAGGTGGGGCAGTCGGCGCCGCTTGTCTCGACCGTCGCATCGAGTTCCAAGGCTCCCGATTTATCCCGCGTAGCGGCCTCCGGGGATTCCGCCGCCTGGATGCACGCCATGTGGAACCACGCCCAATACATGATCGACCCGATCACCCGTGAGATCGGGGAATGGCCGCAGTTCCAGGGCGACGAGATGAACAACCTGATCGCCTATGTCAGCCGCAGCGGCGCCGCCGCGAGCGGCAGCGGAAGAGCGCTGGGCAGCGCGGACCGGGGCTGGCAGGTATTCCAGGCAGAGTGCATCGCATGCCATTCGGTTGGCGGGAAGGGCGGTCACACGGGTCCGGAACTGGGGCCGGATCACGACCTTCCGCACAGTTCCGCGCAGTTCGCGGCGGTCCTTTGGAACCACGCTCCAGCCATGATGAAGGAAGTCCGCGCCGCGCGGATGACGGCTCCCACGTTGCAAGGAAATGAAATCAGTGACGTCCTGCAATTCCTGATCAGCTTGCGCTATTTCGAGCCCTCCGGATCTGCGTATCTGGGCGAACGGGTCTTCACGGAGCGCGGGTGCGCCCTTTGTCACGGCTCGAAGGCCGAAGGCACCAAGGAAGGCCCGCGGATCGCCGCCGGTGGGGATGCGTTCACCACGGTATCGCTGGCCAGTGCGCTATGGCGTCACGGCCCGGCGATGCGCATTCATGCCGAGCGCCTGGGCATCCCCTGGCCCACCCTGGAGGCCACGGATGTAGGCGACCTCATCAGCTTCCTGAACGAGAAGAGGTAACACGGGCATCCTTGCCTGTGTTTCTTTTCCCGTGGCACTCGTGCCTGCCGCGTCCCGACTCATCGGGACGCATTTCGGGTTGCCCGCCAGATATGGGACCGGGGCGGGCTTCCTGTCTGCAGACTCAACTCGACGCTTTTGAGCAGACCCCGAAGCAAAAAGGTCGAGAAGAGTCTCGACCCGGCAGGCACGAGTGCCCGCGCCACGTGACTGGGCTACAGCTTCAGACCCTTCAGGTACTCGCGGAATGGTCCGCCCAGATCCCGGCGGCGCAGAGCGAATTCCACGGTCGCTTTCAAGAATCCCAGCTTGTCCCCGGCATCGTAGCGTTCGCCTTCAAAACGGTACGCGTAGATCGGGCGGCTGCGTAACAGATGCTTCAGCGCATCCGTGAGTTGGATTTCGCCACCCGAGCCGGGATCGATGGCCTGCAGGGAATCGAAAATCTCGGGCGTGAGCACGTACCGGCCGATGATCGCGAGATTGGAGGGCGCTTCCGATTGTTTGGGCTTCTCCACCAGGTTGCGAATGCGGTACAGGCGGTCGTTGCAGCCGTTGTGGGAGACCGGCTCCGCATCGATGGCGCCATAGGCCGAGATGCTGTCAGCGGGAACCTCCATGACTGCCAGTACCGGCGCGCCAAAAAAGCTGTGGATATCCAGGAGTTGACGCAAGCAGGGAGTCTCGGCCTCGATCACATCGTCCGCCAGGACCACGGCGAACGGTTCCTCGCCCACCAGTTCCATGGCTCGCAGCACCGCGTGTCCCAGCCCCAGGGCCTCCTTCTGGCGCACGTAGGAGACGTTGATCATGTCCGAAATATTGTGGACAATGGCCAACAGTTCCTTCTTGTTGCGCGATTCCAGAAGGTATTCCAGCTCGAAGCTCACGTCGAAGTGATCTTCGATGGCGGTCTTACCGCGGCCGGTGACGATGATGATGTTCTGAATCCCCGAATGGAGCGCCTCCTCCACCCCGTACTGGATGATGGGCTTATCCACAATGGGCAACATTTCTTTGGGCTGGGCCTTGGTGGCGGGGAGGAAGCGGGTGCCCAGCCCAGCGGCTGGGAAGACGGCTTTTCGAACTCTGGCTGGCATCTTCTACCAGTTTGGTGCCGAGGCGAGAGATTTGGCAACTAACGAATTGTATTTCCTTTCCTGCTGTGCTATGAATAGGTACCTAGGGAAAAAAACAGCAATGGCATACGTTATAGCAGAACCCTGTATTGGTACCAAAGACACTGCCTGCGTCGACGCCTGCCCGGTCGATTGCATTCACCCAAAAAAGGATGAGCCAGCCTACGCGGACTCCGAGATGCTCTATATCGATCCGGTAGAATGCATCGATTGTGGCGCCTGCGTTCCGGTCTGTCCGGTCTCGGCCATCTTCGCCCTGGACGATCTGCCGGAGAAGTGGTCGGACTTCACGCCTAAGAACGCGGCCTATTACGGTAAATAGTTCCTGGAGTCTTACCGGTAAGGGAGCACCGAATGCATAGGTGCTCCTGGTCGCCGGCGTTTTCCTTGCTCGTGGAGAAGTGTGGGGGTCGGGGTGTGCGCATCGAGCCCGAGGGCTGGAGCTAGCTGGCGAGTGGGGTCTTTACGGCTGGGAGAGTTGGCGTTCCAGATCGGCAACCTTCAAAGTTCACGGCTGCGGTAAGGGTACTTTTCCCGGAGCCGTTTGGGCCTGCTATTACCGTGAGAGTTGGCACTGATCACGCAGCCGTGGCGGGCAACTCGCGCACGATTTCGTAGTTTTCTTCCCCAGGCGCACCAGGACGGAACCGGATCTCGAAGCGCTTTCCATCGGGCTGCTCCATAAGGTATCGGCCGTCGTCATCTTCAAAGAAAACCGAATGACCCTGATTCAGCGCGTCCTGCCGGGCACGATTCCAGGCAGCCGGGGCCGGCCTCACTGAGTATATCCAATGGATCCATATAGCCTCCTACGATTATCGCTCAACAGCAGCCGCTGTAGCGCGTGGGCTGGCGTCCGTTCGGCCCCTACGGCCGGTAAGTTGCGCTGGCCGTGTCGGTCTCCCAAAGCCGGATCGCTCCCACCTTCACCCCATCCCGCGTCTTGAGTCCCTCGCACACCTCGTCGTAGATGTATTTGGCCATGTTCTCGGCCGATGGATTCAAAACGTCGAAAGGCGGAAACTCGTTGAGCCACTGGTGATCCATGCGATCCAGGACCCCATGCACCACTTTCTTTAACTCCACGAAATCCACCAGCAACCCGACGGAATCCAGTTGGGCGCCCTCCAGCGTGACCTGGCAGCGGTAATTGTGGCCGTGCACGTTTTCGCATTTCCCGCGATAATTCCGCAGGGCGTGGCCGGCCGCGAATGTCTCTTCAATCGTGACTTCAAACATCGAAGAATCTCTCCACGTCCTCCAGGCGAGTGGTGAATCCGTAATCGGGCAGGCTGTCGAAGAACACCTGGCCGTACCGCTGCTTGGTGATGCGGTTATCCAACAGCACCAGCACGCCGCGGTCCGACTTGCTGCGAATCAGCCGCCCGAANNGCGCTGCGGATGCTCTCGATCCGGGCGTTCACCACGGGGTCGTTGGGCACCGCGAAGGGCAACTTATCTATGATAACGCAGCTCAACTGCTCCCCCGGCACATCCACGCCCTGCCAGAACGAAGAAGTCGCAAACAGGACGCAGTTGGGAGT
>PMTT01000374.1 GCA_003167275.1 Bryobacterales bacterium | reverse complement strand
TCTTCGACGGCGCGCGCGCCACTGAAGCTCAGCGCAACAAGGTGCTGACCAACTTCTCGCGATACACGGGGCTCTCCAAGTCCTTCATCGATACCCTCGACCTGCGCGTCCCGTTAGGCCCGTTCAGCACCGAGCTACTGCGCGATCAGCACCTGATGACCTCCCGCCTGGATTCGCGCTTCGCCGGATACCAACTGGATGCGGGCGCCAACAATACGAGCTTCGATTACAGCAACGCCAATATCGAAGACTGTTTCCTCACCGCCTTCGAGGCCTACATCCGGAACGACCTGAACTACAAGAACGACAACCTCTATTACGTTTCCGGGAACGCGCCGCCCTGGTCCGGCGAATACAATACGGTCGTCAACCTGGAGAACGGTTTCGCCAAGAATCCGCACATGCATCTGTTCGTGGGCATGGGCTATTACGATTTCGCCTGCCCCTTCTACCCCGTGGAGTGGACCATCGCCCACCTGAAGGCGTCGGATGAAATCAAGAAGAACAACATTTCGATGGGGTACTACGAAGCGGGCCACATGGTCTACATCGACCAGCCATCGGCCGCCAAGTACCACGCCGATTTGGTGAAGTTCGTGCAGTCGTCCGTGCCTAAGTAACGTGGCGCAGACACTCGTGNNGACTCGTCTCGACGCAGTTGGGAGCGCTCCAATCCACGCTGCCGAAGTGCGGAAGTAGTGGCCACACAGACCGGGTCGAGAAGAGTCTCGACCCGGCACGCAAGAATGCCTGTGCCACGATGGGCCTTACACCAGATCCTTCAACGCACGCCTCTGCACCTTGCCCGTAAGCCCCTTCGGAAGTGCTGGCAGAAACAGAACCCTCTCCGGAGTCTTATAGTCGGCGATGCGAATCCTCACCAAGCTCCGCAGTTCCTCCTCGCCGGCAGTTAGTCCCTCCCGCAAGGCAACAAACGCGATCACCTTTTCTCCGTGAACCGCGTCGGGCATGCCGATGACGCCGGCCTCCAGGACCGCGGGATGGTGATATAGCGCCTCTTCCACTTCCGGCGGTGAGATGTTGGAGCCGCCACGGATGATGATCTGCTTCACGCGCCCCTCAAACCAGAGGTAACCGTCGGAGTCGTGCCGCACCAGGTCGCCGTTGCGCAGCCAACCTTCGTCAAACAAAGCCGCGGTGGCTTGCGGGTCAGCCCAATATCCGACGCAATTGGCCGGACTTTGGACCTGCAGTTCGCCAACCTGGCCCTCGCCCAGGACCTTCCCGGTCAGATCCGCCACGCGGACATCCACCAGATCCAACGCAGGACCCAACGAGCCGGCCCGCGGCGCGTCTTCGGGAATGGCGGTCACCGGCACCGTCTCGGTCATCCCAAAAACTTCCCGCACCGGAGCTTCAAATAACACCCGGAAGCGTTCCTGCAGCGCAACTGGTACGGTATCGCCGCCGGCCAGGCACAGCCGCACGGAACGGACGTCGCGCGGATTGCGGCCCTGTTCCTCCACCACGAACCGCAGGATCGCTGGCAGGATCAACATGTACGAGCATCGCCAGCGTTCGATCAAGTCCAGCGTTGTGGCAGCGTCGAACGCCGGGACCAGGACCACGGTTCCGCCGCACGATATTCCCGGCAGGAGTACGCAGGCTAGCGCCGCGATGTGTACCATCTGCGTCACTGCCAGCGGGATGTGAGCCTCGTCCATGCCGAGCGAGATCATCAGCTCAGTGGCGCCGGTCAGCGAAATGTGGGTATGCATGACGCCCTTGGGCCGAGCCGTGGTGCCGGATGTGTACAGAATCGCCGTTACGCGATGGGGAGAGACCTCGGGCAACCGGGCGCCATCCGATTCCGTGGTCGAGAGAAATGGAAGCGCGGTGTAAATGTGCCGCAGGTCCGGGCACTCTGCTCGGACTTCCTCGCTGAGCGGCGCCAACTCGGGCTGGCTGAAGCACAGCTTGGCCTGGGAGTGTCCCAGGATGTAGGCTATCTCGGGGGCCTTCAGCCGGTTGTTGACCGGCACCGCGATCAGCCCGGCTTTGAAGCAGGCGAAATACAGATTGACCACCTCCACGGAATTCGACCAGTGGATAGCCACGCGGTCGCCCGCATCGAGCCCCTCCCGCAAGAGCCAGCGCGCCAGAGCGTCGGTCGACCGGTCCAGTGCTGCATAGGAGATGATTTGTTCGCCGCAGATGACTGCGGCCTTCTGCGGATTTCTCGCGGCGGAACGACGCAGTATCGTACCCAGATCCATAGGTTGTTAGTCTAGTCCACAAGACACGCAAGATTCAATCGGAATGTAGACCCCACGTGGCGCGGACACCACTCGTGTCTGCCGCGTCGAGACACATCCCGACGCGTTTTCGGATCGCTTGGAACTATTAGTGAAGCAATGAGTCTCGACCCGGCAGGCATGGTGCCCGCGCGGGTGTAAAGTATAAAGAACTCAGGAGAACTCATGCAGCCAACCATGCCTTCCCGCGCCTTGGCGTTCCTTCTCGCGGCATTCTCGGCCGCCTTCCTCAACGGCCAACCGGCCCGCAAGCTCACCACGCCGAAAGAAGCGCTTGGATTCAATGTCGGCGATGACTACCACATGGCCAGCTACACCCAGCTCGAAGCCTACTGGAAGAAGCTTGCCTCCGAATCGGACCGCGTCAAGCTGGTAGACACGGGTCTCACGGCCGAGGGCCGGCATCAATGGATGGCGATCGTGACTTCGCCCGAGAACCACAAGAACCTGGCGCACTACAAGGACATCGCGCAACGGTTGGCGCGCGCCGAAGGGCTCTCGGATGCCCAGGCCCGCGCATTGGCCCGCGAGGGGAAGGCGGTCGTATGGGTGGATGGCGGGCTGCACGCCACCGAGACGGTCGGCTCCCAACAGCTCATCGAAATGGTGTGGCAGATGGCCGGCCGAAACGATCCGGAAACCCTGCGCCTCCTCAACGACGACATCCTCCTGTGCGTACCCGCCAACCCGGACGGCCAGGAACTCGTCGCCAACTGGTACATGCGCGAAAAGGACGAGACCAAACGCAGCCTGACCGGCCTGCCGCGCCTCTATGAGAAATACATCGGCCACGACAACAATCGCGACTCTCTGACCTCCAACATGGCGGAGACCACCAACATGAACCGCCAGCTTTCCATCGAGTGGAACCCGCAGATCATGTACAACCACCACCAGTCCGGGCCGGCCGGCGAGGTGATTTTCATCCCGCCTTTTCGCGATCCCGTCAACCACAACCTCGACCCGCTGGTCACCCTCGGCATCCAGGCCGTGGGTACCGCCATGCATGAGCGCCTGGTGTCGCAAGGCAAAGGCGGCAGCGGCATGCGCACGCAGGCCAACTACGACGGCTGGTGGAACGGCGGCATGCGCAATACCACCACCTACCACAACACCATCGGCATCCTGACCGAGATCATCGGCGGCCCTACTCCCATGCAGATTCCGCTGGTCCCGGAGAGGCAGCTCTACATCAGCGATCTGCCGCTTCCCGTGGCGCCGCAGATCTGGCACTACCGGCAGTCCATCGACTACGAGATGGAGACCAACCGGGCGATTCTCGACTACGCCTCCCGCAATCGCGAGAACCTGCTCTACAACATCTGGCGCATGGGAATGAATTCCATCGAAAAGGGCAGCAAGGATAGTTGGACCATCACGCCGAAGCGTGTGGACGCTCTGCGGCAAGCGGCGGCGAAGATCCCCGGCGGCGGGCGGCGCGGCGGCGGGCAAGTGACGGTCGGCGGAGATGCGCCCGGAGGTGGCGCAGGGGCCTCATCGGTTCCCTCCGATCTCTACGAGAAGATCCTTCACGATGCGCAGTTCCGTGATCCGCGCGGCTACATCATGCCCTCGGACCAGCCCGATTTTCCCACGGCCACGCGGTTCATCAACTCCCTCTTGAAGAGCGGCATCACAGTGTGGAAGGCCACAGCGGCGTTCCAGGCCGCCGGCAAGAGCTACCCGGCCGGCTCGTACGTGGTGAAGGCGTCACAGGCGTTCCGTCCCTTCGTCCGCGACATGTTCGAGCCGCAGGACCATCCCCGCGACGATCTGTTTCCCGGCGGTCCGCCTATTCCGCCCTACGACATCGCCGGGTGGACCCTGGCGATGCAGATGGGCGTTCAGTACGACCGGATTCTCGACGGCTTCGACGGCCCGTTCACGAAACTGAACGGATTGCAGGATCCGCCGCCAGGATTGCTCACTGGCCCAACCGAAGTGGCTGCGGGCAACCGCGACGCGATACGGCCCTTGGCCGGCTATCTGATTAGCCATCGCGTCAATAACTCCTTCATCCTCGTGAACCGCTCGCTTAAGTCCAATGCCGCGGTTTACTGGGTGAAGACAGCGCTCCAGGCCGATGGCCAGGATCTGGGGATAGGCGCAATCTGGGTGCCGGCATCTCCCACCGTACTCCCGATCTTGGGCAAGGGTGCTAAGGAGCTCGGTATCACCGTGCATGGAGTGACTCAGGCCCCGGCGGGCGAAGCCTTCAAAATCAATCCGGTGCGTGTCGGCCTGTACGACCAATACGGCGGCCTGATGCCCTCTGGCTGGACCCGCTGGCTGTTCGAGCAGTTCGAGTTTCCCTTCGAAGTGGTCTATCCGCAAACGCTCGACGCCGGAAATCTCAGGAGCAAGTTCGACGTTCTGATCTTCACCGATGGTGCGATGCGCCGCGGCCCCGGTGGCCGCGGTGGTGGACGAGGAGGAGCCGGCGCGGCGATCGATCCGCAGACCGTTCCCGAGGAATACCGGGGCTGGATCGGCCGCATCACGGAGGAGAAGACCATCCCGCAGATCAAGCAATTCGTCGAATCCGCTGGGACCGTCGTCACCGTCGGCAGTTCCACCGGCATGGCGGAACTGCTGGGCGTGCCGGTATCGAACTCCCTCGTCGAGAAGGGCCCCGACGGCGCCGACCGCGCGCTGCCCCGCGATAAGTTCTACATTCCCGGATCGCTGATGCGGGCCCAGATCGACAACCACAGCCCGCTGGCCTACGGTATGCCCGAGCAGGTGGACATGTTCTTCGACAACAGCCCGGTATTCAAGCTGGGTCCGGATGCGAAGGCCAAGAACACGTCGCCGGTGGCCTGGTTCTCCGGGCCCGACACGCTCGAGAGCGGCTGGGCGTTAGGCCAGAAGTATCTCGACGGCGCGACCGCTGTAGCGGAAGCCCAAGTCGGCGAAGGGAAAGTCTTCGTGATGGGCCCAGAGGTGACCTTCCGCGGCGAACCCCACGCGACGTTCAAACTGCTTTTCAACGGGATCTATTACGGCGGGGCGAAAGCCACGGTGCTGCGGTAGAACCTCCGCTGACGCCTGGGATTCTGTTTCCTAAACGGCGCTTGTGGAACCGTCTTGACAATTGACGCGGTGTCGGGGGTCGATTACGAAAGCTGTTGGATTCGCACGACTATCTCCTGCAAGTCCGGGGGCGGGATAGCGTCGAACTGAGCAATCGCTCTTGTCGCCTTAAGGTAAAGGAATTCACTTGTCCGGGCGTCGACGGTTGCTTTCATGTCGTAATCTGCGCGATTCGGTTCCAAACGCAAATCTTTCAGTGCAGATCCAACCATGCCGGCCGTCCTGTTGTGCGCCTTGTTGAGATAGCTGATCAGCGTGTAGTGATCGTCGGGCGTTTCTCGAAAGATCACTCCCTGGGCGGATAGGACTCCAAGCACTACGTTAAACAGTGCATAGTAGGAACGGCTGATACTGGTCCGCCGTTCGGCTTCGCTGGCAGAAGCCCTCAACCGGTCGGCAACCTCAAAGAATCTCCTACCATCCATGAACGCCGCGATTCCTAGGCAAATTCAAACCGAACCGCAAAATGGGTCTGATCGCCGCGCGGGACGTCCTCATATACGAGTCCACTTATACGCTGATCAAATTCCAAAGCCTCTGAAATCGCCCCATTCACGCGGATCATGAAGCAGATCGAGGATTTGTCTCCGACCTCCGGGTCGCGAACTACATCGACATCAATGGCTTCAACGAGGCGCCCGCCACCAGCCTCCAGTATTAAGGACTTCATCAAGACAAGCGAACCCCATAAAGCATTGCCTCGCGCAAAACTTTCGGCCTTTTCCGCTACACTTACGATTGGCCTAACTCCTACGTGACCGCTGGGACGCATCTCGGGATGTCCTCAGTTCCAAATCTAGCACTTTGGGGAACCGCTCTGTCGGCACCCCGGCAGTCCGACATTCTTGTGTGGCCGCCATTTTTGGGCGGCTCTAGCAATTCTCGTACGCTCCAAAATGTGTCCGCTGATTCCGGCGGCCCTGGCTGGCGTCATGTGAAGCGACTCTTGGACGCGGCAGGAATGGCGGCGAATGCATACAAGATGTTTGAGACGCTTAATGATAGGGGGTTGAAGACGTCTCAGGCCGATCTGGTCAAGAACTACCTGTTCGGGCAATCCGGCAAGCGAATGCCGGAGGCGCAGCAGCGATGGGCACGAATGCGCAGCGTCCTTGAGACTCTGGAGGAAGATGATATTACGGTTACTTATCTTCGCCAGTCAATGATCGCAATTCGTGGCCACCTTCGCGAGGATCAGGTCTTTGAGGCGGTCCAGGAAAGGGCCAAGGGTCCTCAGACATCTATCCAGTTCTTGACTTCCCTTGAATTGAAACACTAGCTATCGCCTATGTTGATTCGATTCGGCGCGCAATACACACTCTGAATCTCTTGAATATTCGGAGCATGCGGCCACTATTGCTTGCGGTTGCAGACAAATTCTCCAAGAAGGAAGCTGCCGAGGCATTTCGGATGTTCATAAGTTGGGGAGTCCGGCTCATTGTTGCATCAAGTACGAGCCGAGGGTCTGTTGAAGAGCCGCTAGCCGCAGCAGCCCATGCCGTATACAAAGAGGAGATATCGGACGCCGCAACGCTTCGAAAATCCGTGGCAAAGATTATTCCAGTGAACGAAGAGTTCAGGATGGCTTTCGAGACCGCCACGGTGTCCAAGGCGGCCTTCGCCAGATACTATCTCCGCGCACTGGAGATGGCTGCAAAAAATGAAGAGGCCCCCTGGTTCATTCCGAACGATGATCAACAGACGATAAACCTGGAACATATACTCCCTGAGGCCCCCGAGGAGAATTTGGCCTAATTTCGACGAGGACATGTGCAAACTTTACACTCGCCGAATTGGCAATCTGGCCCTGCTGCTAGCGAAGAGCAATTCCAATCTGAAGAGCCTTGGCTTTGAGGGGAAGAGGAAGGTCTACAAAGAAACACCCTACGAACGGACCCGGCAGATCGCGACCCTTCCGCAGTGGGGTCCCAGGGAGATTACGGAGCGACAGAAGGTCTTGGCGGAACTTGCTTTGAATTGAAGACTTGGCCGTTGTGAGCCGCGGCCACACCAACTAGCGGACTGCTTGACACTCCAGCATCGTCCAAATGATTGTCTCCCGCGGCCCAATCCGAGGCCCTCAAGATCTCCCGATCCACTTCGCCAGCCCGTAGGCCGCCGCCGAAGCCAATCCCCCAATCACCACCGTCTGCAACCCGCCCCGCCAGGGCGAAATTCCGGTCATCCGCCCCTTCACATATCCGAACGCAAACAACGCCGCCAGCGTGACCGCCACCGAGATTTTGAGCGCCTGCTCCAGATCCGCCACCAACATGTACGGCCCCAACGGCACCAGGCCGCCCAGGATGTACGAGATCGCAATCGTGGCCGCGCTGTTGCGCGCACGTTTGGGGTCGGGCTCTTCGAACCCCAGCTCAAACCGCATCATGAAATCCACCCAGTGCTTCTGGTCCGCGCAGATCGCGCCCACCACCGGAGCGATGTCCGATTCGGACATTCCATAGCCGCGGAAGACCTCGGCCACTTCCTCGCGCTCTTTGTCGGGCAGTTCCACCGTCTCGCGGATCTCGCGCTCGCGCTCCGATTCGTAATGATCGCGATCCGTCCGCGCGGCCAGATAGCCGCCCAGCCCCATGGCGATCGATCCCGCCGCAATCTCGGCCAGACCGGCAATCACTACGATGCCCGTGGTGGCCGTGGCTGTCCCGGTAAGTCCCGCGGCCAGCGCAAACGGCACGGTCAGGCCGTCCGACATTCCGATGACTACGTCCCGGACCGTGGCGGAGGCTTCGAAGTGCGTCTCAATGTGAGGTGTGGAAGGCATGAACTGAATATCATCGCACGTGTGGGCGGCAGCCACCGCTCGATTGCGGCGGCCGTTATTCCGAAATGCAGAACAGGCCTTCGTGTATCCCCGCCTGGTACCTGCCCGTCATATAGAGTCTGCCCTTCCCATCCAGATTCAACGTCCCCGCCGTTACTTCTCGAATATCCAGCGTCCAGGCACTCTGGCCCGATCGGGCGATCGAGTTGACCCGCGCCATGCTGCCGTTGAGTGTGTCGGCGAAGAAAGTGGTGCCCTGAGCATCTATCAGAGTGGATGAGTACGATTCTCTATCGCCACCGCCAATTGTCCAACCGAATTTACCGTTCTCCACGAAATGCATCGAATGGTCACGGCAGGTGAAGATCAAGCGGCCGCCTTCGCCCCCCACCAGTTGCTGAGCCGCGCACGGCAAATCGATCTTCCAGACCACGCCCCCATCCGGCCGAACACAGTACAGGCTTGGCATCTTTGTCCCCACATAAATCGCGCCGTCCAGCGCGAGAGTGTCCGAGCTGCAATCGTTGTCCAACTCGGCGCCGGCGGTAGGGCCGCCGTAGTCCTTGTCGTAGATGGCGAGGGTACGGCCACGGCAATCGGAGTGGGAAGTCGGATCATGGTTCTGAGGAGCCGCGAAATTCCCGTGCAAGAGTCCTCCTTGCCCGTCCCGATTCAGGCAATAGTCGATGCGGCTGCGGTTGTGCGACCAGATCCGGATCCGGCCGTCTTGACCGATCGGGTCGAGACTCACGTCGGGGACCGAGTACGCCCACGCCAACCGCCCATCCCGCACGGCTGCGATCTCGCTGTGCCCCGTCACATAGATCGTGCTATCGACTCCGATCGCAGCCACTCTTGCACCGGTCGAGAACGGTATGGCAACCTTCCAGACCACCCGGCCCTTGCTCGGTCCGTTCACCCCTTTCAACGAGAGGCGGCCGCGCGCTTCTTCGACAATCGGAGGAAGTTCCGTGACGCTCGGCGGACCACGCAATTCCAGATCGGCCGGAAACTCGTCCCTCTCCACCGAGGTCGAAGGGCTCGATGGCGCGCCGCCAAACGAATGCATCGCCCATGCGACCGCCCCCACTAACACCACCAGGATAACGGCGATCCCGGCGAGAATGCCTGCCAGCGGCGGATTGCGATCGGGTAGCGGGAGAACGATCGGCGGAACGGGCTTGGGTGGTGGTGCAGGCCTGGGCGGCGGTTCGGCCGGCTTGGCTGCGACGACCTCCAGAGGCGGAGGCTCACGCCCTTGTTCCGCTGCCCCCGCCAGCGCTTCGTAGAATTCCCGGGCCGACGCGAAGCGTTCCCGGCGAGCCTTCGCCAGCGCCCTCTGGACGACCTGATTTACCGCGCCGGCGCCGTTCGGCAGGGGAGGCGGCTGGACGAACTGGTGACAGTGCGCCATGTCTCCTTGAGCAAAAGGCAGCTTGCCGGCAAGCAGCATATACGCGATCACGCCCAAGGCGTACACATCCGTCTCCGGCGAAGGCGTCTCGCCGCGAAACTGCTCCGGAGCCATGAAAGCCGGAGTTCCACTGATCAGCATCGTTCCCGAGGAGAGGGTGGTCATCCCCGGACTGCTGGCTTTGGCGATGCCGAAATCGGCCAGCTTGATGCGCGCGTTGCTCAAGTTCGCCGGTAGGCGGCGCGCAACTCGGAACTGCTGCCGCTCCTCGGCAGACAACGACACCAGGAAGTTGCCCGGCTTGAGATCGCGATGGATGATGCCGGCCGAGTGCGCGGCGGTCAGTCCCTTGCACACGAACGAGAGCACCAGCAGTATCTCTGCCACCGGGAGCCGGTAACCGGCACTGAGCATCTCCTGCAAGCTCGGCCCGCAGACGTATTCCAGGATGAGGAAAAGGCCCTCGGGCGTTCCCGCCAGGTCGAACATGCGCACGATGCAGTCGTCGGTCAACTGCGCCAGCAGCCGCGCTTCTTTGGTCAGGGCGCGGGCAAGATCCGGATCCATCGCGAAACGCGCGGGCACGCGTTTCAAGGCAACCTCGGTGGCCAGGCGCCGGTCGTAAGCCAGGTACACTTCGCCCATGCCGCCCCGGCCGATCAGTTGTTTAATCTCATACCGGCCCGCCAGCACCACGGGTTCGGCGCACTGCGGGCAAACGGCGGGAAAAACGTCGAATTCAGCAGAGCACTTGGAGCAGCGCATAAACGGCGTACCATCATCGCACGGGCGGGCAGTCGAGATTCATGCGGTCCAGCAACTCCCGGTATCGCGGGTCGGAGCGGTACGCCGCAAAACACGGCTCCGCGGCTATACGCGTCAGGTACGGATCGCGCTCCGCCAGGGCAGTCTGGGGCACTCGAACATACTGTCCGCTTGTCCGAGGGCGGCGTGATAGACGCCGAAGGCGTTTGGCGAGACATGCTGTCGGGTGCTTCTGTCCCTGACATCCGCCATGAGCCGTTCGGCACGGCCGGGGTCGCCCGATCGGGCACAGGCGGCTGCCAGGAAGCCAGCCGCGTGAGTAAAGGAAGGCGATAGCCGCAAGGTGGTTTCCCGGCTGGTAATCGCCTGCTCCAGGCAGCCCTTTTGAAACTGGGCTATACCCATTGCGAAGTGCACCAACCAGTAGTCGGGATAGAGGTCCACCGCGGTTGCTGCATGTTCGATCGCATCGTCGTACTGGCCCTTGCAATACAGAGCGAAAGCCAGGCCGAAGTGGACCATCATCGAGAGTGGTCCGTTTCGAGCGCCCGCCGATACTGTTCCACCGCCTCATCGAACCGCCCATGCGGTGTCAGGAAATAAAGGGCGTAGCGGACTCGAATCGAACCAATGGCGGAACCGGCTCCACGGCCATCGCCGCTTGCGCATGGGTTCCTTAGCCAAAACGTTCATGCCCACAAGCCCGTCTTACCGCCTACGGAACGCCACCACCGCCAGCGGCGGCAAGGTCACCGCGATGCTGTGCTCGCGGCTATGCTTGGGCACCGGCCGCGACGAAACCAGCCCTCCGTTGCCCACGTTCGATCCCCCGAACAACTCCGAATCCGTGTTCAGGATCTCTTCGTAGAAGCCTTCCTCCGGCACCCCGAACTCGTACCCCCGGCGCGTCACCGGAGTGAAGTTGCAGCAGAAGAGCAGAAAATCCTTGGGGTCCGCGCCCCGGCGCAGGAACGAAATAATCGAGTTGTTCCAGTCGTGGAAATCCACCCACTCGAAACCCGTATAATGGAAATCCACTTCGTAGAGCGCTGGGTTGGCGCGGTACAGCCGGTTCAGTTCCCGCACCAGCGACTGCAGCTTGCGATGCGGCTCGAATTCCAGCAACTCCCACCGTATGCCGCGATCGTGGTTCCACTCCTCGCGCTGGCCGATCTCCTGCCCCATGAAGAGCAGTTTCTTCCCAGGGTGCCCCCACATGTACGCCAGAAAGGCGCGCACGTTGGCAAACTGCCGCCACTCGTCGCCCGGCATCTTATTCAGCAGCGAGCCCTTCCCGTGCACCACTTCGTCATGCGAGACGGGCAGCACGAAGTTCTCGCTGAAAGCGTACATCAGGCTGAAGGTGATGTTGTTGTGGTGGAACTTGCGGTAGATCGGGTCGGTGCTGAAATAGTCCAGCATGTCGTGCATCCACCCCATGTTCCACTTCATGGTAAAGCCCAGGCCATTCAGGTAGACGGGCTTGGAGACCCCTGGAAAGGCGGTGGACTCTTCCGCCGCGGTGAACACTCCCGGCACCTTGTGGGCCAGCTCGTTGAAGCGGCGAAGGAAATCGATGGCTTCCAGATTCTCATTGCCGCCGTACTGATTGGGCACCCACTCGCCGGGTTTGCGCGAGTAATCCAGATACAGCATCGAAGCTACCGCATCCACGCGCAGCCCATCGATGTGGTACTCCTTCAGCCAGAACAAAGCGTTCGAGATCAGGAACGTCCGCACCTCATTGCGGCCATAGTTGAATACCAGCGTGCCCCAGTCCTGCTGCTCCCCCTTGCGAGGGTCGGCGTGTTCGTAGAGCGCCGTGCCGTCGAAGAAGACCAGCCCGTGCGCGTCTTTGGGAAAGTGCCCGGGAACCCAGTCGACAATCACGCCGATCCCCGCCTGGTGGCAGCAATCCACGAAGTATTGGAAATCGTCCGGGTTGCCGAACCGCGAAGTGGGCGCGAAGTATCCGATGATCTGGTAGCCCCACGACCCCGAGAACGGATGTTCCATGATCGGCAGCAGCTCGATGTGCGTGTAGCCCATCTGCTTCACGTATTCCACCAGCTTCACCGCCAGTTCGCGATACGTGAGCGTCTGGCCCATGGGTCCGCGCAGCCACGACTCCAGGTGCACTTCATAGATGGCGACGGGCGATTTCAGCCAGTCGGTCTTGGCGCGCGTCTCCATCCACGCCTCATCCTGCCACTGGTAATCATTGATGTCCCAGACCACCGACGCGGATTTCGGCGGCGGCTCGCAATAAAACGCGAAGGGGTCGGCCTTGAGCTGCCGGTATCCCGCAAAGCGCGATCGGATGTGGTACTTGTACGTGGTCCCTTTTCCCAGCCCGGGAATGAAAATCTCCCAGACGCCGCCATTGCGACGCCGCATCGGGTGGCGGCGCGTATCCCACTCGTTGAACTCGCCGGCCACCGTCACCACTTCGGCATTCGGCGCCCACACCGCAAAGCGAACGCCAGGGACGCCGTTGGCCCCCGTAGTGTGAGCGCCGAACGCGCGCCAAGCCTCGTGCAGAGTGCCTTCGGTGTGCAAGTAGAGGTCGCTATCGGTGATCTGCGGCCCGTAGCGGTAAGGATCGTCGAACTCGATTTCGCGGCCGTCCCACAGTTTGGCGCGAATCCGATACTGGCGGGGCTCGCCGTTCAACATCGCACAGAAGAACCCCTGGGCATGCTGTTTCGACATTTCGCAGGGCTGACCCCCCGCGAGTACCTGGGCCGATTCCGCCTGGGGCAGAAACGCGCGAACCTCCCAGCGAGCCTGTCCTCCCCTCTTCCGGACGCTGTGCGGCCCGAGAATGTGGAAGGCGTCTCCGTGATATCCACCTACGATCGCTTCGATCTCTTCAGCAGTCATGAGAGTCTAATAGTCAAGTATGGCCGATTTCCCACTGGAATTGCCCAAAGCCGAGCTGCATTTGCATCTGGAAGGCTCCGTGGAACCCGAAACCTTGCACGAACTCGACCCCACAACCCCGGTCGAGGAGTTCCGCGCGCTCTATTCCTATGCCGATTTCGATGGCTTCCTCAAGGCCTTCGGCGGCGTAGGGAAACGTCTGCGGTCCCCTGAGGACTACGCCCTCATCACCCGCCGCCTTTTGGAGCGCTTGGCCGCGCAGAACGTGCGCTACGCCGAGATCATACTCGCCGCGGGCGTGGTCTTGTGGAAAGGGCAGGACTTCGCGCCCATCTACGATGCGGTGCGCGCCGCTGCCACCGGTTCGCCGGTGAAGGTGTACTGGATCCTGGATGCCGTCCGGCAGTTCGGTGTGGACCCCGCGATGCAGGTAGCCGAATGGGCGGCCGAGCGAGCCGGCGATGGCGTAGTGGCGCTGGGCATCGGCGGCAGCGAGGAGCGCGGACCCGCCGCCTGGTTCACCGAAGTGTTTCAGTTCGCCAGGCGCGCCGGCCTGCGGTTGACCGCGCATGCCGGCGAGGGCACCACCCCGCAATCCGTGTGGGCGGCGCTGGAGTTGGGCGCCGAGCGGGTCGGCCATGGCATTTCGGCGATCGAGGACCCTGCCCTGTTACGGCACCTGCGCGATCGGGATATCCCGCTGGAAGTCTCGATCACGAGCAACCTGGTGACCGGCGTAGTGAAACGCCTGGAAGATCACCCCGTGCGCAAGTTGTTCGACGCGGGCGTGCCCATCACACTGAACACTGACGACCCCGCGATGTTCGGCTGTACCTTGGCAGGCGAATATCGTTTAGCCGCCAGCCAATTCGGCTTCACCGAGACGGAGCTGCAATCGATTGCCGGAAACGGCTTCAAATATGCGTTCGGCCGCCCATAGTGTTGTTCGTCATGCCCCCAGAGCACTTCCTTGGTTGCCTTGGTTGCCTGGTTGCCCGTTTGCCTTGGTTG
>PMTT01000572.1 GCA_003167275.1 Bryobacterales bacterium | reverse complement strand
GCCGAGACTCGTCTCGGCGCATTACGGAGTTGCACCAATTCCGCCGCAGAGGGCACGCCGGCACCCTTGGTTGCTGCTCTGTGGAGCAGCCAATCCTGGCTGCAAGCCGCCTTTCAGGCGGCCGTCGCCATTGCCACAACGCTGGACCTACACTATCCATCACGCCTCCGGGAGACCCTACCTACCCCCCGCCCAACAGCCGTTCCGCATCCGCCGCCACAGTCACTACCGCATCGTCCCGCCCCCATGCCCCATTGATCTGCAGCCCCAATGGCCCCCCCGACACCATCAGCGGCACGCTAATCGCCGGCACACCCAGCGCCGTCCAAGGCGCGTTGACCCCAGGGTCTCCCGTCGACCCCAGACCCGAAGGCGCCGCCCCCATTGCCGCCGCGCTGACAATCGCGGGGTATTCCCAGAAGATCCTCGACAACTCCAGCCGAGTCCGCTCTACCTGTTCGCGAGCGCCCTCGTACTCCCCCTCCGCGATCTCCAGACCCCGCCGCACCAGTTCCGCCAGCCGTTTCCCGATGCGCTCTCCAAACTCCTGGAACCGCCCTGCGTGCGTACGGGCGCCTTCGTAATCGTTGATGACACGGGCCGCCCTGGCCGTAAGGTCCCACCCCTCGGGAAGTTCGGCGTCAATCACCGGGACACCGGAGGCTCGAAGCCGCTCCACCGCGTCCCCGACCGCCCGCGCCATGGGCTCCTCCACCGGCACGCGAAAGTACGCCGCCCGGCGAAACGTGGCATCCGACTGCCCCCCAAAGCCGCGCGACCACAGGCACTCCATATCGGCCGCGCTTTCCGTGAAGAACCCCAGCGTATCGAGCGAAGGAGCGAACGGCAGGACGCCCTCCATCGAGATCAATCCGAAGCTGGGCTTGAATCCGCAGACTCCGCAAAACGATGCCGGCCGCAGCACCGAGCCCAGCGTCTGCGTGCCCAGAGCGAACGGCGCCATGCCCGCCGCCACCGCCGCGGCCGATCCCGACGAACTCCCGCCCGGCGTATGGCCCGGAAGGCGCGGGTTGTCGGTGGGCGCCGGATCGAACGACGCAAACGCCGTGGTGTGGGTCTTCCCCAAAAGCACGGCTCCCGCGCCCCGCAGTTCGCCCACCACGGACGCATCCCGCTCGCCCTTCCGCCCCGCGTAGAGCGCCGAGCCGTATTCCGTGGCCATCCCGCGCGTCTCGATGATGTCTTTCGCGCCGAACGGAATGCCCCGCAGCAGACCGTCGCCGGTGCCCGCCTGCGGGTTCACCTCCACCCACGCATGGATCGCGGGATCGGCCACCGCGATGCGCTGAAGACACAGCTCCAGCACGGCCTGCGGTGTCAACTCTCCGGATTCGAGGCGTTCAATGACTTGGCGTAACACCAGTTTTAGTAGGTTTTCAGGATAGCACTGTGCCAGAAGCAGCCAGGATTGGCTGCCTCACAAGGCTGCAGCGCCTGAAAGGCGTTGCCCTCAAAAGTCCGTTCATTAGCTGAACCCTACACGAGCTTCTTGGCTCCCACAGCCCCTGTTGTTTTCCCAATAGACCTGTGTCATACTTCCTGTTGGAAACCCAAAAGGCGCCATGAAAGAAAAACCCGATGTCCTCCAAGGCACCCTGGCATTAATGGTCCTGAAGACGCTGGATGTGCTCGGACCCCTCCACGGCTACGGCATCGCCCGCCGTATCGAGCAGATCAGCGGAGATCTCCTCACCGTAAATCAGGGCACGCTCTATCCCGTCCTACTGAAACTTGAGCAGGAGGGTTCCATCGCCTCCGAATGGGGCGCCTCCGAGAATAACCGCAAGGCGCGCTTTTACAAGCTGACCCGCGGCGGCCGCAAACAACTGCGTGCCGAGACCGAAGGTTGGAAACAGACCGCGGCCATCATCGGGCGATTCTTTGCCGTCAAAGCGGAGGATCTGAAATGAGACCCCTCAGGCGATTCTTCCATCGGCTGACCTCCTGGGCGGCCACCGATGCGTTCGCCAGGCCATCGCTTCCGTGGATCCCGATCTGCCGGTCATTTCGATTCGCCCTTTGAGAGAGCAGGTAGCCAGTCAGTTCACCCAGCAGCAGCTCATCGCACGACTCACTTCGTTCTTCGGAATCCTCTCGCTGGTCTTAGCTTCGATCGGACTCTATGGTGTAACGGCCTACAACGCCGGAAGCCGCGTGAGTGAGATCGGCGTGCGTATAGCGCTGGGCGCCAATCGCGGCGACGTGGTCCGGCTGGTGCTGCGCGGCGCATTCGGGCTGATTCTCGTTGGACTGTGCGTCGGCTTGCCGTTGACGTTCGCCGTTGGCCGATTCCTGGGCAGCCAGCTTTACGGCATGAGTCCATACAATCCCGTAGTGACTCTCGCCGCCGTCGTGACTCTGGGATTCTCCGCATTGGCCGCGTCGTTGATTCCCGCGCTCCGGGCAAGCTCGGTTTCGCCCCTCGAAGCGTTGCGCGTAGAGTAGGTCTCCACGCCCGAGCTGCTTCCTTACAACATCCAATCCTCATTGAAGAACCCCGCCAACACGATCTTTCCGGGGTACCGGTCGTTGGGCGGAGTGGACGTATCCACCACGGCATAATCGGGCAGCTTAGGAATCTGCGCGGCATTGTTCAGGTAGTCGAACTCGCGGAACGTGAACCCGCTGTTCAACACCACGTACTTCTTCGGGTTCAGAGGATTGGGGTAGATCAGAATCGGTGCGTGTCTATCCGCCGCGAAGCGCTCTTTCCCCACCACCACGCCCTCCGACGTCCACTTCACCGGCAGCTTGTCGGCAATCCGCGCAAGCACCTTGTTGCTGCCCGGGTCGCCCCACAGGATCAGGTTGCTCGACGCGATCTCGGCGTCGGTCACATCTTTGTCCTCCCGCACCTGGGCCTCGCCGCGGAACTGCCGGCGCCACTCCGTGATGGCGTGCTTCTCTTCGGCCGCCACCCACGGCGCCACGCCCGGAGCCAGGGGCGTTCCGGTCGGCGTGACGAACACGAAGCTGTCGAGAAAGGCGTCGTCCACCGGGCCCTGGAGTCCATGCCGCTTGTGAAGTCCGGCCTCCCCAGCCGTGTTCGCCGACGCCCACTTGCCCCCCGACTTAAGGAAATGCGCGGTCCACGACCGGTCCGACATCGGGCCCATAGCCGTCACCTTCTGCCCATCGATGGTCACCACCGGCTGTCGCGCCAGGTCCAGCGGGCATCCGCCCGGCCCCATCTCCAGCGTGAACGCCGTGACGTTCGCGGTCGTCACGTTGACGGCGGTGTCGCTCGCGATCTCCGCATCCAGCCGCGCCCGCTCCCAATGCTTCTCCATGGCATCCACCGTCACCCACTTCATCTGGTTGTAGGCCAGCGTCCAGGTGGTGAACCGCACCTTGCGGGGATACGGATCGCGCCCGCGCTCCGCAATACTGTATAGCATCCGGTCGATCTCGATCTTCGAATCGGGATGGTAGCGGTGCGGAGTCTGCGGACCCACCACCCGAGTCAACCGCATGCCCTCTTCGGCGAGCGCCTTCTCCATCATGTCGGCCGCCTGCTTCTGCGGATCGATTTCGCCGTTGTACGCCACCGTCGGTGTGTTGAACAGATTGATGGCGTAATCCGTGGCGTCGTACAGGTGGTAGAGCTTCTGCTCCCACCAGGGCGGGGCATTGTCGCCGGTCAGCTTAAGATGGAGGAACTGGGCCGACTCGCTGAACCCCGCGCCCGGCGCCACCGCGGCCCACAGCCCCGCATAATGCGTGCCGATGTGCCACGCTGAGCCGCCGCCCATGCTGAACCCCTGCACCAGGATGCGGTTCTCGTCGATGGCGTAATGGCTCTTGACCGAGTCCAGAGCTTCGAACAGATCCACTTCGCCGGCAAACTTGCTGGCGTTGCAGAAGCGCCCATAGAGATGCAGCACGATGGTGTCGCGAGGCGAGAAGTCGCCGACATTCCGCTCGCGGTCGGCCAGGAAGTTGATTTCGCTCAGCGTTTCGTTGCGTCCGTGGAACCACGTGTCCAGCCGCCAGCGATGGGGCGCGTTGGGCGAGTACGACGCTGGCACCACCAACCCGTAAGGCTGCACGCTCTTATCGATCTTCGAAATGTAGCCGCGGACCACCAGCCCGGTAGCCGATGTCCAGGGTGCCTGGCCCTGGGCGAGTTGCGCCGCCCGTTCTTCGCCCCGAGCCAGCAGCACTTTGGCCTTGGCAATCTCATCGGCCTTGAAGAACTCGCCGTACTCGAGCGCGTAGCGGACAGCCTCCTGGTAGATCAGCACGTCGGCAACCAGGGGATTGGCCCGCAGTTTGTCGGTGGCCGCGCGCAAGCGAGCCACTCCAGCCTCCAGTTCGGCGCGGTCCCCCGCAGGCACCGCAAGTCCCACCGGCGGGACCGGCTTAGTCACAGGTTGCCCGCAGAGCTGGCCGGCAGCCCCAACCGCAAGCACCAAAGCACAGAACAGCGTTCTCATCTTGTCAGCTATTATCCCCCCCGTGACACGGGCATTCTTGCCTGTGGGGTATGCTTTAGCTTGCCCACCCATCAATCAAGGGGCTCGGCAAGCTAAAGCATACCCTACAGCGCGATACTACTGGTGACTCACTACCTTCCCCGGCAGTGCGTTCGTTGCTTTCCCTTCATCCACCACCGGCACGCCGTTCACCAGCACGAAGCGCATGCCCTCGGAGAGCTGATTAGGATTGTCGAACGTCGCCACATCCCGAATCGTGTCGGGGTCGAAGACCACCACGTCGGCCCACATCCCTGCCTTCAACACGCCGCGGTCGGCGAACCGCATGCGCCCGGCCGCGAGCGATGTGAACTTCCGAATCGCGTCCTCCAACATCAGCTTCTTCTCCTCCCGCACATACTTCCGCAGGATATGCGGGAAGGCGCCGTAGGCCCTTGGGTGCGGGTGCTCCTTACCCAGCAGACCGTCCGGCGCGGTGCCTTGCGAATCGTTACAGACCGAGACCCACGGCTGTTGGAGCGCCAGCGTGACATCGGGCTCCGACATGATGAACAGGGCCACTCCGGTGAAGGCTTCGTCTTCGATCAGCAGGTCGAAGACGGTGTCGATCGGGTCCTTGTTCCACAGCTTGGCGATCTCCGCGATGGTCTTGCCTTGGATCGGCAGCAGCTTGGGGTTCTGCACCGCGCCGATGATGAAGGACTCCGGACCGGCCACCTGCTGCCACTCATTGTTCCAATCGCCCGAGGGGGTTTCCATCTCCTTGCGAATCCGCGCACGCTGCACCGGGTCCTTCAGGCGCTCGATGAGCTTCTTGTCGCCGCCATCGTGTGCCCAGGGCGGAACGATCGCCGAAAGGGTATTGAAGCCGGCCGTGTAGGCATAGGTGTCCGCCGCCACATCCACGCCCGATTTGCGCGCCGCTTCGATGCGCCCCACGATCTCCGGCATGCGCCCCCAATTCGCCTTTCCCGCCGCCTTCAGGTGCCAGATTTCCACCGGGATGTGGGCCTCGCGTCCGATGCGGAAGGCCTCGTCGAGGGCCGCCGCAATCGAATTCCCCTCGTCGCGAATGTGCGAGGCATAGATGCCGCCGGCCTTCGCGGCTTCACCCGCCAGAGCGATCAGTTCCTCGGTGGTGGCGTACGGCGCGGGCGCGTATTGCAGGGAGGTCGAGAGCCCCACCGCGCCGTCCCGCATGGCCTCGCGGACCAGCGCCTTCATGCGTTCGAGCTCGGCGGCGTTGGGCGCGCGGTCGTCGTCCCCCAGCACCACGCGCCGCACCTGGGTNNTCCCCGAAGGTTCGCCACGTGGGCTGAATGCCGTAATGCTCGTAGGTGACATGGTCCGCCTTCACGACCGCGTCGTTGAGCGGTGCAATGGACCCGCCTTCGCCGGTCACCTCGGTGGTGATGCCCTGATAGATCTTGGAGGGCAGATGGGGATTCACCAGCATGGTCAGTTCCGACTGCCCCAGCATATCGATGAACCCGGGGGCCACCACCATTCCATGGGCGTCGATGGTGCGCTTGGCAGGGGCGCCCGCGAGGTTGCCGATAGCTGCAATCTTCCCCCCGCGAATGGCCACATCCGCGCCGTACCACGGCGACCCGGTGCCGTCGATGATGTGCCCGTTGCGGATCACGAGATCGTACGGGCTGACGGAAGCGGCGAACAGCAGTACGGGAAGCAGAAGTGGCATACGTGCCAGTATACGCCGCCCCGTACGGTATGCTTTAGCTTGCCCGAGCAATCCGAGCAGATCGGCAGATGACGTAATTCGGTGACAGTCACCGCAATCCCCGAATTCCACCGGCGCCGATACACCACCAGCGCCGCAGAATTCGACGATTGTGATGGCTGTCACCGAATTAGGAGTGTCGCCGAATTAGGAGGGCATGAGCCATCCGTAGAGAGTGGCAAGCTAAAGCATACCCTACAAAAACTTACAGTGAGCGGATGTGAATGGAACCGTCGCCCGTCCGCACCGATAAGGATGGGCCACCGCCATTGAGTCTCGCCGTCATGTCCTTGTCATGCCTGCCATTGACGCCGGTCAATGCCGGCAGATCCATCGAGATGCCTCCATCCCCCGTATGCAGTTCCAGGTCCGCTCCAAAGCTGGAAGGGAGGCGGAGCGTCACGCTGCCGTCGCCGGTTTCCACATGCCAGGACGAGCTCATTTTCGACCCCGGAAGCACGTCGGCCTCGATACTGCCATCCCCGGTGTGCACCGTCAGCAGGTCGAGGCGGGCGCGCACCCGCACGTGGCCGTCGCCACTCTCGGCACGCAGCGATCCGTCGAGCTGTATCGCCTCGATGTTCCCGTCGCCGGTGCGCACGCGGGTTTCGCCGGTGATGCCCTGAATGTCGATATTCCCGTCGCCCGTGCGCACGTCCGACTGGATCTGACGGGGTACCTCCAAATCCACGTGAATCGAACGATTGTTGAAGTTGAAGCCGAAGGGCCGATGGGCTTTTTTCACGATCAGTTCCACCCGGTCGCCGGTCTGGGACTCGTGGACCTCGACTTCCCCGGGCACGATCTTCCAGCCATTTGTGGTGACGCGGGCGACAATTCTCCGTGCGTCGCCGGGACGTATGGTGACGGAGCCGTCGTCAGTCTCCACGCGGAGCTCGGGGCGGCCCGCGATGGCATAGTTTTTAGACCATTGATCGGCAACGGCGGTCCCGCCCGCGAGGACGGCCACTAAGACAACTTGAGGTATCACGCGCATAGGTTCATTGACTCCTTTGCAAGTAATACGTACCTACGCACGCCGGGGACGCATTGTTCCGGCATTGTAGCGCCGGCGGTCTTGCCGCCGGTGGTTTCTGCCCGTGTTACCGGTACAGCAGGTACGCCTCTCGCATCTTGACGAACGCCGCCACCGGGTCCATGAAGCTCTGTTGGATGGCGTTCGGGGTTTCCCCTGCCTGGAGCCGTCGGATTGCGTCGTCGCTGCCAATCAGCCTCTTGCTGGTTGAGAAATCGATCTTGCCAGGGTAGAGTTGCTGCAGCGCCGCCGCCACCTCCAGCCCCAGCCTTGTGGAATCGAAGTTCTCGCGGTTGGTGATCTCGAAACGGACGCCCTCAATCCGCACGCCCTTGAAGTTCGATTCNNTCCCGGCTCCCGATGAAATCGGCGCCAATCTGTTCGAAAGGTGCGTCGGTTCCGCGCCCCACCGAGTAGTTCTTCGAGTACTCCAGGAGGCAGACACCGGGGTACAGGATAGCGGCCTTCAGGCTGCGCATGTTGGGCGACGGATTGGTCCATGGAAGATCGGTGGCATCGAACCAGTCGCCGCGATTCCAATCCTGCATCGAAATCACTTTAAGATCTGCTCCGATCTTATTCTCCCCATTGAACATGCGCGCCAGCTCCCCCATCGTCATGCCATGCCTCATGGGCATCCCTGTGAAATAGCCGACAAATGACCGGTTGGCGGCGTCCATCAGCGGCCCCTCCACGCGCGTCCCCGTGATGGGGTTGGGCCGGTCGAGCACGTAGTACGGAATCCCGGCCTTGGATGCGGCCTCCATCGCATAGACCATGGTGGTTTCGTAGGTATAGCAACGCGCGCCGACATCCTGAATGTCGAACACCAGGGCATCCAGGCCGCGTAGCATTTCGGGCGAAGGACGCTGGGTGTCGCCATACAGGCTGAACACCTTGATCCCGGTGGTGACGTCGGTCGTATTCTGAATTCCTGGGCGGTCTTCGCGGCCGAAGAATCCATGTTCCGGCGAGAAGAGCGCCGCCACGGTGATGCCCGCCTGCCGCATCAGGTCCACGTTGCGGCGGCCCTCGCGGTCCACCCCGGTCTGGTTGGTGATGAGCCCGATGCGCTTACCGGCCAGAGGCTGGAATTTCTGCTCCACCAGGACATCCAGGCCGGTGCGCGTGGTTCCGTTGCGTGCGATTTCCCGGCGAGTGCCGGCGGCGGTCACCGTTTCGTTATAGCCCGTGACCGTGACGCCCTGCGCACCAACCCCCACCGCCGCGGCGACGATGGTCGCCACCTTGGAGCGCAGCCCCGTGATCGCCGGCCGCAGATCCGGATGAACGCTGTTCGCCAGCAGGATGACGTACGTCTTGGTGAACGGGTCGATCCAAACCGAGGTCCCCGTGAAGCCCGTGTGGCCGAACGAGCCGATGGGGAACAACTCACCGCGGTTGCTCGAATAGGGCGAATCGATGTCCCA
>PMTT01000069.1 GCA_003167275.1 Bryobacterales bacterium | reverse complement strand
AATCCCGATACCGGTGTCGCGAACCTCAATCGCGATCGAATCCCCGGTGTCGTCGTGACGGGCCACGCCGGCCGAGAGCACAACCTCGCCGGAACTGGTAAACTTCAGGGCGTTTGAAATCAGGTTCATGACTACCTGCCGCAGCCGGGTTTCGTCTCCAGCCACAAAGGTGGGCAATCCCGGCGCCAGATCGCACCCGAGACGCACATTCTTACCGGCGGCCGCGGCCCGGAACAGCCCGGAACTTTCTTCCAGGCAACGACGGAGGTTGAAGGGCGCCACCTCCAGTTCCAGCTTTCCCGCTTCCACCTTGGAGAAATCCAGGACGTCGTCTACCAACTTCAGCAGCGTATCCCCGGAAGAGCGGATCATGCGGACCATTTCCATTGCTTCCGCGGGAACCGGCATCGTCTCCAGCAGTCTGCTCAGCCCGATGACGCCATTCAATGGGGTCCGGATCTCGTGGCTCATGTTTGCCAGGAAGCGGCCCTTGGCCTCGCTAGCTGCATCCGCGCGCCGCTTCTCTTCCAACACCTTGGTGCGTTCGGCCTCCAGTTCGGCGGTCCGCTGGCGCACCGCGAGTTCCAAGTGGCGGTTCCTGCGCCGCAGCAGCCCGTTTCTCCATAGAATGACGCCCCACACGGCGGCGCCCAGCAGCAGCAAAGCCGATGACCGCAGCCACCAGGTTTCCCACCACTTCGGGTCCACCCGGAACTCTGCGACGGCCACTTTCGGCGAGACCGGTCCCTCCCGAACCTGCGAACGGACTTCCAGCCGGTGGCGGCCAGGGGAAAGCCCGGCAAACGAGATGACCCGGTCCGTCGTGTCGGTCCAATGCTCCCCGTCCAGCCGGTACTGAAACCGCACCAGTTGCTCGTTCTTGTAGCTGAGCGACGAGAACTCAGCCCTGACCACCCGTGACTTTTGACGAATATCGAGGCCGGTGATGATCGGATCGGCAACCGGCGGTCCTGGCGGGCTACCGGTCGGAGGCCGGTAGTGTGCCAGCCCGCCGCTGGTACCGATCCAGACGCTGCCATCCGCATCGGCCCAAAAGGCGTCGCCGTCGGTATCGTTCCAGATCAGCCCGTCTTCCGTGCTCAAGTACCTCCAGGAGCCGCCGGACAGAACCGATACCCCGTTGGCGCTGCCTCGCCAGAGTTGCCCCAACGCATCAAAGCAGTGAAAGGCCGTGACCTCTACCGAAGAGGTGTCCGCAGGCACCACCGGAATGGAGCGAACGATGCGGTCTCCTCCCGACAACTCCACTCTCTCGATTCCGGCATCGAAGCGGTGGTGCAGCCAGAGCGCCCCGTCCGGGGCGATGACCGGGATATATGGGCTATCGCTGAGGAGGCCGTCGGCCTTCCGGTATTGACGCCATCGGCCGTCGCTCAGTCTCCACAACCCGTCGGGATTGGTGATCCACATCGTCCCTTGCTGGTCTTCGGCGAAGGCCCACGCCCCGTGTTCCATCAATGCGGGCTGGTCGATGCGGAGGAAGCCATCGGATCGGGATGGCCGGTCGTTGCGAAAGACGCCGCACGCGGTCGCCACCCACAGTCTGTCCAGATGATCTACGAAACCGCGGTTCGAAGTCGCGCACGGGAGCCCGTCCGTCTGGCCGAGGAGGCGAATCTTGTCGGTTGCCGGATCGATGCGTGCCACATTGCCCGGCTTCATCACCGCCCACACGGCGCCGTCGGACGTCTCGCCTAGCCATCGGACGTTGTCGCCCCCCAAGCCATCTTTCCGGGTCCAGATCCGCGCCGGTCCAGTGCCCGCCAATCGTGCCAACCCTTGGGATGTTCCCACCCAAAGCGCACCTTTGCGGTCGCGCCGGATGCTCCAGATCAGATCGGACGGCAAGCCTTGCGCCTTCGTCCAGGCTTCCCATTCTCCGTAACCCAGCCCGCGCGCTACCCCGGCACCGACCAGCCCAACCCACAACGATCCTTCGCGATCCTCCACCACCGCGGTGGTCATGGCGGTACGCAGCCCCCGCCGCTCGTCGATGACTCGCCAGCGGCCTTCGCGGCGGATAGCGAGCCCCCTGTCCGTGGGGACCATGAGCGACCCATCGCGGCCCACTGTCAAGGCCCCCCAGAAGTAGCTGAACGCGATGCCCACTTCCTCTGGAAGCATGCGCGCTACGCCGGGCGGCTTCCGGTACAACCGGCTCGGGCTGCGCGTCCACACGGAACCGTCCGGCGTAATGCCGATCGCGTCCCAGGCGTCGTCCGGCAATCCTTCCGCCGGCCCGAATATCGAAACGCGCCCGCCCTCTTCCACGCACAACCGCCGCTCGCAGCCAAACCAAAGTTGAGAGCCGTTCCGCGCGATTCCACGCATCGACATTCCGGCAAACTCCGGCCCCAATGGATAGGGTCGCGCGGCCAAGGAACCTGGGCCGTCCGGCGCGACGTCGAACAAACCGGAGGGAGTCGCCACCTGTACATGCCCGTGCGTGTCATTCACCATCCCCTGCGTAGTGGACAACATGCCGCTCAGCCCGGCGATGGGGTGGAATCGCAGCCCGTCGAAACGGAAAACCTGCGCACAGGTGTTGGCCCACAGCGCGCCATCCGCCGCCACGTGCAAGGCATGGACCTCCGTGGCGCACGGCAACCCTTCGGCGGCGGCCATCAGGCGAAAGCGCCTCCCGTCATACCGGTACAGTCCGCCTTCCGATCCCGCCCAGATGTAACCGGCGCCGTCTTGGGCCAGAGACAGGATAGCCAGATTCTGAAGCCCCTCGGCCTCGCCGTAATGGCGGAAACTGTATTGCTGAGCAAAGGCGGAGCCATTCAACGCCAGAATCAGCGCGCACACACCGGGGCTATGACGCCGACTCATTACGGCTCCGATGCACCAGATATCGGCAGGAGAGGGGAATTCGATTAGAGCCACGGTGGAGAGGTTTTGATCGCGGGAAGGGGTCCCCAAGGCAGGCTGGGCCGGCATACGTTGCGGCGGCGGTAGCGTCAGCCATATGATTTTCTTGGATACCAGTCAAACAGGTCTTCTTGGCCAAGTATCGCCCGCATTCACCGGGTCGACAATACTGTCTTTCGTGGACCGCCGGAATGGTCTGTATCGTCTAAGGGCCGCCCAGTTCAACTCAAGGCTTTCCGGCGACCCAGCGATTCGGCTTTTCGGATCACTTTTTCGCGCATCTCCCAGGCATC
>PMTT01000811.1 GCA_003167275.1 Bryobacterales bacterium | reverse complement strand
GGCACGAGTGCCCGCGCCACGATGCAGCACGCTCAACCCGGTGTGACGAGTTTTGAGGGCCAACCGCCGCGCCTGAGAGTGCGGTACTTTCGACCTATTTCATCCCTCACGCCCTCCGAGAATTCCCGTATCATGAGTTGAGGCCGCGCCATGCTACCGCCCACTTCCACGTTCGACCTTCTCGAACAGGCCAGGCATGGCGATGAGCCGGCCCTTTCGCAGGCTTTTGAAAAGCACCGCCGCCGGCTAGCGGTCCTGGTGCATTTCAAACTCGGCCCGCGAGCGCGGGGATTTGCGGACGCGGAGGACGTGGTGCAGGAAACCTGCCTGCGCGCCTTCCGCGATATCGGGCGATTCTCTTATCAGTCTCCGGGCAGCTTCTTCCGCTGGCTTTCGGCGATTGCCGACCACGTCATCGTCGATCGCGTTCGCTACCAGAACCGCGAATGCCGGGCGGGCGAGGAGGTTCGTTTCCGCTCGGAGACCAACCCGCTGGGCCCCGACCCGGTCGACACCAAAACGCCCAGCCGCCTGCTGGCCCAGCGGGAGGCGGTGCAACGGCTGCTGGACCGTCTGGACGCGCTGCCCGAAGATTACCGGCAGGCAATCCTGATGGCCAAGATCGAGCGCCTTTCCACCGTCGAGATGGCGGAGCGTCTGGGGAAGTCGAGGGAGGCGGTCGCGCTGCTGGTCTATCGCGCCGTGAAGCGCTTCCGCGAGCTTTCGGACGCCTCGGAGGCGTGATGGACGACGACAGGGAGCAGAGTCTCGCCGATGCCCTCGCCGACCTTTTGGACCGGCGCGCCGCCGGTGGCACCGATGACAGGCTGAAGCCTGTCCCACCACTGCCCCACGGACTCGCTCCAGAGTTGGCCGCGCTTTCCGAGATCGATCGCGTTCTGGAACCCGCGCCGCCGCTGCCCGAGCGCCTTTCGGGTCACAAGATCCTCGACGAAATCGGCGCCGGCGGCATGGGCCGCGTCCTGCTCGCCATGGATGAAGCCCTCAACCGCAAGGTAGCCATTAAGACTCTGGCCCCGCGCTTTGCCGGCGACGCCGAGTTGCGCGCCCGATTCATGGACGAAGCGCGCGCCATGGCCCGTCTGAACCACCCCCGCGTGGCGCGGATCTATAGCTTGGGACCGGCCGAAGAGCCCCCTCACTTCGTGATGGAATACCTCGCCGGCGCTCCGCTGACCATCGCCGCCGCGCGCCTCGATTTTCGTGAAAAGGCCGAGCTCCTGGCCAAAGTCGCGCTCGCCGCTCAGTTTCTTCACGAACAAGGCATCGTCCACCGCGACCTCAAGCCCGCCAATATCCTGGTGGATGCCGACCTGGAGCCCAAGCTGCTGGATTTCGGATTGGCCCTCGACCTCTCGCGCGAGGAGCATCGCGCCACGCTGCACCAGGTCGCCGGGACTCCGGAGTACCTTTCGCCCGAACAGGCCGCGGGCCGCCCGCTGGACGCCCGCAGCGATGTCTTTTCGTTGGGCGCCATCCTTTATGAACTGCTGACCGGCGCGCCGCCGTTCCACGCCGATTCTCTTTCCGGCCTGCTGCGCGCGATTCGCGAAGACGAACCGACGCTGCCGCGCCGCCGCGCTCCGGCCGTTTCCCGCGATCTGCAGAATATCTGCCTCAAAGCCCTGGAGAAGGACCCCGCCGCCCGCTATGCTTCCGCCCGCGAGATGGCCGAGGATCTGGATCGGTTCCTGGCGGGCGAAGCGGTGCTGGCCGAGCCTGCCGCGTATGCCCGCCTGATCGCCGGGAAGGTCGGGGAGCACCTCCGCGACCTGGAAGGCTGGCGGCACGATCAGATCGTCTCCGAGGCCGAGTACGATGGAATCCGCAAACGGTACGAGCGGCTGATCGAGCGCGAAGATGCCTGGATCATGGAGGCGCGCCGTCTTACGCTGCCTCAGGTCACCTTGTATCTGGGCGCGTGGGTGCTGGCGGTCGGTGCGGCGTTCCTGACGTTCTTCTCCTACCCGGCGCTGGCCGGAGCGCCCGCCATTGCCGCCGCCTGGGCCACCGCGATCCCCAGCGCGTGGCTGGGGATCCGCAGTTGGAACCGGGGCAACCCTCGTGTGGCCATCGCCTTTCTGTTGGCCCTGTGCCTGGTGGTCCCCATCGCCGCGCTGGCCACTACCCAGGAGGCTCATCTCTTCACTTCCCTGACGCGCGGCCAGTTGGTGCTCGAGCTTTTCCACCGTCTGGAACTGGCCAAACAGGCCACCAATGCCCAATTGTGGTGGGCGCTCGCGGCCGCCCTGCCGGTCTGCTGGTGGCTGCGGCGCTTCACCCGGGCGCCGGTTTTTTCCCTGATGTTCGCCACCTATGCGGCCCTGCTGTGCCTCGCCACCCTGTTGCGCATGGGCATGCTGGACTGGCTGGACCACGACCCCGGCCGTTTCTACTTCCACCTGCTCCCCTGCGCGCTGCTGTTCCTGATCGCCGGCTTCGCCTTCGAACGCCTGCGCCTGCCGGACGATTCGCGCTACTTCTACCCCTTCGCCGTGGTCTTCACGTGGGCGGCGCTGAGCGGCGTAGCGGCCTTGCACGAACCGTACGCCAGGTGGCTGAACTCGGTGGCGCCCTGGACGCGCGGCCAGGTGGAGTACCTGTTCATCGTCAACGCGGGCATCTACTTTACGCTCGACCGGCTGTGCCGCCTGCAATCCTCGCCGCAACTGCGCATCGTGGGCCATGCCTTTCGATTCGTGATTCCCGGCCACGTAATGACCTCTCTGCTGCTGCTGGGGCTCGACGCGCAATCGCACGCGGAGGCCCGCGCCTTCGAGTGGCTGCTTCCCTCGGTCGCCTGCGTTTTCGTGTTCGCCAGCATCCCCCGCCAGATGAAGAACTTCCTCGCCAGCGGCCTGGTCTTCTTCGCCATCGGCGTCTACCGTTTGCAGCAGGAGGTTTTCCCCGGCCGCGCTTTCTGGCCGGTGGTGCTGCTGGCTTCCGGGCTCGGCCTGATGCTGATCGCCGGCAACTATGCGCCCCTCAAAGTAACCCTGGCGCGCGGCCTGAAAAAACTTCGCATGTCTTAGTGCAATCCTGGCCGTTCGGGATCGCTGTTCTGAAATGGAGGCAAGAATGAAACCTTTGATACTCTCTTTGGTGCTGGCTGGCGCCATCACGCTCACCGGCTGCTCGACCCTGGTCTCTCTGAATCCTTTCGTCACCGACGAACAGGCGGTCATGGACCCCGCTCTGGTCGGCCTCTGGACCGATCACGAGGGCAAAGAAACCTACCGGATCAGCCAAGATGGAACCGGCTACGGCATTCGCTATTCATCCGACTCCTCGGATTCCTATCAGTTCAAGGCGCGCCTGATGGTGGTTGGCGATCTCAGGATACTCGACCTGGTATCCGCGAATGAGGACGCATTCCAACTGGCCGTCCACACCCCGGTGCGGGTATGGATCGACGGCAGCACGCTGCGATTCGACTTCCCGCAATCCGACTGGCTCAAGGAGCAGGCCGGCCGACAACTGCCCACAGTGCTGGCCAAAGACCGCACGCTAATGACCGCGCCCGGTGAAGCGGTCCGAGGCTTCCTGTCCAAGAACGGCGCCGACCCGAAAGCAGGCGACGAACCGGAGGTGCTCCACCGGGTGCAGTAGGCAGAGCCGTCTCGGCAATGTTGCGTTGCCCTATCTTGCGCAAAAAGGGGAACTACAGTTCCCTTTTGTTTGATACAAACATTGCAAACAAGAGGGTTAGCGTTCCGCCGGGGGGAACTGCAGTTCCCTTTCGGCGAACTAGCCCGATCCTGTTGGTAGCGCCGGTGCCGTCTCGTCTTCCTGCAAGCCGAACCGCCGCTACGGCGTGAAGCGTTCTTCCGTCTTTGAGGTGATGTCCGCCTCGTTGAACGGCATGGTGTGATAGCCGTTGGTCAGCCAGCGGCCCAGCATGCTGGAGTAGGCCGGCGTCCCCACTGCGTCGCACTGACCTCCGGGGATGATCTGCGACGCGCGAATGCCCGCAGGCGCCAACTCTCCCAGGAAGCGGCGCGAGGGCCCGCTGCTGAACATGAAGCTGTTGGGACTGGTGACCCTCACCGGGTGATTGGCAGCGTCGGGTACCGAGAATCCACCGGCCCGTGCCAGACCAGAAAGCCCGGGTCCCAGGTTCGGGTATCCACCGGCGGTCGGGATGCTGAACGGCGCGCCGAGGACGTGCTGGAACACGATGCGGTGCAGTTTGCCCCAGAGGTAATCGTCCAGCTTGGTGGAGTGGGCAAAAGCTGGAGCGAAAGCATCGCTGGCCAGTTGGTCTAAGCCGGCGCGGAGGCTCCGCAAAATCACGAAGTCGCGCGCGGCTTCCGGCGTGGAAACGCCGTCCACCTGGAAGAAATTCAGTCCGGACGCGCCTCGTCCCCGGTTCGTTGCAAAGTTGTCCAGGAGGTTCCGCAATCCCACCATGGATGTGTCATCCGGTGGGAGATAGCTGCCCAGTCCTACGCGTTTGAGCGTGGCGTCGATGGTTCCCTGGACCATCTGGCCGCGCCAGACACTGTAGACGGTAGCGGCCACGCTATCGAGGGCCTCCTGCGGGGGCGGATCCACCATGTTGGCGGGATCGTCGCCGGGATCGTAGCCGTCGCGAATACCGGTGGGCGTGTTATAGCTCCAGTGGGCCAGGCGGTTGACCGCCTCCGCCACCTGGGCGTCCCCCGCCAGGGCCGCGAGCGGGCCGGGAGCGCCGGATGCCTGGGCATTGGCGAAAGCTGCCCGTATGTACGGCAGAAAGACCTGGGCGTCCAGCATCTGATTGTTGGCCTGGATCCCCGCCAGCAGATCGTAAGTCACCTTGGTGTTGTTGCGGTCCATCTCCCACATGAGGCCGGTGAGCTGACCGGCGCGGAAGCCCCGGTCGTAGCTGCGTCCCAGATAGTAGATCCCGCCGCCGGGGCGTACCGAGGCCAGGGGATCGTTGCCGAGGTTAGTGCCCATGGGATCGTTGTTGGCGCTGACGATGTATCCCGCGCCGGGATTGACCAACTGGGGCATTTCGGCAGCCGGCAGAATCGCATACGGCAGCACCTGCCCAGGCTGCGCCTTGGATACCGGCAGCCACTCGTTCTTGTGTTGATGGGTTCCGTCGCGAATGAGGAAGGGCGGAGCGCCGTCCACCCGTCCGAGAGTCTGTAGGTCTTCGCGCAGCGGCAACTCTCCGCCGGCGATGTAAGCGATGTTGCCATCCACGTCGGCGTACCCAAAATTCTCCGATCCGAAAGTGAACGACTGCAAAGACTTCCGGAAGTCACTCAGGTTGGCTGCCCGTCCGAAATCCAGGAACGCCTGAAGCTCCCGGGTCGGCCCCCAGCCGGCGTACTGGATGCTTAACGCGGTGATGTTGAGCGGGTCGCTGACATCCAGGGAGACGATCGGCCCGTTGTTCCGCCTCGGCACCACGAGAGTCAATCCTCCAGCCAGTGGACTGACGCTGGCGACGGCCAAGTCATCAGCCACGCCGTTTCCTATCTGGTTGACCTTGAAGACCTGCGGGATCACTGTGATCGGTTCGATCCGATTGTCGAAGAGCGTTCCTGGCGACAGCGTCGCCGGGTCGAGCGCGATACGCTCCTGGTACACATCTGTGACGTCCATCGGATTGACCGTGGCGCCCCAGCAAATCCGCTGGTTGCAGCCCAGGATCACGCCGGGCGCTCCGGCAAAACTCACACCCGTGACGTTCATGGGTCCGCGCTGCGGGTCGCTATCCACGTTGATGTGCACCTCGTACCATACCGGCGGAGTGCTGAGGCTGAGGTGCGGGTCATTGGCCAGCATCGGGCTGCCCGACGCGCTCATGGCACTGCCCACGAGCACCCAATTGCTCCCCGCGGGTTCGCTGGCTTCGAGTGTGCCGGCGAACAGATGGGCGCTGCGCAGGGTTTCCATGTAGCTCTTGGCCAGTTTGACGGCCTCAGGAGACTGGGGCGGAGCCAATTGCGTGGCTGTCTCCGAGGTTGCGGCGGGCGTCGGCCGTTGCTGCTTGGGAACTACCACGTTGGCTTGGTTCCGGCTTGAGAATCTCAGCGGCACCAGGCCGCGAACCGGGTGGGTGGTGACAGCCGGGTCGAACGGGGAACTGCGTCGCACGTCCGAAAAGAATAGGGCCGTGCCGTCAAAACCGCCTGCCTGGCCGGCTTGTTGATAGGCTGCCAAGGCCACGGTCATGTCCATGTCCGAACTGTCGAACGAGAGTTGAAATGCCAGCACTTTGGCGATGGATACACTGTCCAACGCTGTCCACGGGGATATGTGGGCTTTGGTCAGTTCCAGCGCCTGGTACTCGGCCGACAGTTTCGTGGCGGGATCCTGTAGCCACACATTCACCCCTTGGGCGTAGGCATCAAGCAGGGCGCGCGTGTCTGCCGGGTAGGTGGGAAGGGAGGCGGCGGCCGAGCGCAGCAGGCCGAAGGTGCGCAACTGGACGTCAGCCGAGAGGGCCGCCTTGCCCACGAGTTCCGCCGAAGTGCCCGCGGCCTGGTGGCGCAGCAGGTCCATCTGGAAAAACCGGTCGCGAGCATGAGCGTATCCCAGCATCAGCATGGCGTCATGATCGTTGGCGGCGAAGATGTGCGGGATGGCGTCGGAATCGGTGACGATCCTGGCGGGCGCCAGGAAGCCGCTGATGGGAACGGCGTCGGCGGCTGTTACCTTGCCCCTGCCGGCGGGCAGGGCGAACCAGATCAGGCCGAGAACGGCCAGGGTTCCGAATAGTATGCGGTTGAAACTGACGATGGTATACGGGCAGCGTCGGCGATCCACGATTCCTCCTTGGTGGAAGCGTACTCACCCAGGCTCCTATCCTGGGCAACGAGTTTGGGAGCCAGGCATATTCGAAGCTTCAGATAGAGTCTGCAATGGGTTCCATGTTGGTGTAAAGAATTTTTAATAGTTTATGACCTGAATTTCTGAAATTGTTGAGGATTGCCATAGCGGTGTGACAGTTGGGCCTGCGTTACGTTGTGGAAGCCCGCACGGAGGGCCCGCGGGCTGCCCTGAGTGGACCCGAAGACTCCAGCCATTGGATGGATGAGCTTACTTCGTTACCCACACGGTCATCAGCATAGGCGCGGCAGGCGAGTTTACGGCCAGGCTGCCGTTCGGAAAGGGAACGGCGAGCGGTCCCACTGGATTGCCGTTGTAGCTGAACGTCACCCAAAATGTGCTTTCCGCCGAACTGCTGGAATAGTTCGAGCAGGGCAACTGTGAGGCCGGCAAAGTCACGTCCACTTGATAGACGAAGCTATTGATCGACGCCGTGTTCGTGACAGTGATCGGGCAGTTGCCGACAAAAGCCTGCACGTTCAACAACTGCTGAGGCGGCTGAGATCCGAAGGTGTCCCCGCCAATGCCGTGCATAAAGAACGAAACGGTGGAACCATACTTGGCTGGATGCGCACACGAATTTGCGGAGCCGTCCGAGTTCAACGCAACCGGCTGGAATCCGGAATCGATCGTGATGGCGCCCGGGCAGGGAGCCTGGACGGTGGATAGATCGGCGAATAGATTCAGGTTAGATAAGGTGTATGGAAACTGCCGCTGGAGCGTAACGCCGTTTACCGTCAATTGCATGACCGTCGCCGAGGGCAGCGCGACCGGCGCTTGCGGTGAAGGGAGAGACGGCGCCGGAACCACCAGATTGATCTGCGATGCGGAAACATAGAGCAACTGCGCGGGAGCGCCATTGAACGTTACGGACACGCCTGCGATGGATGGATCGGCTCCATCGGGCGCCACAATTCCTTTGGCTGGTCCCAGATTCGCGCCGAAGATCGAGAGCACCTGGTACGCCGCAATCGGGCCGGCATGTGTCAGGTTGCCGCCATCCAACACGCACGCAATCGCCGGCCCTGGGTTGCCGTTGGCGGAAAAATCGGCCGCGGACAAATAAGCGCCTGCCAGGAATCCGGGCCCGAGGTTCTGCGGCGCCAGTACACCGGGGGAAAATGGCACGTCCGGCGCGGGCGTTTCGCCAGTGACCCAAACCTTGCCCGCAGCCAGTGCGATTCCGGTGGCAACGGGCGCGGAGCCGTCGATCCACTGGCCGTCCAGCACCTTCCCGCTTGTCGCGTCCACCTTCAGCACATAGGACTCGCTGAGGGCGGTGATGTTGTCGGGCCAGCACGGCTGCGGTATCCAGGAGAATATCGGCGGGGGCGCGAGCGGTGTCGTCAAGAGTATAGAGAGATCGACAGGAGGAGAGTAAGTCGACACGTTTCCGCCCACGTACACCGCGCCGGAAGAATCCACTTGGACGCCGGCTCCGCCGACCGGAATCGAAAACAACACCTTCGCCCCTGCGGGATCGAGCTTGGTGAGATAGCCCGAGGGAGAATAGGGCGAGGAATTGACAGGCGCGGTGAACGGATACTGCGCTCCCAACAGCGTGCCGGAGAGGTAGGCGTTGCCCGCGGCGTCGACCGCGAGGCCTGTGTTGGTAGTGGACCCAGCGGCGCCTGTCGGGTCGTTGAGGCCCGTGGAGTAAATCAGCTTGGAGGCCGCCGGATCCACCTTGGTGACGTGTTGCAGATTGCCATTGGGAAGGACTTGGCACACGATCGGGCAAGCCAGGTAACCTTGCACCAAGGTGGTCTGGTATGCGCCCGGAGTCGTCGGGTAATTCGTTCCGGGGCTGCTGCCCGCCAGATAGATGTTGCCTGAGGCGTCCAGCGCAATCGAACTGCCACCGATTCCGGTCGCCGAGAAGATCATCCGGCTGGCTGCGGCATCGAGTTCCATGAGGAACCAGTGGTTGGTCGAGTCGGCCACGCTATAGGCTCCGGACGTGTGCGGAAATCCGCTGGAACCTGCGATGCCGCTGACCAGGATTTGACCTTGAGGCGTCACCGCAATCCCGGTCGCTTGGGCGGACGTTGCGCCCCCGATCAGCACGGAGAACAGCACGGCACCATCGGGACTCAACTTGGCGACGAATGCCCGCGTGTCCGTGCCGCTGGCAGGAACGGTCCCCAGGGAGCCGCCGGCGTTGGGGAATTTGGGATTGGTAGTCCATCCGGCGAGGTAGGCGTTTCCTGCATTGTCGACGGCAATCGACGATACGTGATCGTTAGCGGGGCTATCGAAATAGGTGAGGTACAGGTACTGACTGGCCTTCGGATCGAGCTTGGCCACCACGGCACTCAAGGTCTGCGAGGCTGGGTCGGTGACGGCGCTGCCGGCGAGGTATACGTCGCCCACGGAATCAGAGGCGATCGCGGTCGGGTTGAATCCACCTCTCAAATACGTGGAGATGGCCAGGTTCGCCGATGTGGCCGTGTGCACGGTTACTGCCGCTAAGAAAACAAAACCGAGCGTTTTCACAGAAATCCTCTGGAGCTATAGAACGCGGCATCTTTATTGTAAGAGGAATCGGGAGGGCTGGCCAGGGTAGGGTCAAATAGTCCAAGGATGAGGTAAGGGCAACGGCCGCCTGAAAGGCGGCTGCAGCCAGGATTGGCTGCCCCACAATGGCCAACGAATCGCCATCGGACAGCGTCTAATGGGAGCACACAGGAGAGTTGCGTATGCTCGACGCCTTCATTCAGGATTTGCGGTATGCTGTCCGGACGCTGCGGACCAGCCCGGGATTCGCCGTGGTGGCGATTCTGTCGCTGGCGCTGGGGATCGGCGCCAACACGGCGATCTTCAGCCTGATCGACGCGGTGATGTTGAAGTACCTCCCGGTGAGCCACCCCGAGGAACTGCTCCAGGTGGCATTGGGCGACAACGGGACCGGTTTCACGAACCCGATCTGGGAGCAGGTGCGCGACCGGCAGGACGTTTTCTCCGGGATTTTCGCCTATAGCGGAGGGCGCTTCAACCTGGCGGCAGGCGGAGAAGCGCGGTATGTAAACAGCACCTGGGCCAGCGGGGATTACTTCGCGACGCTGGGGGTGCACGCGGTGCTGGGCCGGACGTTGACGGCGGCGGACGATCGCCGCGGCTGCGCGGGAACGGCGGTCTTGAGCTACGACTTTTGGCAGAGGGAATACAACGGCAGCCCGGCGGTGACCGAGAAGACGATTCGGCTGGATGGCCACCCCTTTCAAATCCTGGGGGTCGTCGAACCGGGATTTCATGGCGTGGATGTGGGACGCTCGGTTGACGTGACGGTGCCGATCTGCGCCGAGCCGATCCTCCACCCGAGTTCCCAACTCGACCAGCGCAGCAGTTGGTGGCTGCGGGTGGTGGGGCGCCCGAAACCGGGGCTGGGATCGGAACAGGTCACGGCAAGGCTGAAAACGCTCGCGCCGGACATCTATGGCGCGACCGTGCCGCCGCGGTGGCGCGCGGAAGATCAGGAGAAATACCGGAAGCGAACGTTCAGTACGCTGCCGGCGGCGAACGGCTTGTCCTACCTGCGGACCCAGTACCGGCCGGCGTTGATCACGCTGCTGGTAGTGGTGGGGGTCGTGCTGCTGATCGCCTGCGCCAATGTGGCGAACCTGCTGCTGGCGCGGGCGGCGGCGCGGCAGAGGGAGATTGCGATCCGGCTGGCCCTGGGACTGGGGCGCGCGCGGCTGATCCGGCAACTCCTGACGGAAAGCTTGCTGTTGGCTCTGGCCGGGGCAGGGCTTGGGATGCTCTTTGCGCAATGGGGCAGCCGGCTGCTGGTGGGCTTCCTCTCCTCGTCGAATAGCCCGGTGTATCTGGATCTCACGGTGAACGGGCGTGTGCTCGGATTTACGATCGGCGTGGCCATCGCGACCGGGCTGCTTTTTGGCCTGGCGCCGGCGTGGCGCGGCACGCGCGTGGAACCGCAGGCGGCGATGAAGGAGAATGCGCGCGGGGTGGTGGAGGGCAGCACCCGCTTTGGCCTGGGGAAAGTTCTGGTGATGGCGCAGGTGGCGCTCTCGCTGCTATTACTGGTGGGCGCGGGACTTCTCCTCGGGACCTTCCGGAAGCTGGCAACTCTCGATCCGGGGTTTGAGCCCAGCCATGTTCTGATCGCGAGTCTGGATTTAAGGAATGCCCATTACCCGAAGGAGCGGCTCTTGAGCGCCACGGAGGAGATGTTGGAGCGCCTGCGGGCGATTCCCGGGGTGCGGTCGGCCAGCTCGTCGAACAACACGCCGATTAGCGGGTCGAGTTGGAACGATGACATCCAGGTGGAGGGATACAAGGCCAAATCTCAAAGGGATTCGGTGGTCTGGTTGTACCGCGTGAGCCCGGCGTACTTCGAGACGCTGGGCACGCCGCTCGTGGCGGGGCGCGACTTCGACCGCCGCGACATTGTGGGGGCGCCCAAGGTGGCGATCGTCAACCAGACCATGGCGCAGCGGTTTTTCGGCGCGGCGAATCCCATCGGGAAGACCTATCGGGAAACGTATCCGACGCTGGGGCCGCCTATCGAGATTATCGGCGAGGTGGGAGATGCGAAGTATAGCAACCTCCGCGAGGAGCAACTCGCGATTGTCTATCTGTCGGCCGGTCAGGAGGAGCAGCCCTACCCGAACGCGACGTTCGAGTTGAGAGCGGCCGGGTCGGCCGGGGACCTGATCCCCAGCGTCAAGACGGTGCTCGAACAGTTGAACCCGGATATCAGCCTGCAGTTTCGGACGCTGTTTGAACAGGTCGCCCAATCGCTCACGCGGGAACGGCTGCTGGCGACGCTATCGGGCTTCTTCGGTGGGCTGGCGCTGCTCCTGGCGACCATCGGGCTGTACGGAGTGATGTCGTACAACGTAGCGCGAAGGCGGAGCGAGATTGGGATTCGCATGGCCTTGGGTGCGGCGGAGGCGAAAGTGCTGAGGATGGTGTTGGGCGAGGTAGCGTTGCTGGTGGGCGCAGGTTTGGTGTTGGGCCTGGGGGCGGCGCTGGCGGCCACGCGGCTGATCGAGACATTCGTGTACGGACTCACGGTGCGAGACCCGGCAACGATGGCGCTGGCGGCAGTGCTGCTGGGGGCGGTAGCGCTGGTGGCCGGATACTTGCCGGCGCGGAGGGCATCGCGCCTGGATCCGATGGCGGCGTTGCGGGAGGAGTGAGGGGCGGAGGGAGCGGAGACGGCGGACGCGGAGACGCGCTTGTCGGCGTCTGGCGGGGCTTGGCGGAAGCGCCTTTCCGTCTGACTCCGACGGAATTTCTCGTAAGTGATTGAAACTGCAAGGCAGCACCCGTCGGACTCAGACGGGTTACCTGCCCGTCTCAGCCGCATGTCACTTCACGCCGCATCGCAGACCGCGATCTCCACGCGCTTCCCCAGAGCCGCGAATGCCGCTTCGATCTGGTCCATACGCGACTGGTGCCGCAACGATAACAGCCGTTCGATGTGGGTCTTCGGTATGCCGATCCGTCGCGCGAACTCGGCCTTCTTCAATCCCGACTTCACAAATGCGTTGTAGAGTTCCACCTTCGCGGACTGCAATGCCGGCAGCGGGACGGGACGGAACCTGGCGCCGCGGCGGCGCGATGGTGCAGGCAGGGGCTTACCTTTCCGGACGAAGTCCATAATGGTGAGCATCAGAAGATCCTGTGCCATCTCCATGGCTTCCAAATCGGTTTCCCCTTGCGTGACGCCGTAGCCGAAATCGGGGAAGGTCACGACGTAGCCGCCCGCTTCCAGGTCTGGTTCAAACAATGCCGGATAGTGTTCCATGGAACTCCTCACATCTTCAAATCCAAG
>PMTT01000465.1 GCA_003167275.1 Bryobacterales bacterium | reverse complement strand
GTTAGGTCCGGTCTCCGCGATGCACCTGCTACACCTTTTCCGGCACCTCAAACGGCTTGCGATAGTCGCGCCGGAACATCCGGTTCGCTTCCGCGTCTCCCCGCACGCTGTAACTCGCGGCATCGAAATGGAGCGTCCTGCCGAGCCGGTACGAAATGTTCGCCAGGTGCACCAGCGTGGTCGAGATGGCGCCTTCTTCGATGGGCGCGTTCAGGTCCTCGTGCTTGCGGGTGCGCAGCGCCGCGATGAAATTAGCCCAGTTGTTCCCCAGGTCCTGCCCTGAAGGACCGGGCTCCTGCTCGCGCCCGAGGAAGCTCAGGTAGCGGCCATGGTCTTCGTCCCAGATCGCCAGGTAGCCCTTGGAACCATAGATCACGGCACCCACGGTGTTAGGCGCCTTGCCGCCCTCGCCCAGGCCGGCCTCGTGATTGGTCATCCAGTGCCGTACTTCGGCCACCATCATCTTCTTCTTGCCGTTGTCGTCGAACTCGAACGTGGCTGCCAGGGTGTTGGGCGTCTCCTGGTCGTCGTCGAACATGAAGTGGCCGCCAGTGGCGCTGACCTTGGTCGGGTACTTCACTCCCAGTGCCCAGCGCGAGACGTCCACCTGGTGGATCCCCTGGTTGCCCAGGTCGCCGTTGCCGTAATCCCAGAACCAGTGCCAGTTGTAATGAAAGCGGTTCTGTGTGAAGGCATGCGCCGGCGCGGGACCCAGCCACAGGTCGTAGTGCACGCCCGCGGGCACCGGCTCCTCCGGCTTACGGCCGATGGTGTCGCGCCACTTGAAGGTGAGGCTGCGCGCCATGTAGACATCGCCGATCAAACCCGCGCGGATGTGCGCGATGGCTTCGCGCGCGATGCTCGACCGGCTGTTGGTTCCATGCTGCACGAGCCGGTTGTACTTCGCGGCCGCGGCCACGATCTGTTTCGCCTCGAACATGTCGTGCGAGCAGGGCTTCTCCACGTAGACGTCCTTACCGGCCTGGCACGCCCAGATGGTCTGCAGCGTATGGTTGTGGTTGGGAGTNNGCGTTCAGCACGGATTCATCGATATCGCAGATCGCAGCGATCTCCACGTTCTCCATCGCGCTATAACGGCTGATGTGCGTGCGTCCCTGCCCGTGAACGCCCACGCAAGCCACGCGCACGGTGTCGTTGGGACTAGCCAGGGCGCGCGATCGAACCGCCGCACCGGCCGCCAGGGAACCCATCAGGAAGTGTCTTCGATGCATTTGAACGTCCTTGGGGCCTACACTATCACCTTGAGAGTGCGCGTGCCAACCCAGGCAGGCGAATGGGGACGTGCTGAGGCCGGCAGGCCGTTGCCGAATCGGCGGGGAAAAGCTTTCTCACCAAGCACACCAAGTACCACAAAGAACACAAAGAACACCAAAGGAGAATATCTGCGATCGGGTCTTCGTGGTTTTCTTGTTCTTGTTCTTGGTGATCTTGGTGGTACTTGGTGATCTTGGTGAGAAAGCTCTGTCCCTCCCGCACCCTCTCGGAACCAGATTCTCGGCGACGTTGACCGGCGAACCACCTGTTCGGGGCAAGCTATAAAGCATACCCTACCGCGACGGAGTTGCCAGGGTCGCCCACGTCGATTCGTAACCGGCGGGCAGTACGTAGTTGGGTTTGGTAGAGGGAAATAGGAACGTGCCGACGTCCCAGAACTCCAGGCCGCGGGCTCGCGAGCGAAGCTCGGCGCCCAGTTCCCTGGCCAGGTCCTTGTTGCTATCGTACTTCGCTGCGAAGGGCGAGGAGACGTCTCCCCGCGTCAGGCGGTTGAACGACATTGCGATCAGGAAATAGGGCTGCGGCAGGAGGTGGCGCTCCACGCGAGTGAGGCGGCCGCGGACGATCGCGCCCGCGGGGATCAGCACGTCGCTCGACCCGGGGCGGCGCACCGGCTTCATCACCTTTGCCGAGACCGGGTCGCCGGCCGCGGCCGTGGCCGTGTCGATGGGCGCCGACAGCGCCAGCACGATCGGGAGGCCGATGGGCAGCGCGACGGGCGCGCGCACTATCGGTTTCACAGCGGCGCTATCCACATCCGCGCCGGTATCGAAATGCAGTTCCGATTCGGTCTGGTACTCGCGGCACTCGCCGAAGGTGGTCACATTGTTGGTCTCTCGGGCGTTGTCCATCGCGATCTTAAGCTGGCTCTGGCGAGGCAACATTACATCGCCATCGCCGATACGCACCCGTTGATAATCCAGCGCGGCATCCACCTGGCACATGGAAGTGGCTGGCGGCAGCGGCCCGGCCTCCACGGTGAAATGCCGCAGATCCAACGTCTCGGCGTCCAGCAGGACCGTCCCCTGGTAGGGTACGGTCTGCCAGGTGGAGCCGGTCTTCACGCGGTAGCGGCTGGCTGCCAAGGGTACGTGATAGCGGTACTCGAGCTCGATCCCATCGGCGTCCGGCTTCGCGCCCACGTACTGGAAATCCACCGCGGAGTTGTCGAAGACGCCGATCAGGTGGGTGCCGAAGACGCCGGTTCCGATGGGACCCTGGTGGATGATCTCCTCCACGTCGCGCGTGTCGAACCGTGTGGCGCCCGGCCAGGCGTGGATCTCATGACCTTCGGAGACGGTCACCTCAAGCCGCAGACGGTCCAGGGCTTCGAGCTTCAGCGGTTCGGTGCGAAGGCTGCGCGCCTCCAGAATCTGGCTGCACGAAGCGGCCTGCTGCGGTTGGGGCGGAGGCTCGTAATAGCGCCGCTCCACCGTCTCAATGCAGGCGTAGTTCGTCAGCCGCCGCGTCATCTCCTGCAGGTTGGAACGGGCGCGGTCGAGCACTTCGTTGGGATCCCGCACAGCCTGCCCCCGTAACGAAACGAGAATCAGCAGAGGCAGCGCCAGCCGGATCGGCAGGTGCATCACCGCCTACTTTTTGGGAGCAGCGGGCACCCGCGGCTTCCAGTTTTGGGCAGTCTGATCGGTCGCCGAAACGTCGGCAGGCGTGAGCTTGGCGGCTGTGGCGGCGCGAAGCTTTTCGATACTCTTTTCGCCGTGCAGGTAAGCCAGAGTGAGCCAGAAATAGGCGCGCTTGTCGTCCTGTGCGATGCCCAGACCTGTGGCATAGCGCGTACCGAGCCGGGCCTGTGCGGGAGGATAGCCCTGGCTCGCGGCGGCGCGCACCCAGCGTACCGCGGTCTCCTCGTCGTGCGGTATCCCGCCTTTCCCTTCGGCGTAGAGGCGGCCGAGGTTGTACTGCGCTTCGGCATGACCTTTCTGAGCCGCCAGTTCGTACCAGTAAGCGGCCTGTTTCTGGTCCTGCTGCACTCCGTAGCCTTCGATCAGGGACCACTCGGTGGAGGGGCCGTCGGATTCGGGGGAATTGGCCATCTGGAACCAGCGCAGGGCGTCGGCCTCATCGCGCGGCACACCCCATCCGCGCGAATACATCTGTCCGAGGGCGAATTCCGCTTCGGCGTTCCCCTGTTCGGCGGCCTTACGATACCAGCGCTCGGCCGTGGTCATATCACGTTGAACTCCCAGACCCTGCGCGTACAAGACGCCCAAATCGAACTGCGCCTCCGCCTGGCCGGCATCGGCGCCCGCCTTCCATTCCTGGAACGCTTTGCCATATTCCTTGTTCTTGAAAGCTTGCATGCCCGCGGCAGTGTCGGCCCAGGCCGGCAACGCGCAGAGCAGCATCAACCCAGTTCCCAACAGAACGTCACGTGTGGAGCGATATTGCATACAGTTCTCCTTTCTGCAATTACCGCGTGCTGGTTAAGTTGTAGCACGATTGCGAGGCGGGTGGGAGGGTGATTGGCCCCGTGACACACTAGCTTCGGTAGGCTTCACGCCGATGTTCGACCCGCAAGATGCGATACATGTCTTCTCCGAGCACCTCAAACCGTATCCGATAATCGCCAACGCGGATACGCAAGTCGCCGCTACCCTTCAGCTTCTTAATCTGACCCTTTCCACTGCTGGCGTACTCGGTGAGGGCGTACAGAATCTGCAGCGCCTGCTCGCGATCGACCCTCCGGAGTTGCTCTTTGCCGTGGTCGGTCCAGATGAAGCGGCTCACAGACCGAACTCGCGCAGAACCTCGTCGTGCGGCGTGCCTGGACCTGTCTCAGCACGGGCTGCTTCCACTTCGGAGCGTTCCTCCTCGGTTTCCGGTTCATCATCGATCGGTGCGCTGAGAATAGACTGCCATACCGGGTCGGCCAACGCACGCAGGATCTTACGTGCGGCCGGCAAGTCCCTCGGTGGGATGTGCTCCACCAGTTCGTGCAGTTCCCGGCGATCTTCAATCGTGTGCAGTTCCGACATACCCTTGATGATACGCCTTCCACGTCTTGCCCTTCACCGTTCGTGTCCGCTCTCTCGGAATTGTGCAAGGCTTCGATACCAACGGCGGTGCCGCGAAGTCTTCCAGCAGCGGATGCGTAGGGCTCGCCCATTCTCGACGTCGGTAACGTTGGTGCGTCGCTATGCCGCAAGGAGCAACTCAAGCTCCCGAAGTGCCGCCGGTAGACGCCCCAACGCCTTCAGCACCTCCGCTTTCCCACTTCGGGCCACGACATTCTCTGGGAAGTCGCGGACCGTGGACTCGTAGGCTTCCAGTGCCGCCGGTAGACGTCCCAACGACTTCAGCACCTCCGCCTTCCCATTTCGGGCCACCACATCCTCTGGGAAATCGCGGACCGTGGCGTTGTAGGTTTCCAGAGCATCATGTAGCTCACCTTGGACCAGGAGAGCATCCGCAAATTGGGTGTGAACCCGGGGATCGTCCGGGCTTATTTCCCTTGCCTGACCGGACCATGCCAATTGGTATGCCGGCAATCCAAGTTCCTTGGCGCTCTTAGCCAAATCGCAAAGCGACTTGGCAGCCAGATCCCGCCTTCCGGTGGAAAGCTGATGTCGAACTAGGTCGTCTACGAAGGTATCAACTTGCTGAAAATTCCGTCGGCTCAGTTGTTCGAGAATCGCTTCCTTCTGGCGAATCACGTTCTGAAAAGCTTCATATGAAGCAGCCTTTACGGACTTGTCTCGCCAGTGGTCCCGCTCCTCATCGTCGCGTTCTCCGCATTTGGAATGCGCTCTGTTTTGTTGAGGAACCGGTATCCGTCTGGTCCACTCCAGCAAGATGTTCCGGGAGTTGGCAAACGCCGAGTACCGCCGCTCCGAGAGCAGCGACACCTGAGCGTTACCCTTGCTGTGCTTCTCGGAGGCCTCCGCGACGGCCATCGCCAGAACCCGAAATGCTCCGGTCTCCACCAATACAGACTCGAAGTCTACCCGATCCTCAGGTTCCGCAAACAGGTCCTCGGGAAGAGCTTCCCACGCCTCGCGGACTAGCCCGATAGCCACTTGGGCCGCTAACACAGATCGCTTTAGCAGACCGACTTTCGGATAGACCTGCAACTCACCTGAGACAACGTCGCTGTGCCACAATGCGTCTTCGGGCAAGACCTTCGAAAAGAGCCGATTCTCAATGAACTCCAACACGTGCGAATGTTCGAGAAACTCTTCCAGCGCATCCTCGGCCAATTCACGGGTCGTCTCACTCGACGCGGGATCCATCGAGATCAGGGCCATGTGAAGGCCCCGTTCTTCGCGGCACGCCTTATCAAGCAACGCACCTGTAGAGTCAAGCGTCGCGTCCGGGTGGCAGCCTACACCCTCCATATCCGCGAACAAGTACGGCAGGAGCCCGAGCGATACAGACTGTGGAGAGCGAGATTGCGGCGAGACACACCAAGCCTGGCTGCCCTCCAGGAAGACAGCAACACGGTCCTGACCTGAAACCAATGCTCCCGTCATGAATACTCCTCAACCTTAATTCCCAAGCCGTCCTTTCGGATAATATCGCGAATCGCCGCAACCATGGCTCGGTCGCCTTTCCCCGAACTCTTTGGAATCAGAAGCCGGTCGAAACTGTGGCGATTAAAAGGCCCATAGATATGTACTTCGACAAAACGGTCTCCATCCAATAGGATACGCGAAAACTCCACGGGTGTGGCTTGCCGGTCAAGGAGCGGCTCCGCCTTGGCCGCTGCCAGCTTCGCCCGTATTGGCCAAGGCGCGCGATATCCCAATGGGATCGGCGTGGACTGTTTTGGGCAAACGCGGTTGCAGAAGTCCACCGCATTTTCCCAAAACACCGTGGTCCGCCGCTCGATCGCAATCGATTTCAGGACAAGGCTGCAGGCTCCGTAGGAACCGACCCCCTTTCCGTCAAGGGACAAGGCCGCAAACCCGATCTCTTCGTGGTAGGAGGGGAACATCCGCACATCTGTCGCCTCTCGCTGCGTCTCGATGGGTGTCTCTTCCGCCCTCCGTCCCCCGCTGGAGCGCTGCCTGTAGTAACTGGTATACACTGCGCTTTCACTCGATAACAATACCTTCGCCTGATCCAAGCTTCGACAAAGAACCGCCACGGAATCCGCCAGAGCGCTCTCATACCCCAGAAAGACCCCTTCGCGACCGCGCCCAGCCGCAACGGTTCTTGCGGAGTTGTATCGTTTGTCAAGCTCCCTGATCTCCTCCGCTTCCTCCGCCTTACGTACATTCGGAAAACCGCAAAAACTACCACAAGCTTGGCAGTCTTTCTCATGGGGTCGCACTTGCGTACCGCACGTCGGGCATTGGAGCTTCGGCGCCATAGATGGTCAGATCGAAACCAAGCAGCATAGCAACTCTCACAGCGCGTGGTCTATCTAACCGTTATCTGCCTGGTCCCCTGCCGATCCGGCCAGACGCCGATCTCCCTCAGTCCTTTTCCTCTTCCCAGCCCGTCACGGGATGGCCCAGCGAGTCGGCCAGGCTCACGGGCTTGCGGCGCCATGCCTCGCCCGGATTTTTGCCAATCTCCTCGCGGTAGCTCATGCGCGGGCCGGGATAGCCGATCAACTGCCAGCCGATCATGCCAGCGTTGCCTCCGTGCAGCGGATCTGAGAACATCCCCTCCAGCGTATGCCGGCGCAACAGTTGGAAGAATGGCGTCTTCTCGATTGCGCGGAGCTTTGCGTCCTGCTGCGCCGCGGGTAATGCCGCGAAATCTTCCAGCAGGCGGATTCCGTCCCGATAAATCTCCCGAGGCGTGGCCTTCGACTGATTGCCGTGCTCTGGAATGGATTCCACCCATGGTCCCTTCGTGTAGCGGTACTTGTCGCGTCCATAGGGACCGGCCAGTTGGCGGTCGATATAGATCACCACACCGGCCTCCGTCGAGCCTGGCCCGCTGTCGTCGGCCGGGAAGATCCGCTCGCATGCCGCCGTCACCATGCGCGCCTCCGCCGCCGTGAAGAAGCGCAGCGGAACGCGCACCGTTCCATCCTGCGCCTGGAGGCGGATGGGCTCGCGCGCCAGCGTGTAGAGCAGCAAGCCGCCCAGGCTCTTCGCGGGGAGTTCCAGGAATTCACGCCGTCTCATATGCACCGCCTCGGTGCGGAGAGAGAATGCGCCACGGGCTGCGCCAGCGTTCGAAAACGCCTCCTGGCAGATGACGTGCGCTCCGGAACTGCGTCGAGACGCCCGGAACGGGTCCGCACACCGGAAGTCCCGACGCGACAGACACGAGTGTTCCTGGCCCGCCGCGCCGAGCAAAGATCGGGATGAAAGCCGGTGTCGGTATTGCCCTGGTGGGGCGGACCCCCTGGTCCGCGCGGGTCCCCCCGGACCCGCTGTCGCCCATTNNCCTGGGGGGGCGGACCCCCTGGTCCGCGCGGGTCCACCAGGACCCGCTGTCGCCCATTGCATCGTAATCCGGCGCGATGCCAACAGGCCGACGACGGGGGCGTCGGCCGCGGACCAGGGGGTCCGCCCCACCAAGGAGTGTTTTCAAGGGTGTCCGCGCCACGTTCAGGGGTCATGCGAGGGCTCCCGGGTGCTTCAGATAGCGATCCACCAGTGCATCCGCGGCGCGATACGCCATCGCCATGATCGTCATCGTGGGATTGCCCGACGAGTTCTGCGGGAAGGCCGACGCGCCGATCACCCACAGGTTCGGCATGCGCCAGTGCTGCATCCACGGATTCAACACGCTGGTCTCGGGTGATGCGCCTGCAATCGCGCCTCCCGACACATGGCTACTCTGATACTCCACCGTCGAATAATGCGCGCCGACGCGACGCGCAGGATTGCCGGCCTTCGCCCCCATCGCCTTGGCGACCATGCCCTGCACCTTGATCGTCATCTCCGCCTGCCGCCGCTCGTGGTCCGTCCAATCCAGCGTCAGCCGGGCGAGGGGATCGCCGAAGTTGTCAGTGTAAGTGGGGTCGAGATCGATGTAATTCTGCCGATATGCCAGGTGCTCGGCTTCGCTCGTGATGCTCGCCGACCGGTCCCACCACTTGATCGCCGCCTTCTTCCATGCCGACCCCCACGAACCGTCCGTCTCGCCTGGCGGAATCCTGCCGAAGGACGCGATGGGAGCCTCGCCTCCGCTGGCGATCCGGATATGCCCGCCGCGCAGAATCCCGAACGCGGGATCGAGCCCAAAATCTCCGTCGAAATCCGCCAGGGTCACGCCGAGGCCGCCCGCGCCCATGAATCCGTTCAACGGTCGGTCGAGAAAGATCGGCGTGGCGGCGCTCACTTGATGCGTCAGGTTGCAGCCCAGCGTTCCCTTCCCGGTCGAGGGGTCGTAGGGCTCGCCGATGCGCGACAGCATCAACAGGCGGTTATTGTTCAGCGTCCACGAGGCCAGGATCACCACGCGGGCGGGTTGCTCCACCTCAGCGCCCGCCTCATTAACGTACGTCACACCCGACGCCTTGCCATCGCGATGCGATACGCGGCGTACCGAGCAGCCCGTCCGCAGCGTAAAGTTCTTGCGCTTCACGAGCAGCGGCAGCAGCGTGTTGGTGGGCTGCGCCTTGGCTCCAATCATGCACCCGTACCGCAGGCAGTATCCGCAGTAGGCGCAGCCCGAGCGCGTGATGCCGTCCGGATTGGTGTAGGTCTGGCTCAGCGTGGCTGCCGGGGTCGGAAATGGATGATATCCGAGTTCCTTCGCAGCCTTCGCGAACAGGGACACCAGGTAGGTCTGGGGGTGCGGTGGATTAGGAAACTCATGCGACCGCGGCCCTTCAAAAGGATTGCCGCCTTCGACGATCTGGCCGCGCAGGTTGCCGGCTTTTCCGCCGATCCCCATCATCTGTTCGGCGCGCCAGTAGTACGGCTCCAGTTCGTCATAGGTGACGCCCCAATCCTGCACCGCCAGATTCTCGGGCAGGTTCGCGCGGCCATGCTTCTCGCGCAGCACGGTCGCCAGGCGAAACTGATCGGGGAGGTAGCGGTAGGCGAGCCCGCCCCAATGTTCACCCGAGCCGCCCACGCCCGTGCCCGGATTGAACGATCCGTATTGGCGGATGGGCATGGCCGACTGCCCGGTGGAATGGCGGTGCGTAGTGGTCTCCTCCGCCAGGTTCTGCATCAGCCGGTAGCGCAAGGTGTAGTCCACCTCGTCCATGCCGGCCGCGTAATCCTTCAACCGGCGCGCGGGCCCGCGCTCCAGCACCACCACGGAGAGCGAAGTACGGCCGGCGAGTTCCTTGGCCATCGCAAGGCCCACCCAGCCGCCTCCGGCGATGACCACGTCTACTGGCTTGAGACGCTGCATTACTGGTGCACCCACTTCTGGACGCGCCAATTCTCGATCTCGAGGGTGAGAGGCTGCCGTCCGCCGGGTCCACCGGGATGCTGTGCGCGGAATCGATCTTGCCCGGCGACTTGGCCCACGAACTGAGCGCACCCAACAATGAAGGGAAGCGGAGGGCCGGACTTCCATTTCGGGACTTCCTCGGGGCGCGGCTGATCGGTGGTACCCCCGGGCAGGCTTTGTTGGGCTTCAAGGGCCAACGCTGATACGCACCGTCGCGTCCTCATGGAATGCTCCTTGTGTCTTCGGAACGATACATCGGCGTGAATGGTGAAGTCAAGCGGGGGGATGGAACGGGAGATGGGGGTCGGGGTGGACTGGGACTGGGACTTGGACGCGGGGAGGCGGAGAAACTCGCCTTGTGTTGGCAGCAGCGATATATAGTGGACGGTAGGTATGCCGTTCAAATTGCCAATTTCCCTATTCATGGTTCTTCTGTGCGCTCACGCGATGGGCACAGTCAGCCAGCGTCTCCGGATTGACAGTTGACGCTTTCGACGGCACGGTAGTCCCCAATGTTCACGTAAGGCTTGTCTCGACTCTGGACTCAATCTGCGGTATATGACGGACAGAGTGATGAAATGGGACGTTTCAACAATAAAGGATCGCTAGAGAGAGATGACCTTCAGCCCTGGGATCATCTGGAAGTGCCGGACATTCCGCGTCCCGATGGCGTAGCCGTAGTGAAGCGCCGTCACTCCGATCAGCAGATCGGCGGTCGCGATGACGAGTCCGGCCTTCTTCATCTCGGCGTCGATTTTTGCCGCCAGGACTCCCATCTCACGGGTGAAGGGTTCTACCGGAAGGATGGCAAACACCTCGTCGAGATAGCGGCGTCGCTTGAGCGCGGCCTCTGGAGTGTTGGCGCGGTGCCAGCCGTGCTCCAACTCCATCACGGTGATGGAAGAGAGCATGAAATGGGTCTCAGAGTAGTTGGCTTCAAGCGAAGACAGAAGCAAACTGACAGGCCGCTTCTCTCGCTCGGCGGCGATCAACACGCTGGAGTCGAGACCTAATCCCATGCGGGCGGTTCAAACGAGTCGCGGCGCGAATCGATGCCTTCCTGTACGTCCTTGGCAAAATCGGCATCTGGGATAGGCGCGTAGCCAAGTTTTTCCTCGTAGGCTTTCGCCAGGGCGATGCACTCGCTCAGCTTGCGGCCTGGACCTCCGGCCTGGGGCGCCTTGAGGACCGCAACGGGCCGCTGATCCTGCTCGATCACGACCTCGATGCCTTGCTGCACTTTGGCCAGTACGGCATGGAGATCACGGGCCACCTCGGCTTCGCTCATGTGAACAGTAGCCATCGCTTCATTATGGCGCTTTCTCGCCCGTTTGATCGGCGCTCATCCGCGTTCATCGCCGGCCATGCTCGTCTTTCTCAGCTTCCCAGCGGCCCTGCCGTTGGGTCTTTGATATACAGGCCCAGCGTCAGGGAGCGCAACACCTCTTCCCAGACTCGGTCGTACTTCGCCACATCTTCGGCCCAGAGATCGAAAGTGATCAGGCAATACACCCCCTCGCCTCTCGCCACTGCGAGACGCGACACCGCCTCTCGCTTCTCCTTCGGATCCATGTGGCGGACCTCACCGAAGGCTAGCTCCACTCCGTCTTCGCGCGCGGTCTCGGCAATCTCCTTACGCTCCAGAATCTCCCGGTTGTCACTCTGGATCGACTTGAACACCAGCTCACGGATGGGAACCTGATCGGCAAGGGCGCGCGGAAGGTGCATCTGGGACACGGCAACGACACAGTTATCGTCGGGTTCAGGACGGTCCCGAACGTTTTACCTGGCCTGAGTCGGCGCTCACGTCCCAGCCATCGGGATAATCGAAACGAATAGCACCTCGGTCGAGCACACAGATGGCATAGCCGGGCCTTGACTTCCATCCGTGCCGGTCCTTGAGCCGAAGGCTCTGCTTCTTCCATTCCTCTGCTATGGGTGAATAACGATGATGCCACATCGGGGGCGCCCGAACGTAGCCGGATCGCACCCGTCCGCTCACGCATTCAGGAACCTATCCCAGTGCTTGTTCCAGATCGGCGATCAGGTCGTCGGGGTGTTCCAGTCCCACCGACAGGCGCAGCAGGTTCTGCGGGGTGCGGGACTGGGGCCCTTCCACTGAGGCGCGGTGCTCAATCAGGCTGTGGGCGCCTCCCAGGCTGGTAGCGCGAATGAAAAGCCTGCAGCGGGCGGCGACAGCCATGGCCGCTTCTCGCCCGCCCGCCACCTGGAACGAGAGCATTCCACCGAACATCGACATCTGCCGCGC
>PMTT01000383.1 GCA_003167275.1 Bryobacterales bacterium | reverse complement strand
TGGTAGTTGTTGTTGTACAGCACGGGCAGCATCGGCGGTCCGGACGTGGACCCAAAGCCGAGGAGGCATCTCTCGGCCAGCGGGCGTTCGTTCACGCTGTCATAACGGCCGCCGCGGAACGTCCCGGCCAACCTTTGGCGCGCCTCCGGTGTCATGGGGGGAACCTTCCCATCCGGCGGATCGACAATCAACGACGTGCGCTTCACGCCATCCACCCGGGCGAATTCCGATCCCCGGTCGATGAACAGCACGTTGTACCCGCCCGTTCCGGAGGAGCCGGCAGCGGCCAGCAACGGCCCTTCCGACGCACCATCCAGCTTGGCGAGCTCGTCCGCGCTATTCTTCTCGATTGCCTTGGCCTCGGCATCGGTCAGCGTGGCTTTCCCGGCCAGCGCCGCGGGGCGCTCCAGTGGCGTAATGGTAGCGTTGGTCCAGACTCCCTGGAGGTCGGGGTGGCCATCCGGGGTGCGCGGAATACTCGATTTGGCTTTCGCCGCCGGCGGCGCGGCCTTCGGAGTCTGGCTTGAGAGTGGCGCTGCCAGCATCGCCGCCAGCGCCGTTAAGGATACGAAAAATCGACAGCTCATGGTCGTGTCCTCCTACTTCTTTTCGTCGTACGGCGCGCCGGTACCAGACGAGCCCAGGAAAAGTTTCTTACCATCGGGCAGGGTGATATCGCGGCCATTGGCCCGTTTGGATCCGTCCTTGGACTGATAACCCTCCACCACCACCTGCGTCCCCGTCGGCACGGAGGTTTTCGTTAAACCGCGCCGCAGCAGGACGTTCGGACTGCCCGCTTCCACCATCCACATGGTCACACTGCCATCCGGCTCCTTCACGTCCACGTGGATCCAGGCGTGAGGATTGATCAGCTCCACCTTCGAGACGACGCCCACCAGGTGGACGGGCTTCTTGGCGTCAAACTCAGCGGCAAAAGCATGGTGCGCCCACGCCGGCGCCGTCGCCAGAATCAAACCGGCAGCCACCACAGCGACATACTTGGTCTTCATTCGCAGCTTCTCCTTCCCTTTACTCCCCGAATGCAGCCGGCGGGGACGATTCACTTCTCGGTCTTCTTCGTAAACTGGCCGTACATCAATTCTTCGGCGAACTCCACGCACTTGAATTCCATCAGCCGGGCATCCTTCTCGACGTGGCGATAGAGCGGCATCCTGATCTTCCACGGCCGCGAAAACACCTTGGGATCTTCGATCGTAGCTTCGTAAGAGAGTATGTCCGGCCCAAGCGCCGTATAGCGTTCTACCACGTGCAGCGCATCGCTGTGGAAGTCTCCGGCCCGGTCGAACCAGGTGCGCTCATCCAGACCGGTGACATCGATCACCAGCGTGTCCCCCTCCCAGTGTCCCACCGACTGTCCCATCCAGGAGTCGGCCGGCGCCGGTCCAGGATCCTTCAGGAGAATGTTGCGAACGGCGCCGTCATATTGGTAGGCGATGAAGATGGCCTTGGCGCTGTGAAGGATCTGGAACGGATAGGGCATGTAGTTGGCTCGCGGCACGCCCGGCAGGTAACACTTGATCTCGGGGTCGGCGTTCAGGCGCTGGGCGAAGTTGGCTTTCTTCTTCTCCTTGGCGGCCGGCAGGTACGGAATTTCACCGCCCTCCACCACTCCAGGCCCTCCCGGTTCCGCGCCCTCGGCGCCTAGCGCCACCACCAGTCCTGGCCGCGAGGCATGTTCCTGCAGGTCCCAATTCGCGGTATTCATGGCTTGCCAGATCCCGTTCAAGTTGGGTTTGCCGTCGGGCATCCGCGCCGCTCGATTGGCCGTCTGACCGGAAACCGGGACGGCCGCCAGGCATAGGACAGCCACCATCGAGCAGGTCACCATAGCCCCTCGGCACGGCATTCGCATGTAATCTATTTTCCCCAATCCCATTCCCCCCGAGTGTAAACGAACCAACCTACCGTTCGTTCGAGTGCAGTCCTAAAGAGTGTTATCAAACTCAGGCCGCAGAGTCAAGCGTAGGGTATGCTTTAGCTTGCCCACCGAAGCACAAAAGGGGTACGCACCCCGGGGCAAGCTAAGGCATACCCTACGATCCACTATCGATATGATAGTGTTTGAACTGTATATCGAGTGTCACCCGGAAACCCAGCAGATCGGCCGCAACCAGAGGCCCCAGTCGTCCTCTTCGATGGCGTCTGCAACCTGTGCAACAGCTCGGTGCAGTTCATCATCGCTCGCGATCCATCCGCCCGTTTGCGTTTCGCGACTCTTTCGTCACCAGCCGCCCAACGCCTGATCGAGCAATCCGATGCACGCGCCCCCCTTCCGGACAGCATCGTGTTGATGGATCAAGGCCGGGCGTACACGCGGTCGACTGCGGCGTTGCGCATCGCCCGCCGATTGCGCTTTCCGTGGCCGCTGCTCTATGCGTTCATCATCGTGCCCCGGCCGCTGCGCGACCTGATCTACGACTTCATCGCGCGCCACCGCTATCGCTGGTTTGGCAAGAGGGATGCCTGCATGATGCCCACACCCGAGCTCCGGGCACGATTCCTGACGTGATCGTAATCCACGACCGTACCTAAGCATCAAAGGCGATCAGACGCCCCGAAACAATCAGCCCGGCCCACAGGATCAACGACATTGCCGCCGCCAGCTCGGCTTGCGTCGTGACGCCCTTGTCGAGCCTGGCCGGGTCCGCATAGACTCCCGCGCGAAACACCAGAGCGTGAACGCCCACGAGCGCGAAGAGCGCCATCTTGATCCAAAAAGACGGGCTCCGATAGAGCTTTTGCGGCTCGGCCCAAGCCAGCAGTAAACCACTTGCCACCACCAGCAAAAACCCGAACCGCTTCCACCCCCGGAACTGCTGCACGATGTCCGACACAGGCCGCCGCACCATCGCCCAACCGAGCAGGCGCAGATCCGTAGCCAGCAGCATGCCTCCAAACAAGGCAATGCTCAGAAGGTGAATTCCACCCAGAATCGGATAGGGAAGAGCCCCCTCCCGGATGGCGGTGCTGAGATCCGTGCTTTCGATCCACTCCAGCGTTGAAACAATAGACATAGGGCGCCTCACCCACTCATACAAACGCAATCATCCGTCCGCCCGCCACCACCGCGGTCCACAACAAGAGGGACAGCCCCCCCGCCAACTTGGCCGCAATCGGCGAGACCTCGGACTTCGTCACCCTGCGATGGACCGTGAAGTGGAAGAGCAGCGCCAGCATCAGGCACGTCATCTTGAATTGAAACGAAGGGTTGGAATGGTAGTTGACCGCATCCGCTGAAAACATGAGCGGACCCGTGATCAACATCAGCGCGATGCCCGCCCATGTCCACGGATCGAGATCCGCAGCGAGTTCCCGGGCCGTCTGCCGGCGCATTCCCAATCCCAGCAGGCGCAGGTCGACGATGGCGATGGTTCCAATCGACAGGGCGAACCCCATGAAATGCAGGCTCTCGACCACCGGGAACGCCCATTCCGGACCGTTCATGGCATTCGCCACGGCACTGGTCGACAGCCATTCAAAGAACGACACAGCAAACATTTGCCACACAGTGTAGCAAGTTCTGTAGGGTATGCTTTAGCTTGCCCACCGCAAAATAATCGGTGGTCCATTTGCCACTTGATTTTCGCCTTTTATTCGCCTACCATTGAGAAGTGCCCAACCTCCGAGCGTGCCGCGTATCCTTCACCGACACCGAAGGAATCACGCACGCCGCCCAGGTCTCAGCCTCGTCGCTGTACGAGGCCGCCGCCTTAGCGCTCGCCGAGTTCAAGCGATGCGGTCTGATGGACGCCACACCCGGACCGGCGACCCGCCTTACCGTCGCGGTGGACGCGCCGACCACGCTCCACGAACTTCCTATGCGCAAGCTCACGGCCTGGTTGGAAGCCGGAGGCAAGAGCCCGAATGAGCAAGCCGTAAAGGTGAGGCTTCGGGATCTGCTCTCGCCCCGGTAACACGGGCATTCTTTACTTGCAGCACTAGCGAATCTCATCGAACGGGATGTTCTGGATCGCGTAATGTTGCCAATCCTGGTAGTCGAAGTGCCACCACTCGGAATCGTAAACCGTAAATCCCTGCTTCTCCATCGCTCCGCGGAGCCGATCGCGGAGAGCGCGCTGCTCCGCCGTGCCGCCGGCATAGTTCGGATAAGAGCGTTCCGACATCTCATCGTACACCCCGGTCATTTCGATCTCGCGGCCGCTCTTCAGGTCATACAGCGTGAGGTCCACGGCGCAGCCCCGGTTATGCCGGGAGCCTTTCGAAGGGTCGGCGACGAACTCGTGCTTGTCGGGCGGCGTCGCGTCCCAGAACATCTTCGTGACATACCACGGCCGATACGCGTCGAAGATCAGCAGTCCGTAACCCTGCTTCATCAGCTCTCGATGGGCGCGCAGGAGGGCTTCGGCAGCGGGTCTCTGCAGGAAAGCGCGGGCCGAAGTGTAGACGGGGGTGCTGAGGAAGTTGTCTGTAGTCGCGTAGCGAATGTCGAGTTTGATCCGCCGGTCAAGCTTCGCGAGGTCGACGAGATCCGGCCGGCGAAAGTCGCCCACCTCCTTCGGCGGATGGTCGGCGAGCGCCTCGGATCGGAGTTCCGCAACGGGCCGGACCGGCGTAATGCGGAAGACCTTCGGCCGATCCTGCGCCAGCAAGGCAAGGACAGCGAAAAGGGCAAGCGCGCGCAGGCGGATCATCCAGCCATCATATGCGATTCCCGTTGTGGCACGGGCATTCTTGCCTGTGTTGCTTTTTGCTGGGTACAGACCACACTGGCCCAAGGCCCGGTCTTTGGGCTGCGTAGACAGTGCTGTCTGCCCCCAGTTCACCGGTAAGACCGCCCGTGGTACCTTGGCGGAATGAAGCTTGCCCGCTACTGGACGCGCGCCTCCGGCGAAGCAACCCGGCCCGGCGGGGATCGTGTCAGGGCGAGCGCGCGCGGATGGTCCAACGACAGCGTCGAGGCGGCTCGCGACTGCGCACGGGAAATCGCCAACCGCGCAGCCGCGCGCATCGCCGCTGGACGCTCCGAACGTGGGCAATACGAATATGGCGAACATCCCTTGCCCGAGCCCGTCCTCCAGGCATTTCCCAACTCCGAGGGAACGCCCGGCGCGGTGGTTACCCGCAATGCATACGGCGCACTCGTTCTCAACGCATCCAGCCTGATGTTCGTCGACGTCGATGTGGACCCCAAGACCCAGTCGCATGCCGCCGGCCGAAGTCTGGGAGGCATCTTCGGGTCGCTCTTCGGCAAGCCCTCGAAACCCGCGCCGAGCCCGCCCGATCCATTCATCGACGGCTTCCGGAAAGTGGCCGAGCGCCACGGGTTGGCCGCGCGAGTCTACCAGACCGCCGCCGGATATCGTCTGGCGATCACCAACCTCCCGTTCCAGCCAAGCAGTTCGGAAACGAAAGCGCTGCTCCAGGAGTTCGGTTCCGACCCCCTGTACATGCGCCTCTGCCGCCAACAGGATTCCTTCCGGGCGCGCCTCAGCCCGAAACCGTGGCGATGCCAATGTTACCAGCTCAACGTCAAGTTTCCATTCGAGACACCCCTGGACAAATCGCGATACCAGGGCTGGGAATCCTATTACAATTCCAAATCCTCCGCCTACTCCACGTGCCGGTATGTCACCAGTCTGGGGACGGGAGTCATCGCGCCCGAGTTCAGCGAGTTGATTCGCTGCCACGATCGGGAGACTAAATCAGAAAGCGCACTCCCGCTGGCGTGACTCCCCCGGAGATCGACGGGCCGTGTATGCTATCAGCTATGCAGACCGTTAATTCCCGTCGCAACTTTCTCCAGGGTGCCCTCGGCACAGCAGCCGCGTCCGCTGCGATTTGGCCCCGCGCCGCGCTGGGCCAGGCCCGCGCCCTCCGCACCTCCGGTACCAGACTCAAGGTGGGGCTGAATGCCTACTCCTTCGACAAGCCGCTCAAGGCCGGGACGATGACGCTGGAAGATGTGGTCCGCTACTGCGCGCAGCACGGCATTGACGCGCTCGATGCCACTGGCTACTACTTCCCCGGATATCCGAAGGTCCCCAGCGACGAATCCGTTTTCAGCCTGAAGCGGACCGCATTCCTCAACGGCGTCGCCCTCAGCGGCACCGGCGTGCGCAACGATTTCACCTTGCCCGATGCCGCGAGCCGCAAGGCGGAAGTCCAATTGGTCAGGGACTGGATCGAAGTGGCGAGCAAGTTGGGCGCGCCGGTGATCCGGGTCTTCACCGGTCCGAAGATGCCGGAGGGTCACACCTTCGACCAGGTGCTCGAATGGATGGTCCCGGATTTCATCGAGTGCGCCGCATACGGACAGAAGCATGGCGTCATCGTAGGCCTGCAGAATCACAATGACTTCGTGAAGACGGCGGACCAGGCGATCCGGATCATCACCGCGGTAAACTCGGCGTGGTTCGGATCGATCCTCGACGTAGGAAGCCTGCGGGAGAAGGATCCGTACGAGGAGATCGAAAGGCTGCTGCCTTACGCCGTTTCCTGGCAGCTCAAGGAAGCCGTCGGATATGGCACGAAGGAAACGCCGACCGACCTGGCGAAAGTGAAAGCCATCATCGACAAGGGAGGCTATCGCGGCTATCTGCCGATCGAGACACTGGGTGCAGGCGATCCGGTAGTGAAAGTAGCCGTGTTTATCGAGCAGGTCCGGAAAGCATTCGGCCTTGCCTGAGAAAAGTGAGAATCGCCGTGAAGCATCGCACGATCTATTTCGTTTTAGTCTTTGCCGCCGGGGTGTGGATTCTGAGCGGACAGTCGCCAGTCCCTGGCGCCAGGCCCGATCCACACGAAATCCCGGTTCCTCCGATTGCCACCCCCATGCGGCCCATGCCAGGCGTCAACGAACTTCCCGACCGCCCGGCCATGCCCGACGTCGTCACGATGAACAACGGGAAAAAGGTGACGACCGCGGCCTAGTGGAAGCAGCGCCGCGAAGAGAGGATCATCGAGTACTACGCCGTGGGCCAGGCCCTCCCGCGCCGGGCAAGCAAACGCCCGCCAGAGGAGGCCCGCAGATCGTGCTGCGTGCTGTACCATTGAAAAGAGGGCAATATGGCGACGAACAACCTGCATGTGCCTGATGATTTACTGGTGGAGATCCAGGAACTGGCGCTGATGGCGGGTAAGACAGTCGAGGAACTGGCCGAGCAAGCATTACGGAAGGGTCTGGATGAGCAAGCGTGGCAGGAATTGCTTGCCTATGGGCAAGAGCGAGGTCGCGCCTCCGGATTCACCGAGGAGCAGTCGGCAGACATCGTACATGAATGGCGCAGGGAACAGTGCCGATAGTGGTCAGCGTCACGGTAGATACTAGCGTCTATATCGGAACGCTGAACTCCCAGGGATTTGGCGCACACCTGTTCACCATGGCGCGCGCTGGCACAATCCGGATCGACATTTCGGACGCTATCCTCGATGAAACCATCCGTGTGCTCCGGGAGAAGTTCGCGTGGGATGGATACCGGCTGCATGATGCCAGGCTCCGATTGCTCAGCTTTACGAATCACGTCACGCCTACGCAGGTCCTGGATGTGATAAAGGAAGACCCGCCGGACAACCGAATCCTGGAATGTGCGGTGGAAGCCCACTCAAACTATATCGTAACGTGGGATAAAGATTTGCTGCGTCTCAGGCAATATGCCGGAATCGAGATCGTGAAAGCCAACGATTTCCTCCAGAGATGGCAACACTAATAGCCTGTTAGGAATAGCGGAGCGCGCCGCTCTGCCCCGCCAATGCAAACACGACCAGCCCGCTCAGCGCCAATACCGACGCCGGCCCGATCGTGTCCGGAATCTGCAGCAGTCCCAGACTCTTCGACTGCGCCCGCAGATCCCGCCACATCCTCTCGGGAACGCGCGCCCGTCCCACCAGCGCGCACTCACCGATCAGGTCCAGCAGCTCGCCCAGATGCCGCCGAAGGGGAGTCACCGGCGCCGCCTCCCCGCCATCCGCGGGCGCTTCGCTCACCGCCGCCTCCTCGCTGATCCAAGGCTGCAGCATCCACCGTCCGNNCCCAGCCTCACCTTGCCCGCCACAAACAGCAGCTTCGAGCCTCGCAAATGGTGCATCAGCGCCTCGACGCCCGATCGTCCGCGCGAATGGTAAGGGTGAACCAGCGTGGCACTCTGGCCGTCCCCATCCCGCAGCGTAGCCTCCACCGCTTGCTCGCGGACGTTGAATCGCGAATCCTCCACGGCCGCGATGGCGCACACGTGCAGATCCTCCGTAAGACGCCGCGGACGCAGACAGGGATGCGGGCGCAGCCGTTGCTGTTCCAGCAGATCCCCGAACCCGCCGGCCAGAACCGGAGGGCGAAGCTGCTCCCATTGGTAGTTCTGCGGATTCAGGGCCGCCCGCGAGCGCCCTGGCTGAAACTCGCAATTGGGCGACCGCTTGCCCCCATGGACGAGAATTTGTCCCGCTCCCACCGCCGCGAGGTTGGCGCTCTTGAAGATGCTGGTCCGCCCCAGTTCCGAGAAGGCGCGGGGAACGCTCGCAGCGCCACTCGTCTTCCGGCCGGAGATCTTACCGGCGGCGCCAAGATCAGCCGCGCTCGGATCGGCGAACTCGCGCGGCAACGCGACCACCACACCCGTCGCCGCGTCCTGCAAATACGCGGCCACCACCACGCTGCTCCGCCGCAATTCCACCGACGTGCCCAGGCCGATCAACCGCGCGTTGCCCATCTCCGCAGTGGCCTCCGCCGACGATCCGCGAATGAACATCTGCGGCACGGGCTGTTCCGGAAAATGCGTTGCGTCCGCGCGAATCACCAGTTCGCCGATGAGCGCCGCCACCTGCGCCGGGCTGAAGCGCGCGTCGTGACTCTCATACTGCCGGCGCTGCTTGACCAACTCCATCAGGATCTCAGCCAGCCACACCAGGTCGCTCCCTCGGCACTCGCTTTCCAGGCGCTCCAGCCGACTGGCCAACGCCTCCGGCAGATCGGCAATGCCATAGTCGAGCAACTGTTCCAACGCGCTGTCGATGTCGTGCAGGAGCCGCGAGGGCGGAGCGGCCGATTCGCGCTCGGTCGAGACCAGGCCCTAATCGCGGCCCTTAGCCAGAAGCCGAAACGCCCAGATGGCCAGAGGGACGTGCTTGCAAGGCGCCTGTTCCGCGCAGTCGCAGCGCGTGTAGCGCGGGTCGCCCGGCACCAGAAAGCGCAGCGAATGAGCGATGCTGTGCAGGCGTGCTCCCGGCCGCGCCCCCCGATGCAGTTCCACCACCATTCCGGCGTCGAATTGCTGACGCAGCAACGCGAGCTGCTTCGCCGTCCACCACGAGGAGAGCGCCTCATCGGGAATGGCGCCGGGATCCCAACTCTCCGCAGCCGTAGGTGCATCCTTCGACTTGGAGGTCTGCGCTTGATAACCCAGTATCGTGCCGATCAGGTGGCGGCAGACGGCGGTGGCGGCGCAGGTGCAACAACCGTCCGAGAGCTTCTCCCGCGGAGAGATGCGGCAGGCCGCACCGTCCGGCCAGCGGGCCATCACGTTGCCGTCGGCATCCTCCGAGACCTCGGCGCCTGCCTCGCCCGCTTCCACCTCGCGCTGGGCGCGCTTGACGATGCCGCGATTGCTCAGGGCAATCAGGTCGTCCGGCGTGAGCGCGAGCAGATCCTGCCTGGCCATCAGCGCACCTTCTGGGCCACCCAGTTGGCCAATTCGCCGGGCGTCATCGCGCCCACCTGCGCGCCCAGTTCCACCATCCTGGCCGCGACATTGTGATCATAAGCGGGATCAGCCTCTTCATCCAGCGCCGCCAGGCCCAGCAGCGTGACACCGCTTTCGAGAAGCTGCCGGGTCGTCGAGTAGAGCCGCTCGACGGGTGCTCCTTCGTAAAAGTCGGTCACCAGGACCACTATGGTGCGGCGCGGGTTGTCGATCAGACCGAAGGCGTACTGTAACGCCTGTCCGATATCGGTGCCTCCCCCAAGCTGCACCTTCATGAGCGTTTCCACCGGGTCCACGCAGTCCTCGCTCACATCCACCACAGAAGTATCGAAGAGGATGAGATGCGGCCGCAGAATGGGAATCCCGAAGAAGATCGAGGCAGTCACAGCGGAATGGATCACGCTGCCCGCCATGCTCCCGGACTGGTCCACCACGATGATGATTTGCCACCGGTCGACGTGGCGGCGGACGCGCGAGACGAAATGCGGCGTTTCGATCACCAGGCGCCGCGACGCCGCATCATAGTGCTTCAGATTGCGTCGGATGGTAGTGCGCCAATCGAAGTTCCTCGCGATCTTGACGAACGACGGTCGCCGGTCGCGCGACCCGAAGAAGGGCTGGCGCACGGGCCTTGCAAGCTTCTCGATCAGCTCCTGGATCACCCGGCGCACCAACTGGCGCGCCATCGCCAACACTTCCTGGTTCATCAGGTGCTTGGTCCGGAGCACCGCCTTCAGCAGGGATTGGCTCGGAGTGGCGCGGCTCAGGACGCCAGGATTGGTGACGATCTCATCGATCTTGTAGCGCTCCAGGGCGTCCTTCTCCAGGCGCTCGATGGTGGCCTTCGGAAACAGAGTGTGCACCTGGTTGATCCAATCGGGAACGGAGAGCTGCGAAGCGGAGAGGTCCGCGCCGCGCGTATTGCGCTCCGCGCCCGACTCGCGGCCATAAAGGAAGCCCAGTGCTGCGTCCCGCTCGCTGTCCTCGGCGCCCAGTTGGCAACCCAGGCAATCCTGAGCATCTGCACCGAGGATCAGCCGCCAGCGAATCCTCGTAGCGCCGGCGATCCTGTCGCCGGTGTTCCCACCGGCGTTACTGTCCCCGCTCATGCGCGCCGCCCTCCGCGAATTCCATGGCGCGCCATCTCGTCCAGCAGCCGCGCTTCCCAAGCCAGATGACCGGCCGCCAGGCTTGCCGGCACAGCCAGCTCCGGAGCCGGGACGCCATCGCCGAGCAGCGTCCCCACCAGGTGGTCCTTCTCGCGCGGAGTGTACACCGAAAAGGCCAGGCGCAGTGGCGGCAGTGCGACCAGAAAATCCTCGTGGTCCATTTCCTGCACCAGCCGATCGATCTCCGCCAGCAATTCGGGATTGCGCTGCAGCACTTCCCGTGCCACGTGGAAGAGTCCCACCAGGAAATCGCCCAACTGTTGCGGATCGGAGGTGCGAGGCAGATCCGCGCCCACATCTTCCAGCGTGGCCGCCGACAGGCTCCAGAGCGCGCCGGTGAGCGCGCCGCGCAAGGTGGCCCATCTGCTGGCGGCGATGGTCCGCCGCAACACCGTGACGAATTCGCCGCGATCCAACCCCAGCGCAGATCCACAGCGTTCCAGCGTGTCCCGCAAAGTCCGGACCGCCTGAATGACTTCGCGCTCCTGGCCCTGCGCCGCTCCGCAACCTTCCAGCAGCCACAGCGCGCGGTCGTAGGCCTCCACCAGAATGTCGCCGACCCCCGCAAGTCCAGCCGAGCCGAGCACGTCGTCGTAGCGGTAAATATAGAGCAGCGTGGCCAGCGCGGCCCCTACCGAGACGAAATCGCCATCCTCACGCAGCAACTCGACCAGCCGCGCATGGAACTCACGCGCCAGATCGAGGTGTCCCATCAGGCAGGACTCCAGCAGCAGTCCGGCGGCGCCCGAAGCACTCCGCTCCATGCCATGTGCAAGCTCCGCGAGCCGCGCGCGGCTGGCATCCGACAGGGTCGCGCCATACATGGCGGCTTCGATGCAGTTCGCGTGAAACTCCGGACTCCACCGCAGATTCCACTGTTCTTGTGCTTGTACGGTATGCTTTAGCTTGCCGAACGCTTGGTTCTTATTAGTTGGGCAAGCTAAAGCATACCCNNCACAAACCCCGAAATCCGTAAGATGCCCAGTTGGTGCAACACGCGCACATGCGCCAGGTCCTCAGCCCTGTACAGATCCAACCCCACCACGCGTGGCTCCCGCTTCGGTTCCAGTCCATGCTCGCTGATTTGCTTCTGGATATCGGCGACAATCTGCGGCAAGGCGGTCCCCGCCGCCAGGCGTCCCCGTTGGTCGCCGCGCAACGCCTCATGCACCGCGTCGAGGAACGGATGCCCGCCGCCCCCCGACATTTCGTCCTTGATCGCCGCCGCGATCACGCCATCCAGCAGGTCCTGGCGCCACACTGCCCGATGCCCGCGCAGGTTGGCAAGCCCGCGCGCCATCGATTCCACCGCGATCAAGTCCGCCGTGCTCACCAGTTGCTTCCGCGCGCGAAGCAGACCACACGCCTTAGCCAGCATCGCCCGGTAGGTAGCCTCGATTGTGGGGCGGACCCCCTGGTCCGCGCGGGTCCCCCTGGACCCGCCGTCGCCCTTTGAATCGGAATTCGGCATGCGGCCAACAGGCCGACCAGGGGGTCGGCCGCGGACCGGGGGGTCCGCCCCACAGATTGCGTCTGCCTGGACCAGGTTTGCGAATAGCAGGGAGATCCGGGGGAGCAGCGGCGCCAGACGCGGGGCCTTAGCCACGGAGATCGCGTCCACTGCCACTGGGATCCCGCCGGCCACCGAGAGCAGCCAGTCGATGGTGGCTCCGGGAATGTTCGCGTCTACAAACCAATGCGAATGCTCCCGCAGTCGTCCCAAGAACGGCTCCAGTACGGCCGGCGTGACCTCCTCGTAGATCTCCATATCGGCCAGCCCGACCACCAGTTCGCCGTTGTTCTCCAGGATCGCGGTGTATGAAGCCGTCGGGTGCCGGCGTGAGATCGTGAACAGGGCGGTATCGATCCCCGCGGCATCGGCGTGCTCGCGAACCTGACGGCCGGCCACATCATTCCCCACTCGCGAGACCAGCGTCCCCTTCTCCCCGAGGCGGGCCAGGTTCTCCGCCACGTTGCGCGCCACTCCGCCCACCGCGACATGGACGGCGCCGGGATTCGACGTCCCGAGCACCAGAGGACCGCGCAGCACGCCGTGCCGGTCGAGATGAGCGCCCCCAATGCAGGCGATCATCGGCCCTTGCGCGCCAGCTCATCCAGCAACACCTTGACCGGACGGAACGCCGCCAGCGTGACTTCCGCGTTGGGTTTCTGGATGCGTGTGAGCTCCTGGTTCTGCGCCGCGATCCAGTCGGGCGGAGGGGGCTGGCTACCGCCGAGGTAATCCAGAATCTTCAGACCCATGGCGCCCAACTCGGCGAGATCTTTGGACAGCGGCTTCAGCTCCTGCAGCAGCGCGTTGCCTTCGGACATCGGCTGGAAGCGCGCGTCATTGGCAGCCCAGCGTGCGAACTGCTCGCGGAGCATTGCGCCCTGGCCCGCATCATGGCTCAAGACATAGCTGGTGGCGGCCAATTCCAACAGCCGGACGCTTTCGCTTTCCGGCCGGACGGCGTCCGCGAATCGGTTGAGGGGAATCGGGCTGGTGTATTTCCGCGTGCGGGCGCGGGGGCCAAGCCCCAGCCCGTTGCTGGCGTCCGCCAGAACCCGTAGCGGTTCGGCGGGCTGCCCACCGGTCAGGCGGTCGAGCATCGGACCATAATTGGCGCGGTGCTCCACGCCGGTCCATTCGAGCTGGCGGCTGACCGTCTCCATGCGCGCATACATCCCGCTGACATCGGTGAACTCCTTGGGCGACCAGAAGCGCTCCGCGATGACTGCCATACGCGGCCAGATGCGCGAATCCACGGTCTCCGAGCTGACATATTCGGCCCACATGCAGGCCTCGCCGCCCAGGATCAGCGCCATCTGCTGGGGCGTCAGGTCGGCGGCGGGACCGGCCAGGGGATCGACCGCGTAATGCATGCTGGCGGGGCTGAGGTGGTCCAGGTAGTAGCCCGACGAGAGAATAGCGCGGTGTCCCTTGGCGGCCGCGTCGGACAAAAACTTTGGGCCGCGCCAGGATTGAATGATGGCCGTGGTGGGCAAGTCGGGGTGCAGGATCTCATCCCAGCCGATCATCGTTTTGCGGTTCTTCTCCAGTATTTTTAAAATCCGCTGGTTGAAGTACGCCTGCAGGCCGTGCGGGCCATCCAGCTTGTGCTGCCGGATGAACTCCTTGATCCGCGCGGACTCGTTCCATTGCTTGGGGTTCACCTCGTCGCCGCCGATGTGGAAGAAGGGGTCGGGAAAAAGCTGCGCCATCTCCCCGATGAAGGCATCCAGGAATTTGTAGGTGGCGTCGAGGGTCGGGTCCATCACGGGGTCGTAGACACCCCACGTGCGGCCGATGGTGTAGGGGCCTGGCACGCTGGCCAGATCGGGATAGGCGGCCAGCCAGCTCTGCGTATGGCCGGGGATATCGAACTCCGGGACCACGCGGATGCCGCGGTTGCGGGCATACTCCACCACTTCGCGGATCTGAGTCTGCGTGTAGTAGTGGCCGTCCGATCCTTGCTGCTGCAGCTTGGGGTAGAGCTTGCTCTCCACGCGGAAGCCCTGGTCGTCGGAGAGGTGCCAGTGGAAGACGTTCAGCTTCACGGCGGCCATGGCGTCCAGATTGCGCTCCACCACAGCCAGCGGCATCCAGTGGCGGGAGACGTCGAGCATCAGCCCGCGCCAGGGGAATCGGGGCTTGTCCTGGATGTGGATGGCGGAGACCTGGTAGCCGTCGCCGCCGAGCGCGATCAACTGCAGGAACGTCTCCAACCCGTGGAGCGCGCCCGCCCCGTTGGCAGCCTTCAGAAGTGCGCCGTCGGCCGAGATATCGAGAGTGTACGATTCATCCTCACCCAGAGTGGGGAGCGTGGGTCCGGCGGCGGCGCACTCCACGCGCAAGGTGGGACGGCTGGCATCGGCAGGTTTGGTGAGCCCCATGGGAATCCCAGTCTGCCTGGAGATCTTTGCCGTGAGCCGGGCGACGGCTCCTTCCATGCGTGCATCGGAGCATGCCGTGACTACCGCCGTAAAGGAGCCGTCGATCGCAAGGGACCCCGGGATGGACTCCACCTTCACGGGCCACGGCATCATGGGAGCGATCGTCACCCAAGACGCCCAGACAGTCTGGCGCCCGCCGGCCAGCAGGGTAAGAAGCATGATGAATCGGAGCATTGTCCTATAGTGCAACACCGATTCACAGACGAGGCAAGCACAAAAGCAATCGCCGGAATATGGGGGTTATGGTGACTGCCACCGAATTACGCCGGGAATTTTGGGGGTTATGGTGGCTGCCACCGAATTGCGCCCCAACCGCAAGGGCCGGTGGGGTGAGCGGACTCCGCCAATCCCCGTTTTCTCGTCCTTCTCCGCGTTCCGATCTCCGCGACTCCGCGTCTCCGCGTCCAGCTCTCTTTGCTCTCCGTTTGCTCCTATGCTGCAATTGAATGTGGCCCATGAAGCTCAAACGCGACGGCGTGCTCTACGCCCTGACGATTACCAGTAGTTCGGCCCTTCTGTTTCTGGTGCAGCCGATGATCGCCAAGGCGATCCTGCCCAGGTTCGGCGGCTCCGCCGGAGTGTGGGTCGCCTGCATGCTCTTCTTTCAGGTGGCCCTGCTGATCGGCTACCTCTACGCTTACTGGATCACGCGCCTCGGCCGCCGCGCACAAACCGCGATTCACCTGGCGCTTCTGGCCCTCAGTCTGGCGGCGCTGCCCTTGCGCCCGCGCTTCGAGTGGACGCCGTCCGGAGGCGGTAATCCGGCGTTTGCGATCCTCTGGCTTCTGGCCGTTTCGGTGGGGCTGCCGTATTTTCTCTTGTCTACTACCAGCCCGTTGCTGCAATCCTGGTATGCGGCGCGCGGGGCTCGCTTTCCGTACCGGCTATTCGCCTTGTCGAACGCGGCTTCGCTGGCGGCTTTATTCGCATACCCCGCGGTCGTCGAGCCGCTTCTCTCCGGGAAGCATCAGCTCTTGTGGTGGACGGGCGCGTATCTAGGGGTGGTGATTCTGGCGGGGCTTTCGGCGGTGCGGAATTGGGGTGGCGGGTTTGAGAATTTGAAAAAGACGCGCCCGCTTGCGGGCGAGGCAGGCGGAACCGCCTGCCCCACCAGGGAGGGGGCCGAGGCAGGCGAAACCGCCTGCCCCAGGGAACCGGAATCGGCGGACTTCATTGGGCCGGAGAATCGGCCACTGCTTTGGATCGCGCTGGCGGCCTGCGCTTCTACCTTGTGGCTCGCCGTGGCCAATCACTTGAGCCAGGAGGTGGCCCCCATTCCGTTTCTCTGGGTGCTTCCACTGGGGCGCTACCTGCTCAGCTTCATCCTGTGCTTCGAAGGGAGCGGCTGGTACCGCCCCACGCTATTCCGCTGGCTCCTGCCGTTGGCCTGGATTGCCGTGTGCCTGCGGATCGCGCTCCAAGGGTCCATGGGCGGCCTGGAATGGGAGATCCCCGTGTTCTCGGCCGCGCTGTTCGTCTGCTGCATGTTTTGCCACGGAGAACTGGCCGAATCCAAGCCCGACCCGCGAAACGGGCTGGCCTTCTTCTACCTCATGGTCGCCCTTGGCGGCGCCTTGGGCGCCGTGTTTGTGGGTCTGGTGGCGCCCAACGTTTTCAGCACCTACCTGGAACTGCCGATCGGCATCACCGGCTGCGTCCTGCTGGCCCTTGCCTTGCTCTTCGGATTCCCCGCCAAGCGCCTGCTCCGCCTGGCTCTCTTCGCCGTGCTGGCCATCGTGTTCGCCCTGCGCTACCGCTCGGGAGATGCCGACGTGGTGCGGGTCCGCAATTTCTATGGCGCGCTCCAAGTGCGCGACCGGGGCGCGGGCGACATGGCGGCGCGGGCCCTGTACAACGGAGTCACTCTGCACGGACTCCAGTTCCTCGCCGCGGAGCGCAGCCGCCTGGCGACGGTCTACTTCAGCGCGGAATCCGGAGTGGGGCGGGTGCTCGATTCCCGCCGTCAACCCGGCCGGCGGGTGGGCATCATCGGACTCGGCGCCGGTACTCTGGCGGCCTACGGCCAGCGGGGCGACCACTTCCGTTTTTACGACATCAACCCGGCGGTGATCGAAGTTGCGCAGCGGGATTTCCGTTTTCTGGCGGAGTCGGAAGCGCAGACTGACGTGGTGCATGGGGATGGCCGGCTGTCACTGGAACGCGAGCCGGCGAATAGTTTCGACACGATCGTACTGGATGCCTTCTCGGACGACTCTATCCCGATTCACTTGCTGACGCGCGAGGCCTTCGAGAGTTACTTCGGGCACTTACGCGCGGGCGGGGTGCTGGCCCTCCACATCACCAACCGCTACCTGGACCTGGAGCCGGTGGTGGAAGCGCAGGCCGCCAGTTTTGGGAAGCAGGTGCTGTTGATTCACAATCTCGCGGACCTGGAGCGTGGGGTCTACGAAGCGGATTGGGCGATTTTGTCAGACGGGAGCTTGCCGGATTTGGCGCGGTACAGTCACCCGCCCGCGGCTACGCGGATGCCTCGCCCGTGGACGGATGACTTCAGCAATCTGCTCCGGGCGTTGAGGTAAGCGTAGGGTATGCTTTAGCTTGCCCAGAAATTGCTACAGAAGCATCGGCAAGCTAAAGCATACCTTACAACACCTTGGCCCTCGTAGTGCTTATCAGCAGTGAGGGCTTATGCGGAAAACACTCGCGCTTGTGTACGTGGCGATACTGGCGACTGCCGTCGCGATGGCCGCGGTGGACGGGAAGCAACTCCGCCACAAGGCGATCGGAAAGCGCGCGGTGGCAGGCGCGGTGGCGAAAGCCGGCGTGGGAACGGTGGTCAACTCGCCCCATCAGTGGGGCCGCGGCCCCGAGGGCTTCGCCGAGCGGGTCGGCTCCAGCCTCGGGAAACACATCGTCAAGGAGACCGTCCAGACCGGCGTGGCCCATGCGCTTCACGAGGACCTGTTCTATCAGCCATCTAACCTGAACGGGACATGGCCGCGCGTGAAGTATGCGGTGAAAGGCACGTTCATCGTCCCGCGCACCGACAGGCCGGGGAAGACTGTGGCGGTCGGGAGGGTGTCCGGGAATTTGGCCGCCGGTATGGTCTCACAGGCCTGGTTGCCCGCGGCATCGGTTGGGGCGGGAGTGGCGAGCGGCGGCATCGGGTTGGCTGCGGATGTGGGCGTGAACGTGACGCGCGAGTTCTTGCCGCGGAAGCATCGGAGAACGCGCGGAAAGTAGCGCAAGGGATCCGGGAACGGAAGGGCCTGACGATCGCCTTCGGACGGGGTCGAGACACTCCCGGAAGCGCCGGTTGGCAACCGGCGCGCAGGTTGCCAACCGGCCCCACAACGGCAAGACCGCCGGTGTTGCGACGATTTCTGTTATCTTTGCTGGGACAGGCCGGGAGGCCTGTCCTACATGCATCTCATTATCCTGACGGTCGCCGCTATTGCGCTGCTGCTGGTTCTGATCCTGGTCGTGAAACTGCACGCGTTCGTGGCGCTGCTGCTCTCCAGTATGGTGCTGGGGCTCGCGGCGGGCATGCCTCCCGAGCAAGTGCTGAAGTCGATCCAGAGCGGCTTTGGCGAAGCGTTGGGATTCATCGCGGTGGTGGTCGGACTGGGCGCCATGATCGGCCGCTATCTGGAGCACTCGGGCGGCGGACAGGCGCTGGCCGACTGGCTGCTCGCTAAGTTCGGGAAGGATCGGGCAGCCTGGGCCATGCTGGTGGCCGCGTTCCTGGTGGGGCTGCCGATCTTCTTCGAGGTCGGCTTCATCATTCTGGTGCCGCTGGTCTGGAACCTGGCGCGCGAAACCAAGCGCTCGCTGCTGTTCTACGGACTGCCCATGGCGGCGGCCCTCACCATCACTCACTCGCTGGTGCCTCCGCATCCCGCGCCGGCCGCGGCCTCGCAACTGCTGGGCGGCGACCTCGGCCGCACTATCCTATACGGCATCGGAGTATCGATTCCCATGGCTATCGCGGCGGGAATCTTCTACTCCACCTGGATAGCCAAGCGGATCTTCGTTCCCGTGCCGGAGATCGCCTCATCGGCTCCGGCGAGGAAGGAAGGCGATCGGCCGGCGCCGCCGCTCCCCCTGGTGGTCCTGCTTCTGCTGTTGCCCGTGCTGCTGATTTTCGGGGCTACCATGGTGAACCTCTCGAAGGGGGCCTTCTTCCGGTATGCGCCGATCCACAATGTTGCCGTGTTTGCCGGGCACCCTTTCACGGCGCTGGCGATTACGCTGCTACTGGCGCTGATCTTCTTTGGCATTCGCCGCGGGCTGACGCGTGAGCAGGCGCTCAAGATGGCGGCGGAATCGCTGGCGCCGATGGGGGCGCTGCTGTGCATCATGGGCGGCGGTGGCGCCTTCAAGCAGATCATCGTGGATTCCGGCGTAGGGGCATACTTGGGGAAGTTGCTGATCACTTCGGCCATCTCGCCTCTGGTGGTGGTCTACCTGGTGGCCGCGGCGATGCGGATGGCACAGGGCTCCGCGACGGTGGCGATCATTACGGCGGCAGGGATTGTAGCGCCCATCGTGAAAGGGATTCCGGGTTACAGCCCGGACATGCTGGTGCTGGCGCTCTGTTGTGGCGGCACGGCCTTCTCACATGTGAACGACTCGGGCTTCTGGCTGGTGAATCAGTACTTGGGCATGACTGTGCCGCAGACTCTGAAGTCCTGGACGGCGATGAAAATCGTGTCCTCGGTGGTGGGGCTTGCGGCGGTGCTGATCGCGCACGCGCTGTAGCACGGGCATCCTTGCCTGTGTTGGGGGCAGGGCAGACGAAAACCAACGCCAAACCAACACAGGCAAGAATGCCCGTGCTACAGGGGCAGACGCTGGTACATCCGGACGAATCCCTCTAGGGGGATCTGTTCGGCGCGTAGTCCGGCTTCGGGCCAGGCGTCGATCAACTCCTTGCCATAGGTCTCCACCAGACAATTGCGGATGGTCTTGCGCTTGTGGCGGAAGCATAGGCCGATGAAGCGCACGAAATCGGCCGTGTCGGCGATTCCCAGATCGGCGTGGCGGGGTTCCAACAGCACGACCGCGGAATCCACTTTGGGCGGCGGATGAAATGCCGAGGGCTTCACCTCGAACAGCCGTCGGACCGTGGCAAACAACGCCGTTTGCACCGTCAGGAATCCGTACTCGCGAGTCCCGGGCTGAGCTGCCAGGCGCTCGGCGACCTCCTTCTGAATGAGGAATACCGCGCGCGTGAACGGGAGTTGCGTGGTCTTCTCGAGGATCGGCGACGTGATGTAGTAGGGCAGGTTGCCGGCAATCGCGGCCGGTCCCCATTGGGCCAGGTCGGTGGAGAGCACGTCCGCTTCCACCACTTCGAGGCGCGGGTCGGCCGCGAAGCGCTGGCGGAGATGGGCGGCCAGATACGGGTCAATCTCTACGGCGATTACGCGCGCGGCGCGCTTCAGGAGTTTCTCAGTGAGTGCGCCGCGGCCGGGGCCGATTTCAATCACCAAGTCCTGGACGTCGAGATTCGTTGCGATTGGAACACCGCTTGCTGACGCGCGCGGCTCGGCTGCGGCGCACGAGCGTATGGGAGTGGCTTCCCCCAGGCGCGGGTCTTCATGCGGCAAGTCACCGGCAGGGATGCCCGTGTTACTCGCCGGGCAGGCCGCCGCCGCAATACGCTCCAGGATGGAGCCTTTAATCAGGAAATGCTGTCCGAGTTTTTGCCGCGACACGTATTCCGCGTGAGCGGTTAGCTGCGGATGGTGCGCCGCGGAACCCGCTGCACCATCTTGACCAATCCCGGAGTGGGTACTCCCAGAACCGTCGCGGGCATGAACTTGGAAAGTGAGATGATGCTGATCATGTCGTCCGTCAGCCGTCCCTTCTCGACAGAATAACCCTGCACCTTCCCGTTTTCACCAATCGCCATCCACACTACTATGGCATCTTCCGGGTAGCTCGCGTATGTCGGTTCGATCTTGGGGAGGTCCGCCCTGCTATCCGTCGCGAAAACGCCGCTAGAGGTCACCACCACCACTTGGCCGTAGGGATCGATGACCAGTCCGGCATCGGCTTCGTCATGCTGGAAGGTCAGGCTTGGGACGAGGATACTGAACAGGACCAGCGCGGACACCAGGCCGCCCCCAAAAGGAAGGGCCACGGGGCGCATCAGGTTATCGAAGCACAGGCGCGCGCGATCGGCCCAATACCGCCATCGACTGGAGAGCGTTCGCCGCGAAAGCTGCCTTTCGCGTTCATGAGATGCCATTACCCGCAGGTTGGCGGTCAAATCGACCGGCATCGGCGCATGGTTCATCGCCCGCAATGCCGCACGCACTTTCTGCATCGATTCGAACTGCGCACCGCACTGCCTGCAGGACTCGATGTGCGCCAACACATTCTCTCGCTCGCCGGCCGGAACCCTCCGATCGAGGAGCGGTGAGATCAGTTCTTGCACGTTATCACAGCTCATAACTCACTCTGCCGTCTTCGGCACCAATCGCAAAGCGGGCCTGGATTTGAGGCTGCTCGCGAGTTCATCTCTCAGGGCTTCACGGCCCCGCAGTATCCGGGACTTGACAGTCCCAAGGGAAACACCCAGGATTTCCGCGATTTCTTCGTAACTTTGATCCGTGATGTCCCTTAGGACCACGGCGTCGCGGAATATGGGATTGATTCGGTCTAGCGCGGCCTCAATCATGACGTGCTGTTCGCGGTCGAACGCTACGTCAAACGGTGAACGGTTGCGATCCGGTATGATCTCCTTCCAATTCCGCATTTCCTCCGGATCCGTATCCAACTCTACTTCCCGCCGACGGTGCCGGAAAAACCATCGCCGGGTGTTATGCGCCTCATTTACGGTGATCCGGTAAATCCACGTTTTGAGGGAACTCTGCCCACGAAAGTTGCCGATGTTGCGAAAGACCTTCAGGAAGACTTCCTGGACTACGTCGCAGGCCTCGGACTGGTCGTTCAACAACCGCATGGCCAGCGTGTAGACAGGCTGCTGGAACCGCGTGAGCAGTTCCTCGTAGGCCCGTTCAGAGCCTGCCCGCAGGGATTCGATCAGGCGGGAGTCTTCGACCTCCGCGCCCACTTCCGTGGTTCGTTCCGAACTTAAGTCCAAGATTGAAGTGGCCACCGGCAGCCTCACATTCAGCCCGACTTCAAAAATACCAGGAATCGCCTACCCTTGCAAATAAATAAGACACCGGTGCGGTGGGAAAAGTTCCCCGTGGGGTATGCTTTAGCTTGCCCAACCTTGAAAGGAACGGTGGGCAAGCTAAAGCATACCCCACGGGGGTACAAAAACATGAGAAAAGCAAGCTGGATGATTCTCCTGGGGTCTGCTGCCTGGTTGGCGCAGGCGGGGCTCGCCGCCACGCCGATCCGTACCCTGATTATCGACGGCCAGAACAACCACGACTGGCGCCATACCACGCCGGTCCTCAAGAAGATCCTCGAAGACACCGGGCTGTTCAGCGTGGAGGTGCTCACCACGCCTCCCAAGGGCGGCGACTTCAGCACCTTCCGGCCGGAATTCACCAAGTTCGATGTGGTGATTTCCAACTACAACGAGTTCCCCACCGGCGACAAGTGGCCCGACGAGGTGAAGGCGGCCTTCGAAAAGTACGTGCGGGAGGGCGGCGGTTTCGTCTCGTACCACGCCGCAGACAATGCGTTTCCGGATTGGCAGGCGTATAACCTGATGATCGGGATCGGGGGATGGCTGGGGCGGAATGAGAAGTCCGGCCCTTACTGGTATTTCCGCGATAGCAAGCTGGTCTCGGACCCGACGCCTGGAAACGCCGGGAATCACGGCGCGCGGACGCCGTTTCCCGTGGTGGTGCGCGACGGCAATCACCCCATCACCAAGGGTTTGCCGGCGACCTGGATGCACGCAGCGGACGAACTGTACAGTAAGATGCGTGGTCCTGGCGAGAACATGACGGTGCTTGCCACCGCCTGGTCGGACCCGGCCAACCGGGGAACGGGTCACGACGAGCCCATGTTGATGGTGCTGAACTATGGCAAGGGCCGGGTGTTCCACACCACGCTGGGCCACGACCCGGCGGCGATGTCGTGCGTGGGGTTCATGACTACGCTGGCGCGCGGCACGGAATGGGCTGCCACCGGCAAAGTCACCCAGAAAGTGCCCGCCGACTTCCCGACTGCACAGGAGGAGAAGACGCGGGCGATCGTGGTGCCGTAGGGGCGCTCTTCCGTCGGACTGCGACGGAAATTCACCGCAAGCTGTTGAAACTAATGAGGCGGACCCGTCTGACTCAGACGGTTTCTGTGGGGTGTGCTTTAGCTTGCCCTTCAAGTCCTGGGCAAGCTAAAGCATACCGTACGAAGGGCTTACCAACCTACCGTGACGCCGGGTTTGAGCGGGCGGACTTCGGTGTCCAGATCGGCGATCAACGCGCTCAGATCCTCCGGCCTGCCGGTCAGAGCGGGGAAAGTGCCGAAATGCATCGGGATCACCATTTGTACCTTCAGCAGGCGGCACGCCATCGCCGCTTCCCGCGGGCCCATCGTGAAGAGGTCCCCGATGGGCAGAAATGCCAGCTCGGGATGGTAGAGCTGCTCGACCAGTTGCATGTCGGAAAACACGTTGGTATCGCCGGCGAAATAGAGCGCGCGGCCGTCGGGGAAGCGCATGACATAGCCGGCGGCCTCCCCGCCGTAGATAATCTTGCCCTCGTCCAGGATTCCGCAGCTATGCACGGCGTGCGTCATGGTCAGGGTTACGTCGCCTAGCTTTTGCGATCCGCCTTTGTTCATCGGGCGCGTGTTCTTGACGCCCTTCGATTCGAGCCACTGACAGGTCTCAAATATGGCCGCGACCTCCGGGGAGAACTTGTGCGCCAGCGGCACCGCGTCGTGGATGTGGTCGAAGTGGCCATGGGTGATGCAGATGGTATCCACACGATCGATTTGGTGACCCTTGGGGTACGACGGATTGCCATCCGTCCAAGGGTCCATCAGGATGACTTGTCCCGATGGGAGCCGGAACTGGAACGATCCGTGCCCAAGCCAAGTGATTTCCATTAGTTTTGTATCTCCATCATAACACGCTAGTTCCTAATTGCCGATCTGTTTGTGTGCAATCGGCGTACAGTTCTGCTAATCTTGGATCATGCTGGAAGCCGAGAGACGCCATACGAAAGAGTGTACTCGCAACCGTGCCGATCACAAGCGCAAGAATGGCACGCCGGAACCTCTCCCACCGCTCTCGCCAAAAGAACTTAAAAAATGTGATTGTCCGCTCCGGGTCGTCGGTGTGGACATCCGTGGCAAGTGGCACCGGGAAGCACTCGATACCAAAGACCTGTTCGTTGCCGCCGAACGAATCAGGAAACTCGAATTGGGAGAGCCGTTGGCAATCCCGCTACCCGATATGGAAATTGAGCAAGCGTGGAACAATTACATCGGCATCATCCAGGCGCAAAGGGACGTGAAGGACAACTCCGTCCAGAACAGCTACAACCCGATCAAAAACGCCCTGATGCGGTTCGCCAAGCTCAAAGGCCACACGATGATGAACCAATGCAACGAGGCGTTCTGTGACGGGCTGGTGGAACGCTGGAAGGGCCTTGGAGCGGCGACCCGTGTTCACTACATCCAAGTACTTCAAGATTTCTTCGGCGTTTCGGCTTCACGGACCTGGATTGCAAAAGATCCATCTACACAACTGGTGCGGCCCAAACGATCACGAACGAAATCTACGATGCCGTTCGATTTGAAAAGCGAAGATCCAAAACTAATCGAGTCAATCCCGAATTGGTTTGGTGATCGCAAGTACACTGGCTCCTCCATTTGGGCGCAGAATCCGGTTACCGCTGCCGCACTCATGTACACGCTCAGATTCACTGGACTACGCATGAGCGACGCTACACTGTTTGAGCCACGTTCATTGGTCAAACGGATCGTTGACGGAAGGGAAGTTTATTGCTACTTCCTGCCAAAAATGGAGAAGACGGAGGAATCCGTGTTTATTCCCGTTCGGCCAGATGTCGCTCAGTACATCATTACTGCACCACGGATCACAGAGAAGTACGCATTCTATGACCCGGAAGGAACCGAAGGCAACAAGAAGAAATCAGAACAGCATCGCAAACAGTGGGGCACGAGATTTCACCAGAATGCGTTGCGATACCTTGAACAGGTGTCGGGTGTCGCACACATTCACCCACACAGATTCAGAGACACGTTTGCGGTTGATTTGTTGAGTCACCATGTAGACATCAGGGCGGTCTCACGACTCTTGGGTCACACAGATGTTGCAACGACACTTCGGTACTATGAGCACTGGATTCCAGGTGACCAACTGGCGGCGGTGAAAGCCATGATGACGACGTGGGAACCCGGAGACAATATAATCGAATTTCCAAATACGAAGAAGGCGTAGTAAACATCCGAACGCAGCGAAGCCGTCATTGGGCTTTAGGGTCTCTTTGACGGCTTTGTTGCTTGGTGAGGTTGTTAGGCGGCTGTGCAGTAGCGTGGATCTTCACCAGCTTCCAGAAGGCGAATCAGACGCTCGACAGCAGACGCACTATATCGTTCAGTGGTGTGTGCTTTCTTATATCGTGTGGACCGTTTGTTGCCGATGCGAATAACTCCATGCGTCTCGCTGCGGAATAGATCCTTCACGGTGTCAGGGTGGATCGCCAATCGCTTGCCTACCTCTTGCCCCGTGTAATACTGCTCATTTGAGGTCGCTGTTGCCAGTGCCAGCGATGCCGCCGCTGGCGAAGCTGGTAGACCCTGTTGGCGTCTCTCCAACATCTCTCTTATCTTTGCTTTCACGTGCGTTGTACAACCAAAACGAGCAAATTGGACGTATCCGGCTCATACATGGTCTCCTTTCAATTAGAATCGTCCAGCGCCGTCACCGGGGCGCTGAATTTCGGGTTGCTGCGTAACCGTCGAGTGGCTACACGGGTTGATGGTGTCCAGGCCCTTCAGATCGTCCAGGAACTCGATGGTGACGTGGACCTAATCGTCAGCGATGTCCAGATGCCCAACGGGGACGGCTTAAGGTTGGCCCAGGCCGTCAAGGACTCGTACCCGGCGATTCCAGTTGTCTTGATTTCAGGGCAGGTCAAGCCGCATGGCAGTTTCGAGTTCGTCCAGAAACCATTTCCACCTGCGACCCTGATGAAAGCCGTGCGGAGGCTCTTTGCAACGAGATTTCTGACGGTAGTGGAGGACTGAATTGGGTTGCCGTCCCACTTCGTGCCCTTGAACACCTCGCTGGCACTCGCAGACAGCCCATCCCTCTGGGTCCACGGCCCGTCGAACCAATTCGAGTACCAATGCCGTGGAGGGGACCGACCAAAAGGCAATACACCCGGAAAGGCCAAAAACCAAAAGGATGCGCTTGGTGGGAGCATACTGGTTGCTGAGATGAGACGACCTTTACTGTTCTGCAACCTCTTTTGCTTGGGCCTTGCTTCACTCTCGGCTCAGACGGCAATCTTGATGAGCGCCGGATACGGCAACCCGGCACCGATTCAGGCGGCTCCCGGTCAGGTCATCACGCTGTACATTTCTGGCACGAAGACTGTTCTGCCATCGCAATCTCCGAGCATACGAGCAACGACGATACCGCTGCCAACCACACTGGGAGGATTTTCGGTAACGGTGCGGCAGGGCAACAACACGTATGCCGCCCCGCTCGTCTCCGTCGTACAAACCCAGAACTGTACAGACCCCGTATCATCCCCACAGTGCATCATCACCGCACTTACCGTCCAGATTCCATTCGAGGTCGGGCCGATACTAACGCCGGTCCCGATCAACGGCGACCTGAGCGTGAATGACAATGGAACCGACAGCGCACACTTTCCAATAGCACTGCTCTTCGACAATATTCACATCCTGACGATCTGTGACAAAGTGGGTAATAATACCGGTACACTTCCAACGCTGTGCCCCGCCATTGTCACGCACGCCGATGGCACGACTGGTTCTCTTGGCGATTCTCCTGTAATGCAGGGAGAAACCATCGTACTATGGGCCTACGGGTTGGGACAGACCACGCCAGTTGTGAAAACGGGAGACGCAACGCCAACGCCTGCACCTGTTCTGTCGGATGGTCCTAACGTGACGATTCAGTTCGATTTCCGTCCTAATGCGGGGCCAGCAATGCCTTACCTCGCCCTCACAGGCGTGATAAGCCCGACGCCCATCACGACCACTGGCCCGGTAGTTATGCCAATCCCACCCTTCGTCGGATTGACACCGGGACAGGTTGGCCTCTATCAGATAAATGTCAAAATTCCAGATACGATACCGACTGTTCCGGCGTGTACCCAAGTGTTGAGTTGCATCAGCAGTCTCCTAAAATGCGTGGTTCAGTCGAATCTTACAATCGATATTGGTGGCTTGACCTCATTTGATGGTGCGGCGATTTGCGTTCAGCCGCCGCAATGAAGCGTGCTGTTTTTCTTGTGCGCTCCTGTAGTTGAAACGGGCGCATAATGGTCTTTGATGTAGGCGGTGGTGTGTGCTACTGCCTAAAAGGGCCGATCCGTTCCTTCGGCCAATACCCGAATATTTGAGGCGCTGTTGCGAAATTCAACGGTTGCGCCCACCATTAGCAGGAGACGGCGGTAAAATGTGATCAAAGTGAGCCGGTCCTTCCCGTCCGACCGGGTTTCAATCCAAACATAAGAGATTATATGCGCCAAGTGCCTATCGCTCTTGTTGCTGCGATCACAGTGAGTCTTGTTCCAGTGTTTGGGCAAGGAATCACGCTTTCAGGTACCGGGTACACGAATTCTACCGCCCTCCGAGTCGCACCGGGACAGATCATGACGCTGTTCGTGACTGGATTGAAAACCGTGCTCTCACAGCCGGTGAACGCCACGACCTTGCCGCTGCCCACCACGTTGGCAGGAATTTCTGTCACGCTGAACCACCAAGGAGAGAGCCAACCGACGCCGGTTCCATTGCTTTCCATCCAGCAGGTATCCGTTTGCGACAGTGGTGGCGTTCCCCAGTCTGCATTCGGATCGACCGCTGATTGCCCAGTCACGGCCATTACAGTGCAAATTCCTTTTGAGCTTACTGGTCCGAGTATCGGTCCACCGCCGAGCGTCCCTATCCCACCGAGTACACCTGCCTTAGTCGTCAGCGAAAACGGAAACGTGAGCAAAGCGTTCACGGTTTACCCCGTCCCAGACAACCTGCACGTCATCGGCCTTTGCGATGCTTTTCCTCTAGCAGGCTGCGGAAAAATGCCCAAAATGGCCAAAAACGGCCGCTAACTTGTTGATTCTACGTGAGCCAATTGGAGAAAAGGGAAGTTTTTCCGCAGCCTGCTAGTCAAATTGACGGCGACATCGGAAGGTTGTACGGCGCTCGTGACCCACGCTGACGGTACGGTCGTCACCGCTAACAATCCGGCCCAACCGGATGAGGAGATCGTGATTTGGGCTTATGGCTTGGGGCTGACATCACCGCCTGCGAAAACGGGTCAGCCAAGCCCTTCGCCAGCCGCTCCGCTTTCGAACCCGCTTTACGTCCAGTTTGATTTCCGTACCAATGCCATGCCGTCACCTCCGTTCTTCAATCGGGCGGCTGAAATACCATGGCCTACCTCTGTCTTTGCTGGATTAGCGCCTGGGCAGCAAGCTGGTTTGTATCAGATCAACGTGCGGATTCCAAGTTCAATTCCGCCAGTGGATAGCTGCTTGCCGTTCTGTTCACACGTCGCTTGCTCACTGTACAACGTTGTTCAGTCAAACCTGATGATACGAATCGGGGCAAGCTTCAGTTGGGACGGGGCAGCGATTTGCGTTCAGCCGCCTCAATAACTGGTGCTGGTCCTGGTACCCCTGTAGTTGAAACGGGCGCATAATGGTCTTTGGAGCAGGTGGTGGTGTATCCACACTGCCTGAGAGCCGATCTGTCCATTCGGCCCATAACCGGAAGGACAACTTATGCGCAGGCGGTTCCATATTCTTGGTTTTCTCGGCATTGCATTGTCGGTTGTCGCAGTCGCACAATCCGGCCCTACCTTGGTAGGTACGGGCTACACCTTTCCAGGCCGAATCATTGCACCAGGGCAAATCGTTCGGCTTCAGATTACTGGTCTGAATACCGTATTGGCTTCACCCTTTACACCCTACTCTCAAAAAGCAACATCAGTTCCTCTTCCCACGACGATGGCAGGAATTTCGGTTCAGGTGACGCAATATGTAACTGCGAATCTGGGGATACCCTCTACCGCAGTGGGTCCGTTCGCACTCCCCATACTGGCTCTCAGTCAGGAGAGTTTCTGCTTACTCGGCTCGTCATCGCCCGCATGTCTCATAACCGTCGTTACCGTTCAGATACCAACACTGCTTCGGCCAAGCGGAACTGACATAGGACCAACTCTACTAGTGATCTCGGAGAACAACATCGACAGCGCAACTGTCTATATGAGTGTGAGGAGTGATCAGATTCATGTGATCACAGGTGCCGACAATGGGTCCAGGTTTGGTTCAATCGTGACTCATTTAGACGGCAGTATGGTTTCGATGCAGTCTCCAGCTAAACCGGGTGAAGTTGTCGTGATCTATGCGTGGGGTTTGGGCACCACTCTTCCCAGTGTCAACATAGGCGAGTTGACGCCTGCGCCAGCCCCAGTGGCCTTGGTTGAAGGGTTTCCCGGCGTGTTCGTTCAATTCGACTTCAGCCCGAACGCACCGCCAAAGAATGTCTTCGAGTATCCGCCTCCCCAATCAGTGGGTCCCGCTGTAGTCGTGCAAGCTTATCTCACTCCAGGACAGGTGGGCCTATTTCAGATTAACGTCGAAGTACCGACAAGATTTCCGACTGTACCTGCATGTGATGGCCTGTATGTGCGATCCAACTTGACGATCAGTCTGAGTGCGACGTCGTCAACCGATGGCGCAGCGATTTGCGTTCAGCCGCCGCAGCCCGTTCAGGAGTGAAAGCCATGCCCGAATTCATCCGGTCTGTTGGTGCCCACAGCTTGTCGCAGACATCGCCGTGGATCAAACACTTGGCTTGGCTGTCATGTCTTCTGCCCATTGCCCCGGCAGCATTCGGTCAAGCGTTGACCCAGGTCGATCCGGCTGGTGTCGTCAATTCCGCATCTTTCGCAACGCCAATTTCTCCAGGATCGTTGGTGTCGATTTTCGGGTCCAATCTGGCGACGACGACGATGCAGGCACAGGGGACACCACTGCCGACCGAACTTGCGGGAACATCTGTCACGTTCAATGGCACCAGGGCACCGCTGCTTTTCGCTTCTCCCAACCAAATCAACCTGCAAGTTCCATCATCCTTGCCGACCTCGCCTATCGCCTACACGCAAACGACCGTCGTGGTGACAACAGCGTCGGGATCGAGCAGCCCCGTGCAAGTTCCAGTGTATGCCTCCAGTCCTGCTCTCTTTACTGTCGGTGGCACGGGCTGCGGACAGGCGGCGGCATCGAACATAGCACCAGATGGTTCCGTTTCAGTGAATTCACCAACAAACAGTGCGGCTCCGGGCGATTACGTGTCGCTATTCGGAACCGGCCTACCCACGAATCCACTGCCTGATGGAACATACTCGACTGGTCCCTGGACAACAAGCAGTCAGCCAGGACTCTCCCTCGATGGCAATCCGGTATCCGTTGCTTATGCGGGATTGGCTCCGTTCTTCGTCGGTGTGAACCAGATCAACTTCCAGATTCCGCAAGGCGCACGTGAAGGATGTGCAATTCCAGTCTCAATCAATTCCTTGGGGCTGGTCGGGCCGACTCTAACGATCAGCATAAACTCTGCCCGTGGAAACTGTTTGAGCACCAAAGCCATTTCATACGGGCAGGCTACGCTCACGAAAACAGCGTCTTCTGGAACGAAGAGCGATGGGAGTACTGAAACGTTTACGGCTTTTCCATGGGGAGTCGGCCTCATGGCTCCCCAACCACCGTCAATCGCCCCGTCAGGATCGTATCTGACGGCACCTGTTTTCACGCCGGTCTCTCAGACATGCGCTCTATTTCCACAGTTGTCAGCAGGTCCGATTCAAGCCGCTTCTCTCTTTGACCATGCCTTGCCGGGTGTTGAAGCGCAACCCATTTCTGGTGCGGACGGAGTGGATTATCGACTAACCCTCCCTGACGGCTTTATTGAACCCGGTCAATACAGGATTGGCGCTCAGAACGACCACTTCCCAGTATCGTTCCTGGGCGACTTCTTTGTGGGATCGCCCATCCAAGTTCAAACGCCGCTTGTACCAGGGACGCAGATCTTATCAAGCCAGCCACTCGTGATCAAATGGACCGATGGCGACCCAGGTACTCTGGTGAAAGTAAGCCTTGTTTCTGTTCAGGGAGTGTATTCGCAAAAGGACTATGGTTATGCTGATGCCACATCTGGTTCATTTACGTTTTCTCCAGTATGTATCGGCATTCCTGTCCAAGCCGGTGGAAATGGTACTTCCTGCTCGTTTGGCATTCCTTCTTCTCCCACTGCCGAGGTTATCGTAGAAGTCTATAACCCGCCGACTTATGCATTTATTGCGGCAGGTCTTGTAGAGAGCGTTCAACTTTCCTGGGTGTACCGATACGTATTTGGAGGTCTTGTCCTCCAGTAGACTAATTGCCAAATCAGCGTTTGCTACATGACGATGCTGGACGTGTGGTGGATGCGGACACGATCTTCGATGCCAGCGCCAAAGAGGATCTGAAGGTAGGGCGAGACGTGCAGATGGTTGGCGTGGATCTGAGGAACGGCACAACCAAGGCGACGAGAGTGGCGGTGTACGAAGGCAATCGGCCTGTACGGATGAAGAATGGAAAGGTGATGCCGGTGAAGGACTGGTAGGCGATCACCAAGGCCAAATCGTCATAGAGACATAGGCACCAAGAGGGCCGCAGCGACCGCTCGGCGGAAACTCACCGAGCGAGGAATGACGTGAAAGGATTCACTCGGTGGCGGCATAGTTGTGTCGAGATGAGAAGACCTGGGCGGTGTCGGCCAGCTTCTAACGTGCCGGTCGTGGTGCTTCTCGCATATACTCAGACAGAAGAGGATGGCGCATGACGAATCGAAGCTTCACGAATAACTGGAGTGGCCGGTCGTTGCTTTTGTTTTCGAGCGCACTCTGTATTTCTCCCCTGTTCGGACAGGTGAATATGGATGCTCTGCGTGCGAAGTATGGTCCACCCATTGAAGAGGTCTTCGCTGTGCGGCCCGGTATAACGCTGACCGCCACTTACGGCGACAACCATCAGGTCTGCAAGCTGGATATCCGCCCAACCCGCAATGCCACTTCTGTGATACCCGCCAGCATGATCGAAGCGATTTTGAACGAAATCGTGCCGCCGCTCACCCGTGGAACACCGAAACAACAGTCTCAAATGGGTGCGTGCTGCTCGTCCACCGAGTACGAAAAGGTCAGCATCACTGTTGCGAGTTCCGACGTTACGCCAAACCCTGACCTTCAAACGCAGAGTTCGCTTGCGGTCGTTCAGTTCAAATCGTGCCAAGCGGCTAAGTGAGAAGATCAGGCGCAGAGTAGTCCCACCCGGCCTCTTCGGAACAGTCCAGCGGCTCGGCAAGGTGAAAGAACGGGTATCCCTGCGATCAAGCCGCCCCTTGCAGCGTGAGCCACTTGCCCTTGTAGAAGTACAGAATGCTGGAAGCCATACCACTGCTGCATTCGATCCCCTGGTGATCTATCGGCGGCGGCTTCGGTCCTCCATACGGTCGGTAGTGGTCCAAGATGTATTTCCGGGCCGACAGGAGCGATGGCGGTTTCAAACGGGTCTCCAAGCGCCCATTTACCCACAAGCGCCACATCCCGCTCTCGACCATTCCAAAAGACTTAAAGCTCTACGAATCCGGCCTTGGCACACAGCACCGCCCAATCTTTCTGGTCGGGTTTCGCAAATTCTCCCTGGATTACATTCCGTCTCTTGTTGAATCCGGCAACCTGGGGAATTGTGCAGGCCCGACGTTGGAGTTCCCGGACCACACTGCGAGGAAGCGCTGGGAATGCTGTCGGCGGGAGTCGCAAGATCCGGCGCTCCGCTTCATCCGGTCGGCGCTGCAATTCTGGCGACGGTTGGGCAAGGCTTGATTTGATCGTGACGCAAAGAAGCCCAATGCAGACGTTCTTGAGTTTCATTCTTTATCCGACGTTGCATTTCGCAGGCCAGTTCACCCCGGATGCACGCAGGGTGTCAAAGGGGCCGGAAGTTGTACGAAGCTGTGGCAAAATGGCGATCTTTGTCTAACTGTTGCCACGCTCTGCTTCAATCGGGGCTATCTTGCGATTCCTTTCCGCCCGCTGTAGTTCAAATGGCCGTCGCCGGGGTCTTTGAAGCAGTGGACAGTTCGATTCCATGTAAGGCGCAAGCCAGAATTGTTCGATTTGCCTTACGCATTACCGTGGCTGTTTCGGGAGCCGTGATAGGACTTCAGGCACTGTTAGGGCCGCTCACGTTTCCGCTGAAGGTGACGAAGCCAGTGAATCCAGAAGACTGGTTTGCCCTTGCCCTGCTCACGATGCTAGTGACGGCTGATGCCACCAAGAATCTTGCCAGAAAATCCTTACCGCCGATTTAGCAGAACAGACGTTGCCGTCGTCTTCGGGCTTCTCGTCCTGACAATCACAGCGTATTTGCGAACCATTGACTTCTATTTTCTCTCCGATGATTTTGTCCTTTTGAGGCACGCCAAAGCCCTTCACGGTGCATTCTGGCCACTGTTTACGACGGGTGGTGGAGACGGATTCTTCCGGCCAATCGGGTATGTGTCCCTGGCCTTTACCTGGACCTTCGCCGGGACCAGCCCTTCACTCTGGCATCTACCGGCCCTGGCGCTCCACATTGCCAACACAATACTCGTATACATCCTGACGTTGATGTTGGGCCGATCACGGCTGGCGGCAATCTTCGCTGCTGCCCTGTTTGCCATTCATGGAACCCGCCCAGAATTAGTGGTCTGGATTGCTGGTCGATTCGATTTGTTGTCCACCCTTTTCGTATTGGGTGGCTTGTTGTTGTTCATCCGGTCTCAAAATGAACCGACAGAAATCGGTTACGTGTATGCTTTCGGTTCGCTGGCGTGTATGGTGCTGGCGATTCTGAGCAAGGAAAACGCATATGCCTTTCCGGTCTTGTTGGTCCTAGTGGTGTTCTCCGAGCCGATTTTCCATTGGCGAAAGATCATTGACCTGATCCCGTTCTTCATCGTGGCGGTGGCGTTGTTCGCTTACCGATGGTGGCTCGTCGGCGGGATTGGCGGGTACAGGAATGCCGTCACCGGTAAATCTCTCGCCTTGACCATCGGAGTTCTGTCGGCGCTCAAGGCTCTACTGCTGCGGACCTGGGCGATCCTGTTCTTCCCTGTCAACTGGAGCCGGGAGCCGAACAAGGTGCTGGCGGTGATGATGATCGGCTATGTTCTGGCGCTGATGTGGTTCGTCATCACGGCCAAAGTGAACCGCAAGGAGATCGTGTTTCCGCTGGCATTCGTGTTCATGACCGCCTTGCCAGCGCTCCCTCTTCTGCTGATCGGCGCAGATCTCAGCAAGTCCAGGTTGTTGTACCTCCCGTCAGTTGGCTTCTGCATCTTGCTGGCGGCGGTCATGGACGGGCGGCAAGGGAAAGTTCGCTGGATCATTCCTGGAGTGGTTCTTGCATTCCATGTCGCCGCTCTGGAACACAACCTGGACGCCTGGAAGTACGCCGCCGCCAAAGCGAGATCCACATCTGCCATCGCTGTGAGATGCGGTGGACCTGAAGTACAGAGGATCGTAGTTGATGGTCTGCCCGGTACGCTTCGAGGTGTTCCGTTTTTCGCCAACGGATTCCAGGAAGCTGTCGAGTTGCAGCGGAATCATGGGGCTGCGCCGGTTATGAGCGGATTGCATTCGAGTGAGGTCGGTTCGTGCTTGCTGGTTTGGGACGGCACGAAGGATGAACTCCAGGTAGTGCCTTGACGGTATGCCGGGACGGGCGCTGCTTCACTCGTGACCGGCCCGCACAAGGCTCAGAATGCTCTACGACCACCACCCACAAGACATCCCACGGTACTCTCGATCAGCCTGCCACGATCCCTTATTCTTAACCATCAGGTGATACTCCCCACCACCGCAGAGGGCTTCCACATTGGTGGCCGACGTAGAGCAGCGCTCGTGTTCCATCTCGGTTGAAGCCAACTGCGGAAACATGAAAGATCACGGTGGGATTGAAGGGAAGGGCCAACTGGCTTGCGTCACGAACAGATGCGTCGATCAGGGCATATTGTGAAAGATCGAACTTGCGCTCCAACACCAGCTTTTTCTTGTTCTTCGCTGCATAATCCTGAATGAGCGGCAGATAGATGGCTTCCTGATCGTGACCAACTTGAAGGCATCTACTAACATCGCTGCCAGCCAGTCCGTCAGGAAATGTCTGAGTTTCTTGCCTAATCGCCCATCCCGTTATCTTCCATTCTGGCGGCATTTCCGTTCGCAACAACGTGGAATAGATCTCGTAGGAGTCCTTTTCTTAGGCGGGCGTCAGTGTGAGTTTATCAGCGCTCCCCGGCTCTGCTTGTCGGACGAGCGGCTGGTAGGCAGGACTGCGGACAACCATCAACACGAGATACGGGAAGGCGAATGCGGACACGAGCAATGAAAAACGGATCAACCGCCACTTCATAGGACGATTCTAGCGCAGAGGTCCGTGCGGCGCTTTGATGTCGGTAAGCCTTGGAGATGCTTTCTTTTGGTAACGAGACGGCTAAAATAGAGGCAATGAATCGACCGCTGATGATTATCGCCGCCGTGATCCTGGCCGCTGTGCCGGGTCTGCTGGTAACCGACGCCCAAGACCGGCCCAAAGGCGAAGCGCACCCGATCAAGCTGTGGGCGGCAATCTTTAGTTCTGCACCCGATCTTTCAGGTGGGACAGACGGAGAAACTGCAAATCTACTTCGCCGTCGTCAATGATGGAGATGCGCCCGTCAACCCAAAGATCGAATCCTCGCACTTCTTTATAAATGGAGCGGAGCCGAAGGACTGGCCTATGACAATCGGGAATGGACTACGGACTTCATTCTTCAATTCTTTGCCGCCCGGTCGCTCTTTACCGTTCAGCTACGTTCTTGGGGCGCTATTTCGAGAAGCCGGGAATCTATACGGTAGCCGGGAATCTATACGGTTCGGTGGGAAGGTGAGAACTTCCGGGCACGTGAAGTGACGTTTCGAGTTTTGCCGTAGTTCTAAGTCTACGTGGCCTTGGAGTGCTCGAACTCCACGATCAAGAGGTCAGAAAAGGGGACCCACGTACTTCTGCACGGTGAACCCGGCGTAATCGAGTTAGTGGCCGATCCCGACGACAACCCCGGCGACTGGTACGTGAAGGAACACGGCGGCGGCGTCACGAGCCTCGAACCCAAGGTTTTCGGACGGCTCTTCGTTTCGGATACCGCCAATTACGAGGACCTGGACTTCGTGTCCAGATCGGAAGCCTGACCAGGCCGAGGCGTTTGCAGCATCCGGCCAGCGATGAGGGACGTTAGAATCGGGCTTGGAGGTCTCATATCTGCAATCTCAGCCCGTTTCGTGGGTGTCGGACTCGATTGTGACGGTCACGACAAGGCTAAGAAGTTCTACATGATGGACTTGGAATCACCATACAGCCACATAACTGCCCTGGACGCCAGTTCGATCAAACTATCCAGCCCGAAGCCAACAAGGGCAACGGAACCGGCGACAGTTCCGGCGATAAAACCGTGAGAAAGATGAAGACGACGGAGAATGGGACGGTGACGGGCCGTGCAAATTTCAGGTACGGCTCCAGCATCATCGCCTGATTCCCACGTCAGGAACGCCTGAGCCTCGCTACGCCCTCAAACAGGGGTACGCTGATCCCACCACATAATAGTTCCGAGAACTTCAGATATCATCGTGCTAATATCTAATTTGGACTAAACGGTCCTCTTCCACACCGGGAAGAAGGTTTCCAAAAAGGCGTTGAACGAAGCCGCCGGAG
>PMTT01000791.1 GCA_003167275.1 Bryobacterales bacterium | reverse complement strand
TGTTTCTTCCCCCACCGGACTGGGCCCCCCAGTCCCTTGCTCTGCGGTGAGTTGGTCTGCGGCCTGCGTCCAAGCGCCCGTCTACGCTACCATCGAAGTATCTCCACCAACTGGAAAGACAACCTCCGCGTCGTGCTGGTATCCACGCGTAACCCGCTCAACATCGGGGCCGCGGCACGGGCCATGGCGAACTTCGGATTCGCCCGCCTCCGCGTGGTCAACCCCTACGACGTGGCCTTCCGTGAGGCCCGCTCCGCGGTCGGTGCCGCGCCCTTGCTGCAGGCCTCCGAGGAGTTCTCGAGCCTGGCCGATGCCATCGCCGATTGTCGGCAGGTGGTGGGCACCACCTCCGTCGGGCACCGCGAGTTGCAGCACCCCATCCGCCGCCTGGAATACGGCGCGCGCCTGATCGCCCGGTCGCTGGCGCGGGCCCCCGTCGGCTTGCTGTTTGGTTCCGAGAAATTCGGCCTCTCCAACGAAGATCTCAGCCACTGCCATTGGCTGATGCGGATCCCCACTGTAGATGCAGACCTGTCCATGAACCTCGGGCAGGCCGTGGCGCTGTGCCTCTACGAGTTGGCGCGGGATCCGAAAGCCGCCGAGGCGCGCCCGGAGCGGATCCGCCGCGCCGGTGCCGGGGAGAACGAGCAGATCACGGCAGTGCTCACTGACGTCCTGCGCCGCAGCGGCTATATCAACCCGGTAACGGCGGCCTCGACCGAGGAGAAAATCCGCCGCCTGGTGCGCCGCCTGGATGTAGCGGCGCGCGACGCCCCCGTGATCCTGGGCATGCTCCGCCAGATCCTGTGGAAGGTGTAACACGGGCATTCTTGCCTGTGTTGGTTTTTCTCGCCCCGAAAGCGAACACAGGCAAGGATGCCAGTGCCTGGAAATTGGCCATTTTTTGGCACAGCCCCAGTCTGCCCAAGTGCCGGCTCCGTTGGCTCCTGCGGAAAACCGCACGTCCGGCGGTGTGGGAGGGTGCCGGGGCGCAATCGCCGTCACCCGACCCGGTCATCGGTCAGATGGCCTTGCGCCCATGAACGCCCATGATTATCCATCCGCCTTGTGCCGGGTGGTAGCATATCATTTGTTTTGGAGTCGAACATGAATTCTTCGAAGTCCTCCTACCGCCCGCTTTCCCGCTGGTTCGTGGTTGGGGTGATGGCGACTCTTCCCATCGCCGCCGCGCTCGCCCAATCGGCGCCCGCTCAGCCGAAAACAGCCGATACCTCCGGTCTGCCGCAACCCATGAAGTGGACCGCTGCCGAGGATCACCAGAATATGATGACCCAGCTCGGCATCCGGGCGCTCCGTCCTGGCCCGAGCGGCACCGAGAGCGCCCCCAATCACGCGAACTATGACGAGTCCACGGCGAATCCCTTCCCGAATCTGCCCGACGTCCTGACACTCAAGAATGGTAAGAAAGTCGCGACAGGGGCTGCCTGGTGGAGTCAGCGCCGCCCCGAGATTGTCGAGGATTTCGAGAGGGAGGTGCTCGGCCGCATTCCAAAAAATGTGCCCAAGGTGACATGGACGGTCACGGACACCGCGAAGGCGATGGCCGGTACCCGTGCCGTGACCAGCATGCAACTCACCGGACATGTGGATAATGCTTCGTACCCGCTCATCAGCGTCGATATTCAGATGACACTGTCCCTGCCGGCCGACGCCACTGGTCCGGTTCCCGTGATGATGATGTTCGGCCGTGGTGGACCTCCGCCAGCCGGTCCGGGTGGTGGCCCCGGGCGCGGTCCGGGTGGTGGTCCGGGCGCGGGGCGCGGTCCGGCAGGTGGCCCCCCGCAGACCGGTCCGGGTGGCGGCCCTGGCCCCGGCCGCGGTCCGGTAGGTGGCGACCCGCCCGCAACCGAACAGCTCATCGCCGATGGCTGGGGGTACGCCTACATCAATCCCGCCAGCATTCAGGCGGACAATGGCGCAGGCCTGACGGCGGGCATCATCGGGCTGGTCAACACGGGCCAAGCTCGCAAGCCAGATGACTGGGGGGCCTTACGGGCGTGGGCCTGGGGCGCATCCCGAGGCCTGGACTATCTGGAAACCCTTCCGGCCGTGGACGCCAAACATGTCGGAATCGAAGGCGTTTCGCGCTACGGCAAGGCCGCCCTCATTACGATGGCGTTCGACACTCGCTTCGACCTGGTTCTGGTCGGATCTTCCGGCGAAGGCGGCGCCAAACTGCATCGCCGCAACTGGGGAGAAGCGGTGGAGAATCTTACCGGCTCGGGAGAATACCATTGGATGGCCGGCAACTTCCTCAAATACGGAGCCTCCGAAGCCACCTTTGGCAGTAAGAACCCCGGCGACCTGCCGGTCGACGCGCATGAGCTGATTGCTTTGTGTGCGCCGCGCCTGACCTTCATCAGTTATGGCGTGCCCGAAAAGGGCGATGCCAAGTGGCTGGATCACCAGGGCAGCTACATGGCGGCCATCGCCGCCGGGCCGGTATTCCGTCTCCTGGGCGCCAAGACCTTCGGGACCTCGGAGGACTATCACACCGCGAAAATGCCGGCCGTCAATGTAGGCCTGCTCGACGGCGAACTCGCCTGGCGGCAGCATGACGGCGGCCACACCGATGGCCCGAATTGGAAGTACTTCCTTGCCTGGGCCGACAGGTTCATCCATCACACGCCTCCGCCGTCCCTGGCCGCCGCTCCGGGGACCGCGGCCCCGTCCAGCGAACCCGCGCAGCACCCCTCCAGCGAACCCGATCCCCGCACCGACCAGAACTCCCAGACCGCTCATACCCAACTGTTGGAAAAAGCTAGGAAGGGCGGCATCGATATCTATTTCGAGGGCGACTCCATCACACGGCGATGGGGGGCAACCGACTACTCCGAGCTGTTGGCCAATTGGAATTCGAACTTCCACGGCTGGAATGCGGGCGATTTCGGATGGGGCGCCGACAGAATTCAGAACATCCTGTGGCGGCTCGACAACGGGGAGCTGGATGGCGTCAATCCCAAAGTCATCGTCTTGCTCGCAGGCACGAATAACGTCGGCAATGCCGTGCCTCCGGCGGGCGCGGACGCCAGAGTAGCCGATATCACGCAGGGCCTTCAGGCGATCCTCGGTGTCATGCAGGCGAAGGCGCCCTCCGCGACGATCGTCGTGACCGGCATTTTCCCCCGGAACGACAATATGGCGGTAATGCCCATCATCGACAGGGTCAACCAGAATCTATCGAAGCTTGCGGGCGGCCGGGTCCGATACCTGAATATCAACGACAAGCTGGCGGATCGGGATGGCAAATTGTTCGACGGCATGATGAACGCCGACAAGCTCCATCCCGCCGTTAAGGGCTACCAGGTCTGGGCGGATGCCTTGAAGCCGATCTTCACCGAACTGCTCGGCCCTCCCGCGAAGGAGGACCACGCACCGCCTCCGACAGGGGATCCCAGCGCCCGGCGTTAATTCGGGGACAGCCTACGCAACCCCCATATTCCGCGTCTGCTGGGTGCGTAACCGTATGGGGATTTCGCGGTTCAAGCAGGCAACCGCTTACGGTCGCGGCTCGGTTTGCGGTCGTCGCTGATTCAGCGTAAGTTACCGAGCCGCGACCGTGAGGGAGCGGTGTTGACTGGTGAGGAATTCCCCAAGATCGTTAAGCACCCCGCGTCCGATCTCAGTGACGGGGCTGTTACCATGTGATCTGAGACCAGAGCCCGTATGCGCCAAGGAACGCTCGATCCCAGTGGCTGAAGCACATAGGGCACAACAGATCCGCAAGGCAGCCTGGAAACTCGCTCTGGTTGTTCTCGTACTCTTGACCGTCTGGCTATTGGATCCCCGGCGGGAAATGCCCCTTGAAGACGACTGGGCTTACGCCCGAACGGTCGAGTCTTTACTCCACAATGGCCAGTATCAACTACACCCCTGGATATCGGCTAACATGCCTTTTCAAGCGGTTTGGGGAGCGATGTTTGCGCTGCTCCTGGGGCCCGGATTCGGTTCGCTACGAATATCCACCCTCATCCTGTCCGGGGCCGGACTGTTTGCCTGTTACAAACTCTTGAAGGCCGATGGGCGAAGTGAGGCGGAAGCCTGCCTGGGCACGCTTGTGCTCTGGTCCAGCCCCCTCTACCTTCGCTTCAGTTTCACCTTTATGACCGACGTGCCATTTACGGCGCTGGTACTCTTGAGTCTTTGGCTTTATGCGAAAGCTTGGACGCAAATGAGCCACCGGTGGATGGCCGTCGCGGCGATGGCGGGTACCGCCGCGATCCTCACCCGTCAGTTCGCGGTCGCGATAATACCAGCCCTGCTTCTTGTCGGATGGATGCGTCGATCGGCACCCAAAACAGCTAGCCTGGCCGCAGTAGCTGTGATCCCGCTCATTCTGGCCGCTGCTTATCAAGTGGCTTCAGGACTCCTCGCTCCGACGTGGGCCCAGCAGATCACTCTGAGAGCCCAGCACCTGATGATGAGCAACTGGCGGGAGTTACTGGAACAACTCCTCTGGAGACCGGGCATTCTGCTGCAATACCTTTGCCTGTTCACGCTGCCGCTGTCACTCGGCGTGATCGTTCAATTGGCGGTCGACCGGACTCCCGTGCGTCATCGGGTGTCGACCGGCTTTGTCCGGCTCTGTTTCATCGCCGCCGCGGTGTCGGGAGTCTCACTTGCCGTCGGCTTAGCTACTCACAAAGATTCGATTCTTCCACGGATCCCCTGGAACCTGGAAGGCCTCGATAGCTTTGGCGCCCTGGCCCCGCGGATCCTTACCGTTGTTACTCTGATCGCGGCGGTGCCGCTGACAGCGCTGCTCGCCGCGACAGTTCGGCGGGACTTCCTGGCGGCTACTACACCGTCTTCTGCGCCCCCCATCGCCGCCCTGATTCACACCACGATGATCTGTCTCCTTCCCATGACCCTGATCTATAACCAGTTCGGTGACGAGTATCTGCTGGTTTATGTTCCATGGACCATCTGGACAATCGGGCGTGCCGTCTCGTTGCGCGGCAGGTCCGCGATTCTGTGTGTGGCAGGCATGATCCTTCTCCAGTTGGCCGTAGTCGTCCCGTGGGTGGATTACATCATGACGTACAACCAAGTGCAATGGGAGGCCGCACAAATTGCGGTCGAGCGATTCAAGATCCCTCCGACCAAAGTCTATGCCGGTTGGACATGGGATTGTTACTACGCATTCGACGACTATGCGGCGCGCTTCCCCGCCGCTGGACAGACAAACTTCGACACTCTATTCGTTCAGTGGCTTCCCGCTATGGAAAAGCAGGCTGAGTATCGAGTCAAAGTTGGCTATCGGACGGGTTCGTCCGTCCCCGGCAAGATCGATGTGGCGCGCCGCCGCACTCTCCTGGGCCGCGTGATGGAGGCCAAGCCCGTACGTGTGCCTGAGTAAGACGCTCAAAAAGTAGCGGGCCAGGGCATTAACTCTGCTCCGCCAGACTGAGCCGGGCCCGCACCGCCGCCCGGAAAGCCTCGTCTTGAATCGAATCCAGATTGATCACGACGTTCTCCAGCGCTCCCGCCATGGCCGCAAGGACCAGCGCCTTGGCAACCGCGAGATCCGAACCGAACCTGGCCGGGATCTGGAGACCTTCCAGGCGCGTCTGCATCGCACCGGCCCGCTCCCAGACTTCCAGGGGGACCGCGGCGGCCCCGTGCAGAGCCTCTTCCACGAACGGAGCCCGCTCGTCCTTGGGGCGTTTGTAGGCGGCCATGACCTTTTGAAATGCCTCCGCATCCCGCTCCACGGCCTCGGTGAAGAAATGGCGGTCGTCCTCGAAGGCGGTGCAGTCCTGTTTCGCGAGCCGCGTGACCATCGCGCCCAAAGCGGCTGCCATGGCCGCCGCGGCGGCTGAGGCGCTACCGCCGCCGGGAGTCGCCGTGGGGGCGGCCAGAGCATCCAGAAATTCAGGCAGTCCGCCGCGCGAGGTCATGGCCTCGGCGATGCGGTGCTCCAGCACCAGTTCGGGGCGGAAATTCTCGAAGCGCAGGAAGTACTCGGCCGACATCTCGATCGCCTTCTTGGGAATCAGGCCGACAATCTCGCTCCCCACCACCGGCACGCCATAGCGTTCCGCCTCGCTGCGCACGGTTTCGTAAACCAGGTGCATGGGGGTCTGCTCGAAATCGGTCAGGTTGATGGACACCTGGGCCAAATTCCGCGAAGCCAGCGTTACGCCCATCGACTTCACGTAGCGGAAGCCCCCGGAGGAGAAGCGAATGGTCTTGGCGATCTTCTTGGCGATGCCGACATCCGGCGTCCCGAGGTTGACGTTGTAAGCGATCAGGAATTTGCGCGCGCCCAGCACCACCGCTCCCGCCGTGGGATGGCAGACCGGGTCGCCGCAGTCCGGCTGCCGCTCGGGGACGGTCCCCATCTCCTTGACCAGCGCCTCGAACTGGCCGCGGCGAATGTTCTCCAGGTTCACGCGTTCGGGCCGCCGGGCCGCGGCCTCGTAAAAGTAGACGGGCACCTTCAGCTTGTTCCAGATCTCCTGGCCCAGTCGCTCCGCCAGCCGGACGCAGTCTTCCACCGTCACGCCCTCGATGGGAATAAACGGCACGACATCCGCCGCCCCGATCCGCGGATGGGCGCCCTGGTGTTTCGTCAGGTCGATCAGAGCAACGGCCTTCTCGACAGACCGGAAAGCGGCATCGGCCACGGCCGCGGGCGGGCCCACGAACGTCAGGACCGAGCGGTTATGGTCGGCGTCCGATTCGCGGTCCAGCAAGACCACGTCCGGGACGGCCAGAATGGTCTGGACGATGGCATCGATTTTGGCGGCGTCGCGCCCTTCGGAGAAATTCGGAACGCATTCAATCAGTTGTCTCGGCATAGAGTTCTCTGTCGGCAGACCACACATTCTAACGCGCTGGTGTGCCGGCTTTTCTGGACAGGTATTTTGGGGGGCGGTGGAGAATCAGGCCTGAAAAAAGTAATGGCCCCGAGCTGGGTACTCGGGGCCTGCACTCAGAGAGTGGCGGTGGGAGGGGACTCACCGCCTGGGATGCTGTCTGTGTTAATCTAAGATTAGCAATTCCAGGTCTTGTTGTCCAGTATTTTTGGAAGTTTTTTTGCAATTTATTTTGCGGGCCTTCGGAACGCCCGTTTGCGGGTGCATCCCACGCTCCGGCGTGGCAGTTTCCTTGAGCTGGCCTTTCGATTGGAGTCGCGCGGCTTTCTACACCTTGACCTGGGACGTTGATAGTGGATTTGTCCCCAAAAAAGTAGTGGCCCCGAGCTGGGTACTCGGGGCCTGCACTCAGAGAGTGGCGGTGGGAGGGGACTCACCGCCTGGGATGCTGTCTGTGTTGATTCAAGATTAACAATTTCAGGCCTTGTTGTCCAGTGTTATTTGCAAAAAAAATGAAATGATCGATCGTGTTCGCGCGCGCCGTCTGCTGGGGTGCGATCAGCCGGTGGATTCCTGAGGTCGCGCGGTGATCTGAAGCCTGACCTGGGGAGCTGATGGAAAAATCTGGCCTGAAAAAGTAATGGCCCCGAGCTGGNNTCACCGCCTGGGATGCTGTCTGTATTGATCCAAGATTAACAATTTCAGGTCCTCTTGTCCAGTTATTTGGAGGAGTTTTTGGATTTTATTTCCGCGTGGCACAGGCATTCTTGCCTGTGTTGGGTTTTCCTTCAGAGGGCCTGTTGCAAAACTCAACACAGGCAGGTCCGGAACGGATCCGCAAACCGGAAATGCCGTGCCACTACTTCGCCAGAACGTCATACTGTGCGTTCACCAGCACCTTCTTCGCGACAAGCCCCCTATTGCACCACGATGTTGACCAGTTTGTCCGGAATGACGATGACCTTCTTGACCTGCTTCCCGGCAATGGCCGATTGGACTTTTTCGTCGGCCAGCGCGCGCCGTTCCAGCTCGTCCTTCGCCGTCCCGAACGGCACATGGATCCGGCCGCGGAGTTTGCCGTTCACCTGCACCGGGATCTCAGCTTCCTCGTCCTTGGCAAGTTCCGGATCGAACGACGGCCAGCATTGGCGGAATACCGGGCCTTCCCTGCCCAGCTCATCCCAGATTTCCTGCGAGACGTACGGCGCGAATGGCGCCAGCAGCAGCGCCAGCTTTTCGATGATCTCGGGCTTGACGGCCGCGGAGATGTTGGCCTCCTCCGCGTACAGCACGTTCACCAGTTCCATGATGGAGGCGATGCAAGTGTTGAAGTGCCAGCGGGTCTCGAAGTCCCCGGTGATCTTCTTGACGGTCTGGTGGAGCTTGCGCAGCACCTTCCGGTCCGAAGTCGTGCTGGGCAGGTCGGTGACCCCGGTCGCGGGCCGTTCCGGCTGCCCCACGTTTCTCGTGGCAAATCGATACACCCGACCCAGGAAGCGGTACAGCCCTTCGGCGCCCTCCGCCCGCCAGTCCACCTCTTTCTCCGGAGGAGCGGCGAACAGCACGAACATGCGCGCCGTGTCCGCGCCGAACTTCTCGGCCAGCCAGTCCGCGCCCACCACATTGCCCTTGGACTTCGACATCTTGGCGCCCTCGGCGATCACCATCCCTTGGGTGAACATGCGCCGCACCGGCTCGTTGTTCCGGATGAGCCCGATGTCGCGCATCATCTTGGTGAAGAATCGCGAGTAGATCAGGTGCAGGATCGCGTGCTCCACGCCGCCAATGTATTGGTCGATCTCGAACCAGTACGCAATCTTCGCCGGGTCGAACGGCATCGTGCTGTTGCGCGGGTCGCAGTAGCGGTAGAAGTACCAGGAACTGTCGATGAACGTGTCCATGGTATCGGTCTCGCGCTTCCCGGCGCCGCCGCAGCGCGGACAGTTCACGTTGACGAAGTCCGGCACATTTTCGAGCGGCGACCGGCCCGCGCCGGTGATCTCGATCCGCTCCGGCAGGATGACCGGCAACTGGTCCTCAGGCACCGGAACCACGCCGCACGACGGGCAGTGAATCACCGGGATCGGCGTACCCCAGTAGCGCTGCCGGGAGATGCCCCAATCCTTGATGCGGAACGTGATCGCGGCCTTCCCGAACCCGTTCTGCTCGGCGTAGGCCGACATCCGCCGGCGCGCCTCTTCGCTCGGCAGACCCGACCACTCGCCGGACTCCTCCACCACGCCATCTTCTGTATATGACACTTGCATGCCGGGTTCCACCGCCAGTTCGCCCTCTACTGGGCGGATCACGGGCCGGACGCCGATGTCATACTTCCGGCAGAATTCGAAATCGCGCTCATCATGCGCCGGCACGGCCATGAGGGCCCCTGTGCCATATCCCATCAACACGAAATTGCCGACCCAAATGGGCACGCGTTCGCCGTTATAGGGATTGATGGCGTAGTGCCCGCTGAAGAAGCCTTCCTTCAGGATGTCGCCGGGGTCGCGGTTGGCGCGCGCGTCCACCATGGCTTTTGCCCGCGCCTTGCCCGCGTCGTCGAGCAGCGTCTCGTTCAACGGGTGCTCCGGCGCCAGGATCACGCAGGTAGCGCCGTAGATGGTGTCCACACGGGTGGTGAAGACGCGAATCGGCGTCGAGGTATCGGCCAGGCGGAAATCCACCTCCGCGCCTGCCGACCGCCCGATCCAGTTGCGCTGCATGGTGAGCACGCGCTCCGGCCAGCCGCCTTCCAGATCCTTCATGTCGTCGAGCAACTGGTCGGCGTAAGCCGTGATTTTGAGGAACCACTGCTCCAGCGCGCGCTGCTCCACCGGCGTGTCCTCGTGACGCCAGCAGCAGCCCTCCACCACCTGTTCGTTGGCCAGCACCGTGGCGCACTTGGAGCACCAGTTGACCAGCGCCTTCTTCCGGTAGGCCAGTCCGCGCTCCATCATCTTGAGGAAGAACCACTGGTTCCAGCGGTA
>PMTT01000798.1 GCA_003167275.1 Bryobacterales bacterium | reverse complement strand
TAGGTCTCGCCCTTGGGATGCACATCGCGGTGCGTGCCGTGCCAGATCGAGGGCTCGTTGTCCATGAGGTAGTACCGCAAGCCTCCGTTGGCCGCCGTTCCCCAGGTGCCGATGATGTGCTGCACCCAGCTCATTTGGAATGCGGGGCTGTTGGCCACGCTGGCGTCGGTGGGGTTGTTGCCGGTGACATAGGGATTGCCCGCCGCGGTGCTGATGCCGTTGCCGGCATCGGGCTGGTAGGGATCCCAGCCCGTCTGGGGACCGTATTTGGCGATCGAGAAGGACCGCAGACTGGTGCGGCCGGGACCGAGGTTGCCCACGTAGTTGATCATCGGGATGGTGAGCAAAGGCTGTGCGCCCACGGCCGCGGCGCGGGTGGTGGTGATGAAGTTGTCCCCGCGGAAGCCGGGAGTGGAACTGGTGTCCGGGTAGCTCTCGAAATACCAGTCGTTGCCGCGATTGTCGGCGTTGAGTTGCCAGTTGTAGCGCGTCGCGGAGTCGCCGCCGTAGCGGTTGAGCGGGGCGTGCAGCGTGATGAGGTCCCCGGTGGAGGCGAAGGCAAGTCCGTAGATATTGGGGTTGATGGCGTGACGGTTGGCCTGGGCATCCACGCTGACGGAGGTTGCCGGGTTCTGGGCGAGAACCGGCCGCCCGCCCGACGCAAGCACCAGAGCGGCCGCGATCAACAACCGGCCCATAGCTCTGAAACCACTAAAACGATGGCATTCGAGATACATGCTATTCCCTTCTAACCTTCCACACTCCAGAATCCCCTGTGGTACGCCTTCGTAACCGCTGTCTTTGGGTAATATCGGAGCATCTACGTACCAAGATTCTACGAGGTGTCGAGGGCGGTAGCAATCCGCAGAGCCGGGCAAATGGCCGTATCTTTATACTGGGATTGGTGGGGTGAAACAACCGACCACCCCGGCCGATCATGTAGACTGTTCGGGGGATCACAATGAATGTAGATCGCAGGTTCTTTCTGCTCGGCTCGGCCCTGGCGGCCCAGGCATTCCAATCCGAAACACCCATTGGCACGGCCATGATCGGCACGGGCAATCGCGGGTCCTTCTTGCTCCAGGGTGTGCTCAAGCAGCCGAATGCCAAGGTGCGGGCGCTGTGCGACATTAAGCCCGACCGTCTGGACAAGGCGGCCTCCGCAGCGGTCCGCGATAACCCGGCTACCGACGCCGACTGGCATCGGGTGATCGAAAGGAAAGACGTGGATGCCGTCTTCATTGCGACGCCGCCCTATCTGCACTCGGAGATGGCCATCGCGGCCATTCAGGCCGGCAAGCACGTGTACTGCGAAAAGCCGCTGGGGGTCACGCCCGCACAAGTTCGCGCGCTCCTCGCGGCCGCCCGTGGATCCAACAAGGTGTTCGTCGCCGGTCAGCAGTTGCGGTCCCAGAAGCAGCTTGGGGAGGCGGTGCGGAGGATTCAGGAGGGAGTGATCGGCGACGTAATCATGGTGAAGGCCCAACGGCACGCCACTGCCGACCTCCCGCACGATGGAACCTCCGGCGATTGGTACTTCGATGTGACTAAGTCAGGCGGCTACCTGATCGAGCAGTCCGTGCATAACCTGGATCTCTGTAACTGGGTGATCGGGGCGCATCCTGTGCGCGCCTGCGGCTTTGGGGGAATTCTGATGTACCGGAACGACCCGCCCGGGCGCACCATCTTCGATTGCGGAAGCCTCACGTACGAATATCCCAAAGGCGTCAAGATGTCATTCACGCAGAACGTCTTTCACCCCGCATCCATGCCCAATGGCAATCAGTACGTTTCGGTGTATGGGACCAAAGGCGCCGTGGATCTGATGAGCGCGACGCTGTATCCTCCGGGGAGCGGCGTCCAACCGGTGGTGTTGGCGCCCAAGCAGCAGGAAGATCAGTTCGCGCACATTGCGGCATTCTACGACTCGATCACCAAAGGCACGCCCCCGCCTGTAGACGTCAAAGTCGGGGCCACCGCCGCGCTTACCGCCATCCTGGGTCACCAGGCGATGGTCCAGGAAAAGGTCGTGAACTGGAGCGATCTGGGCGTGGACGTGTAAGTGGGGTGGGTTGCCAACAATGTCACTTCCACTGCGATTCCCGTAATGTTGTGGGGCGGCCCCCCCGGTCCGCGCGGGTCCCCCCGGACCCGCTGTCGCCCTGGAATCAAAATCCGGCGCGATGGCAACAGGCCGACGAGGGCGTCGGCCGCGGACCCGGGGGTCCGCCCCACGGTTAACGTAAGCATCCTTCTCTTGCTCGCCCCGTTTTGACATACTGTCCACCATGACCCGTCGCGACGTTCTTCGAGTGCCCTTGGCCGCGGCAGCACTTTCCGCACACGCGCAATCCGGTTCCCGCTTCATCAAGGGAATCTGCTCCATCATCTTCCCCAAGGAAATGCCTCGCCCCGAATGCTTCACCCAGGCCAAATCCGCAGGGTTCGATGCCATCGAACTGGCCATCGGCGCCGACCTGCCCCTCGATATCAGCCGCGATGACGCCCGCCGTCTGGCCGACTCGGCACAAAAGGCCGGCATCCGCATCGCCACCCTTTGGGTTTCGGAACCTCTCCATCAGAATCCGCTCAACGCCGACGATCCCGCCGTGCGTGCCCGAGGGGTCGAGGCGATCCGCAGAGCCATCGCCATCGCCGCCGATCTGAACTGCGGCGCGCTGCTGCTCTATGCAGTCCGCCTGGGCAATGGCCCCAAATTGGAGGTTGGGTCCCAGGAGACCTGGGATCGCTACACCGCCGAGTTGATGAAGGTGGTCCCCGATGCGGAGCGCGCCAAAGTTCTGCTGAATCCCGAGAATGTGTGGAACAAGTTCCTCTTGAGCCCACTCGAAATGCGCTCGTTCGTCGACCAGTTCCATAGCCCCTGGGTGGGCGTACACTTCGATGCGGGCAATGTCATGCAGTACGGATACCCCGAGGATTGGATCCTGACCCTGGGCCAGCGCATCAAGCGCATCCACATGAAGGATTTCAAACTGGCTGCCCACGGCGAGGCCGCCCGCTTCGCCGACCTTCTGGATGGCGACGTGAATTGGAAGGCCGTTATGGCCGCACTCGTGAAAGTCGGTTACCAGGGTTTCCTGTCTCCGGAAATCGGCCGCGATCCGAGCCAGCCCGATCAGTTGAAGCACGTCTCGGCGGCGTTAGACAAGATCCTGGCATTGGCGTGAGGGTGGGCCTTTCCCATAGAATAGGGGCATCTGGGAGCCACACTATGAGATTGGGGTTTTGTCGTGACACGGGCATTCTTGCCTGTGTTGGTTTTGTGTTTGTGCTGTCCGGCCAGATTACGAACACAAACCCAACACAGGCAAGAATGCCCGTGCTACAACGGAGCGAAATCGCCGGAGATTTCGACGACTTCATGAACGGCCTTCTCGCAAAGTGGCGGATACCCGGGGCCGCGATTGGCGTCTCGCACGATGGCCGCCTGGTCCTGGTACGCGGGTACGGCATGGCGGACGTCGAGGCTGGCCAGCCGGTCCAGCCCGACTCGCTCTTCCGAATCGCCGGCGTCTCGAAGGCCATAACAGCCGTGGCCATTTTGCGGCTGGTGGAGGACGGAAAGCTGTCACTCGATGCGGAGGCCCTCCCGATCCTGGCCGGTTCCGGTGCGCCTGCCGAATCGCTGACCAATCATGCTACCGTTCGCGAGTTGCTTCAGACAGGCGTCGGGCAGCCGACGCCGCCGAGTTGCGGCGCTGCCAACGGACGGGATGCCCTTAATTCCGCGTATTGCCTGCTCCTTCGCATCGTCGAGAAAGCCAGCGGCCAGTCGTACGAAAGTTACATCCAGTCGGCCGTGTTGGCCCCACTCGGCATTGCCCGCATGCAGCTCGGGCGCACAGCCCTGGCGGGACGCGCCAAAAACGAAGTACACTACTACGATTCTCCAGGAGCGCAACCCAGTTCCAACACTCCACGGCCTTACGAAGCTCATGACCCCACGCTCGAAACGTCCGGCTGGATCGCATCGGTTGCCGATCTCCTGCGCTTCGCCAACGGGCTGGACGGCCGCCGCCCCACGGCACTTCTGAAGCCGGCGAGCCTGGACGCCATGCTTGCCCGTCCGGCCGCGACGCCATCGGGCGCTTCTTCCTATAACGGTTTGGGGTGGGTCATCCAGCCCGCAGGCTCAGATTCCGACTGGCAGAGCTTCGGCGGACTGCCCGGCGCCAGCGCTTACCTGCTTCGACAGGCCGCGACCGGAGTGGACGTGGCGGTGCTCTTCAATTCCCGTCCCGCCGACAGCGATGCTTTCGAAGCGGACCTATCGGCGGGCGTGAAGAAGACGGTGAACGCCATCACCGAGTGGCCGTCCAACGATCTGTTCTTTGAGGGGCCGGAGCTCTTCCCACGCGATGTGGTGAACTCCGCCGACTATTCCGGCGGCAAGGTGTCGCCGGGGGAGATCGTCGTGCTCTATCCGTCCAATGCCGGGCCCGCGGAGTTGGCGGGTTCTGACGTGGACGCTGACGGAAGGATTGCCACCATCACCGGCGAAACGCGCGTCCTGTTCGACGGCTTCCCTGCGCCGATGGCCTCGGCCGTGAGAGGGCGGATCGGGGCCGTGGTCCCCTACGGGATCGCCGGCCGGAAAACCACCCAGGTGGAGGTGGAGTATCAAGGCGTGCGCTCTCCTGCCGTGACTCTTCCCGTGGTGGATAGCGCGCCGGCCGTCTTCACCCTGGATGCTTCCGGAAAGGGCCAGGCCGCGATGCTGAATGAGACGGGCTGCTGTAACTCGGTCCGCAATCCCGCCGCGCGCGGCACTGTTGCGGCCCTGTATGCCACGGGCGAGGGTCAAACCAGTCCGCGGGGTATCGACGGAGACCTTTCCGGGCATGACCGCGTGGCCGATTTGCCGAAGCCACTGCTGGCGGTGGGCGTAACGGTTGGCGGAATCCCGGCCGAGATCACCTATGCAGGCGAGGCGCCGCACGCCGTGGCCGGATTGCTTCAGGTGAACTTTCGCATCCCGGCGAACGCACCGGTGGGCGACCAGGTTCCACTCGTGCTGACGGTGGGCAGCGGGCGCAGCCCCGAGGGAGTGACGATGGCGGTGCGGTCGCAGGTGCAACGAATCTTAGTGCTGGACAGTGACGCCACGATTCGGAACCAGCTCACCAGGATCCTGAAGGGCGCGGGCTATGAAGTGTTTTCGGCGAGGGATGGCCGGGAAGCCCTTGCGCAAGCCAGCCAACATCCTCTCGACCTGGCGATTTGCAGTCTCGCGATACCGGAAGCCGAGCGGCTGGCGACCATTCGCGCGATTGCATCTGAGCGTAGCCGGCTCAGGATCGTGGCAACGGTGGGAATGCTCGACCCCGCCGCATTGAAAGCCGCGGATTTGCTCGGCGCCCAGGCGGTTTTGACCAAGCCTCTGGTTGCCGCAACGGTGCTGGGACGTGTTCGCGAGCTGTTAAGGTCGCGTCCCTTCCCATACGTCGCTGATGAGGAAATGGCTCCCTCGCCCTTGCGATTGCAAGACAGGCGGATAGGGCGGTAGTTCGGCAGAGGTGTTCCCGGCCTTCGCCCATGGCCATCCCACCAGCCTGCTATCATAAAAGGTACATGTCACACGCCACCCCCACGGTGGTCATTGTGGGCAGGCCCAACGTAGGAAAGTCCACCCTTTTCAATCGGATTACGGGACAAAGGCGCGCCATTGTCGGGGATGAGCCCGGCATCACACGCGACCGAATGCATGGGTCTGCCGAACACGACGGCCGCCGCTTCGAAGTCATCGATACCGGCGGGATCGTCGTCAATGACCAGGAATACATCCCGAGTCAGATTCTCCTCCAGGCCGAGATGGCGCTGAAGGACGCCGCCCACATTATCTTCCTGGTGGACGGGCGCGCCGAAATCACCGGCCCCGACCGCGATCTCGCCCAGATGTTGAGGCGCCTGGGAAAGCCCGTCACGCTGGCCGTAAACAAGGCCGACACCGGCTTGAAGAACGATCTGGTCCACGAGTTTTACAGCCTCGGCATCGCCGACATCTTTCCGATCTCCTCGGAGCATGGAATCGGCGTTGACGCCATGCTCGACCGCGTGACCGCCGGTTTCCCCAGGGACAGCGCGGACCAGCCCGCCACCCTCCCCGATGAGTCCATCCGGGTCGCCATCATCGGACGCCCTAACGTGGGCAAGTCCACCCTCCTCAACCAACTCACCGGACAGGAACGCGCCATTGTGTCCCCCATCGCCGGGACCACCCGCGACGCCGTGGATGAGAGAATCACCCGCGATGGCACCGACTATGTATTCATCGACACAGCCGGGATCCGCCGTAAGGGGAAGACCAAGGAGATGGCGGAGAAGCTAAGCGTCGTCATGGCGCGACGCCACATCCGCATGGCTGGTGTGGTGCTCTTAGTGCTGGATGCTACAGAAGGAATTGTGACGCTCGATACTACCATCGCCGGGTATGCGCACGAGGGCGGCCGCGGGCTGATTGTGTGTGTGAACAAGTGGGACGAGGTGGCCGGACACAAGGGCCAGAAGAAAAATGAGTTCGAGCAGAATCTGAAAGACGAATTCAAGTTTCTGGAGTACGCCCCAGTGGTGTTTATATCGGCCAAGACCGGCGCGGGCGTGGCGCCGTTGTTCAAACTCATCCGCGAGGTCTATCAATCGGCTTCGCAGCGCATTTCCACCGGGGAAATGAACCGCTTCGTGGAGCAACTTCGGTTTGAAGAGCGCAGGATTTTCTACATCACGCAGGCGTCCATCCGGCCGCCGGAATTCGTGGTATTCACAGACCGCGGCGGACCCTTGCATTTCTCCCACGAGCGCCATTTGGTGAACCAGATCCGCAAGCGATTCGGTTTTCGAGGCACCCCCATTGTGCTCAAAACCCGCGCGAAAGCGGCGGCCCGGAAGCGCAAATAGTTTGCCTTTTCGCGACCGGGACCTTTAGACTAGAGGAGCAGTATCATGATCGTACTCATACTATTTTTCCCAGGAGGGCGGCCATATGTGGAATAAACGCCGGGATGAGGAACCCGTAAGGCCTTACACCCCGCCGGGCCCCAGTGTCGCACCAACGGCCCCAGTGGCGCCAAGTTCCTTAGAACCGAAAAAGGAGACTACAACCGTGTCCAGCATGCCCGTAAACAGATTTGAGCCGGATACCCGCGGCGGAGGAAACTCCGCCACCATCGGCAAAGCCGTCAAGATTGTCGGCCAGATTTACAGTAAGGAAGACCTTTACGTCGATGGCGACCTGGAAGGCACGGTGGAGGCGCTGGAACACAGGCTGACCATCGGACCGAACGGCTCTCTGCACGCCAGCATCAAGGCGCGCGAGGTGGTGGCCCTGGGAACCATTCAGGGTAACGTGGAGGCTACCGAGAAGATCGAGATCCGCAAGGATGCCAAGCTGGTCGGCGACATCAAGACGGCGCGAATCATCATTGAGGACGGGGCCTATTTCAAGGGCAGCATCGACATCGTGAAGCCCGAGCCGGCCAAGGTGACGCAACCCAAACAGCCGCCACAGGCTCCGGCCGCGACTGCCGCTCACGCACCGGCTTCGACGAGCCCCCAGGATGCCAGGCGGTAATAATTAGCAGGGGCCTCCGATGTTGCTTCCTGGTTCGCTGAAAAATCTACTGCGAGGCGGCCGGGGGGAGCCTGTTCCGAACGGGCCTCCCCCGGCCGTCGCTTCCGGCCGTCCCACATCACCCCTGCGGAGTGCGGTCGCTCAGGCTGCCGTCAGCATGCGGCCAAGCCGGGGCCTCGAACAGTTCTTTGGCAATATACGCGGCCAGTCCGGGCTCACGATTCTCGACCTCGGCGGCGCCACCCAGCAAAACGTGAACTTCATCACCAACCTGGGCCACCGCCTCTACTCCGAAGACTTCCTGCAGATCCTCAACGAAACCTTCGGCGCGGAGGATACGGTGGATCAGGCCAACCCCGGCCGGATCGATTACTTTCTGCGGCAGGCGCTAGACTATCCCGAGGGTCAGTTCGACGGCGTGCTGCTCTGGGATGTTCTCGAATACCTGACCCCGGCGCTGTTGGCAGTGGTGATCGAGCGGCTCCATCTGATCGTCCGGCCATCGAGTTACATGCTGGCGTTTTTTCACTCGGACGACAAGCTGGAGGCCGTCCCCTTATATACCTTCCGCATTCAGGAAATGAACACCTTGCAGGTGGCGCAGCAGGGCATGCGGCGTCCCGCGCAACTCTTCAATAATCGGAGCCTGGAAAAGCTCTTCAGCCGGTTCGAATCGGTGAAGTTCTTTCTAGCGAAAGACCGTCTGCGGGAAGTGATTGTCAAAGTTTGAACCTCTTGGATCAAAGCTCTGCCGCCCGGGCAATACCGGGCCTAATGGTTCTCCAGGACGAACAACATCATCGCCCGCGGACGTAATGGAACGCGGAGTCGTCTAATCCCTGGCCAGCGGAAACGTGGTTAATTTCCTCGAATACGTCTTGTGAATTGCCCTTCAGCAGCAGACTAGGGTATCCTGACGGATAGCTTCGATCACTCACCACAAATGCTTGCCGAGTCCGATCGCATCATCGTCGGCTATCATGGAACCTCAATCCAGAATGCCTGCGAGGATCTTGGCTGGCCATGGATTTCAGCCAAGCCGGAACGACTACGACTGGCTTGGACACGGGATTTACTTCTGGGAGTATGCGCCGTACCGCGCCCATGAGTGGGCCAGGCTAAAATACGCTTCGCAAGCTGCAGTTGTGGAAGCCGACATTCGGCTCGGCCGTTGTCTTGATCTGACGGACATCCGTTACACTGAGATCATCCGGCAAGCGTTTGATGGTCTCCGTGAGGCCTATGCCAGGAATGGGCAAAGTATGCCAGCAAATCGCGGTAAAGCTCGCCGCCTCGATTGCTTGGTGATCAACTATGTCGCCGAATACCTTCTTCCAGAATGCGAGACCGTACGGGCACCATTCCTGGAAGGGTCGCCGATCTTCGAAGGGTCAGCTCTCCTTAGTGCAAGCCACGTCCAAATCGTCGTCCGAAAGCCGATCCACGCAATCAGAACACTCCGGGCAGTTGCGAAGGAGCAGGAGGCCTAACAATGAAACCCGAGACGCATACAGAAGTCCCTTCTTCAAGAAACGCAGTTCGCGACCATTTCGATCAATCCGATCCCGACCAGGTCGTCGAACGGGCACAGCAGCTCATGTTGTACAGCGAACCTTTGAGCCCCGTTGATGATGAATATGCTGCGGATGGGCCAGCCCTCGTTCATCCAAGAGACCATCAAGTGCCTCTGCGCGCCTACCTGGCGAGTGCATTGACCGGCCTGTCGGAGGAGAAGCGGAACACCATATTCGCGATTTCCGATCGAGTGAACCAGATCTGTTTAGAGACAGACATCGAACTCTATGAGCCGAGGAAGAAAACCGACCCAGTACACAATCCGGGAGTATCGGATGCCGATGTTTTCAAGCTGGATCATGACCGTGTCGTAACGTGCGACTTGGTCATTCATCTTTGTCACTACCCGAGTACTGGCGCAGGAGAAGAGCTGGGATTCGCCTACGCATCATTAGTTCCAATCGTGCTCCTCGCGCCAGGAAACCAACGACTAAGCCGGATGATCACTGGCATACCATCATTCAAACTCGAAATCAGATATGAGACACCCGAGGACCTCAATACCCTGCTGGCAAAGCGACTATTGGAAATCCGACCCTATCTCGAAGAGAGGCGTATTACCAGGGAACAACACGAGGTCAATATTGTCGGAGACCGAGTTCGAGATCTGCGTTTAAGGGCCAACTTGACGCGCGAGGAACTTGCCGGCCGAGTGGGGTTAACAGCGGAGAGCATTCGGCATCTGGAAGAAAACGTTGATGCTACTTCCAACCCGCCGCTTACGCACCTCCGCGCGCTGGCCGCCGCCCTTAAGACGACCGTTGCTGAGTTGATCGTGCCCGATCTGAACGAATACATACTCTCCCAGATCCAGGCAAGCCTTTACGAGAGAGTGCCGGCTCGATTCTACGATCGCATGACGCCAAGGGATCGTAACACCATTATGCGGCGCTATCTGTACCGTGTCTTGGATTCACTCGAGAGGAAATACTAGTGCCAACAGGGCCCTCACTACCGGATACGGAGCGGACTTCGCAACGTCTGCTGGTGAAGCTCGACTCAGGCTCGGTTCCAATCGATGTGCATAGCATTGCAAGACTGTGGACGGGGCTCTCTATCATCGAAGAAGACATCGACGGCCCAGGCTATTTGCTGCCCCTTGGCAGCCTAGGGGCCGAGATCATTATTCGACAATCTGATCCCGTTGAACGAAAGCGCTTCACAATTGCTCATGAATTAGGTCATTGGGTCTTAGGGATCACCTGTGAACGTAAGACTGGCAAATTCGAACAGCCTGCCGGACTACGCCACGACACCATCGAGAGATGGTGCGACGCTTTCGCGGCTTCATTCCTGGTGCCCCGGCAACTCTTGGTAGAGTATTTCCGTGGAATCGACGATCAACTGCTGGCTACACACTTACTAGCCGCGCCTAGACATTTCCGGGTGTCCGAGGATGCTATGTTTCTGCACACCTATGAAGTGCTTAGGATGCGAATCGCTTACTTTGAACCTCGATCGTCCAAGATTCTCCGAGCATTTGTGCCGGACGCCATAGCGGCACAAATGGAACGCGCCATCTCTTTGCCGAGTATCAGAGACTGGCTCCATTTAGAGACCTTCGCTCAGAAGATCGAGGTCGACTCCACATGGTTTACATGCTGCTGGAACAGATTATCAAGATCGGGGCGGTCCTTGATTGTGCTAAATCCGCTCTCCCGTAGTAAGCCTCCCATATCGCGCCCGACACCTTAGCGGACCGCGCAGCCACGCCGCTTCACGGGCAGCGTCGCCCTTCAATGACTTGCGGTCGCTCGCGGTCTCCGCGGAATGCCATTCACCGAGACCGCCCTGTTGGCGAAAGCGATCCGCGAGCCCGATCCGGGCGTCGTGGCGGTGTACGTCACCTCCTGGCCCGCACTGCCGGCCAAGCCCCGCAGGGGCGCGTCCGATAGCGGTGCAGAGCCATCGTCAGGGACGAAGTTGTGGGCGACGGGGTCGTACAGGTAGCCCATAATCCGGCCATTCTGCACCACCTGGGCCACTAAGTCGCACTCCGTGACGACCCCGTTCAGCGATTTTGACGTGAAGGACGCACCCGCACGCTGAATCAGCAAATCGATCCGCGGACCGGCGGAGCTGGCATTGTCACTCGTCAGAGTGATCTGCTGACCCACAATCGGCGCCAGATCGCTGTCGAACGCCAGTACGAACTGCTCCATATCGCTGCGGGCCGCATCCGTGGTCCCCGGCGGATTGTCCTCCGGGAAACCCGAATTGGAGGTCGGGTCGAATGCCGAGGCGTGGAAGAATCGGACAAGGGTATCCGTCGAGCCATCGCTCAAAAAGCCAAACCCGCGGACCTGATCCCCCATGAACCCGCTGTCGGGGGCCGTGTCAAAGAATTTCACCGCGGTAGAGCCGAACATGCCGACCTTGGCGTATGCGTTGCGCAGATGTGGAACCTTGACCACCTGCGGCAGAGCGTCGAAGCTCTGGTTCCCACCCGTCCCAAAGAAGCCCTGCGACGAGTCCAGCGTATGGCAGCCGTTACAGGAGAAGGACGACTGCCCGAATAACTGGTCCGCTAGCGAAGAGTTGACGCCGTCGGAGGGACGGGAGCCCGAGTAGAAATCTCGCGCGCGCTGCTGTGCCGCAGTGAGTGAGTTGTCAAGATGGCGCACGGGGTTGGGCGGCGGCAGTACTTGTAGCTGGAAGTCTGTGAACATCTGCATCTCGGCAGGCGAAGGCTGGTCCACGCTGCCGACCAAAGCCTGGAATGCAACAATGAAGTTGTTGAACGATACCGTGGAATCGAACGGATCGGTGCCCATCGGCCCGGTGGAGCGGTCCCCACGCCAATGCATGGCTCCGGAGTTCCGCAGGCCTCGCAAGGTCTGGGTGGTCATCGGCCCTTTCATGGGATGCAAGTCGGCAAGCTTGTTACTCCCGTTGAGCGGTGACGGCAGGCCGGTCGCCTGGAGCGGAATGAGGAACGAAATCAGGCCGCTCAAATTGATGGGGATGGGGCTCTGGGTCACGGAGTTGTCAGGGTTGCCCAGATCCCAGGCGAGGTCGTCCATGTCGCCGAAGATGTGGCAACTGGCGCAGGTTGCTTCGCCGTTACCCGAGAATCCCGTGGCGTCGTACAACATCGGCCGGCCCTGAACCACCGACTCCGGCTCGGGATTGGGCAGCACCGATCCGCCCACTTCCTGATGAGAAGTGAGATCGATAGTCTTCACCGCATTGTCGAAACGGGTCATCACGTAAAGCCGGCCGCGCGCCTCGTCCAAAACCAATCCACTCACTCCGCCCCCGCTGACGGGGATGTAATTCGCGCTGGCTGCCACCGGATCGAACGTGTCGTTTTCGAGCGAACTCGTGTCGAACACTCCCACCTTGCTCGAACCGAACGCGGCCAGGTAAAGCGTCTTCCCATCGCTGGTAACCGCCATATCCAGCGGCATAGACAAACTGTGAGTCTTCGCCGTGGGGTCGAAACCCGCGGATCCGGCAAGCTTGGTGTAATCGATATGCTTGTTCAGGTGGCGGGGAGCCACGGTCGACCCTGAAATCACGGTAATCCGCGCTTCCGCCACGTGCCCCTGTACGGTGTGGCCGCCAAATACCCCCGGGCCTTCGAAACGCACGTTGTTGATCGAATCGGTGTTCGAAACGTACAGCGTCCCGGTCATGGGATTGGTAACCATGTTGAACAACGTGGTGCCCACGTGCGCGAACGCGGCTGTCTGAGTCAGACCGTTGGCGTCTATGGCAAACACGTCCGTATCCGGCAGGCTGAATCTCACCGACCCGTCCCAGGCGCGGTGCAACTCGTCTTCCCAGTGGCCGCTGGCGCTGTTATACTTCACGATCAGTCCGACCTCCGGAGCCGGCTCGCCCGCGGCATCGGTTGCCGGACCGGGATTGCCCCCCGGACTGACTGTGCCATCAGGCAGAGTGCACGGCGTATTCGCCTGAAACCCGACGCACACACGGCCCTGCGGTATGGTGGTGGTCTGATTCCCGGTCTTGAAACCCGCCACGTAAACCGTGTTCCGGTCGGGACTCACCGCCAATGCCCGTGGCGTATCGGTGAAGAAACTCATGATCCGCAGGGGGATTCCGCCCATCGCGGTTCCCAGGTTGGCCGGGTCGAACACCCACACATCCGCGCGCGGAATGCCCGGCGTGGTCAATTGCGGATCGCCCGCCCCCGGCACGTTCGCGATCGAGGGATCGGTGCGCTGCTGCCCCCGATGGGCAGTCGTAATGAAAGCGCGGGGCGGGTTGCCGGCGAACACGAGATCGCGTGGCTCATCCCCCACCAACAGGGTGCGAACCACGTGCGCCGTCCCAGCAAGGCTGACGATGCTGACGCTGTCGGAGAGTTGGTTGGTCACCCAGACTTCGGTGTTGGTGCGGGCGGCCACCGCCACCGGTTCCAGGCCGACCGGAACCCGGTACAGGAACGCAGGTGTTCCGGAGGTAAGGTCGAAGACTTCAAGCGTGCCGTTCGGCGTGTTCACGGCAAACAGCGTGTTCCCATCCGGTGATTTGGCGATCGGGCGCACGTGCCCGCTTTCAAATTCAACGAAGGAAGGCCCGGCGTTTGAAGCGTGTACGACCTTCCTGTTGAAAACTCCGCTGCCGAGCGCCGCCAGGACGCCGAGCGACAGGAAAATCAGGAACCATTTGGACGGAGGTAGATGACCGAGTCGACGCATGAAGCCCATTTCTCCCTGAGCGTAACGAACGTGCCTCTTATGATATCAGTTCGGTAGGGTATGCTTTAGCTTGCCCAGCCAAAGTAACGTGCTCTGATCTCTTGGCGGCAACAGAAGAGTATAGCGTCAGTCCTAGGCTCGGCAAGCTAAAGCATACCCTACCAATTCGTGATCGAGCCGTCCGGCCGGAAGTAAGTCTGCGCCCGCGCGGTCACATACTGCGTAACTTCCGCGATCTGCGTCAACTGCTTCATGTCGAGTTCCACGCCCAAACCCGGCCGATCGCTGGCGTACAGCTTTCCTTCCTTGAAGTCCAGCCCTACGGGCATGTGCGGGATCGTCCGGCCGCCGTAGTTGTACTCCATCAGCACCGGACCCGAAAACGTCCCCAGGGAGTTCACCAGCGCGGTGGTCGAAATCGGTCCCGTAAAGTGGGGCACAATCCCGATGAAGTGCGTCTCGCAGATGGCGGCGATCTTCATCATCTCCGTGATCCCGCCTACGTTGGGGAGCGTCGCCCGCAGGTAGTCGATATCGTGATTCTCCAACAGCTTGTTGAAGTCCCAGCGGTTGCCCCACTCCTCGCCGGCGGCGATGGGCACCCGGGCACTTCGCCGCAGCAGCGGCAGGTCCTCTTGAAACGCTTCCGTGCGCACCGGGTCTTCCACAAAGTACGGCGCCAGGTCCTTGATCAGGTCGCATCCGCGGACCGCGTCCGAGAGGTCGAACCGCTGATGGAAATCGATGCACCAGTCGCCGTCCTTGCCGACGCCTTCCCGCACCTGCACACACTCCTCATACATCTGGTTGAGCTTCTGGTGCGTGTTGAAAGTGGTGTTCGCGGGCGTATCGGCCGCGCCGAAGCGGAACGCGCGGTAGCCTGCCGCGATGGTGAGCTGCGCCCGCTCCTTGATGCTCATGCCGGGCCGGATGCCGGGGACGCTCCCCGCGGTGTTGTAGCACTCGCAGTGTTTGCGGACCATTCCGCCCAGCAGCGCGTGGACCGGCAGGTTATGCACCTTGCCTTTCAGGTCCCACAGGGCCAGGTCCAGCGCGCCCAGCGCGTGCATCTTCTCGCGGCCCGGCGGATAAAAGAACGACCGCGACATGTCCTGCCAGAGGCGCTCGATGTAGTGGGGATCCTGGCCGATCAGCCGGCCGGCGCACTGTTCCAGGGTGTCCTTCGAACCGCCTTCGCCGATCCCCGTGATCCCCGCGTCGGTCTCCACTGTCACCACCAGGTCGCTCTGGTTGAACAGGGGATTCGGGTTGGCCGTCCGATAGGCGCGCACCCTGGTGATCTTCATCTTGGCGACAGCCGCCGCGGCGGGCGCCGGACGGGCCACGCTGAGGGCGGTGGTGGCCGCGGTAGTCGCGGCCATGGACTGGAAGAAAGACCGTCGATTCATATCTACCTCTGAACTCTGCCGGAACCGCCCCCCTTGAGGAGCGCCTGTACCTCGTCCACCGTGGAGCGGTTGAAGTCGCCCAGAATCGAGTGCTTCAGGCAACTCGCGGCCACCGCGAATTCGAGGGCGTCCGCGTGAGTGGGAAGCGACTGCCAGCCGTAGATTAGGCCGCCGGCGAAACTGTCGCCACCCCCCACCCGGTCCACGATGTGGGTGATCTCGTAGTGGCGGCTCACCATGAATTCCTGGCGGTCGTTCAGGCATGCCGACCAGCCGTTGTGCGACGCGCTGCGCGATTCCCGCAGGCTGATGGCGATGGCCTGCAGATTCGGGAACTCGGTCAGCACCTTGTCGCTGAGCTTCTGGTACTGACTGTGGTCGAGCTTGCCGGAGTGGACGTCCACATCCACCTGGATGCCAAGCGCCATCTGCACATCCTCTTCGTTGGCGATTGCGATATCCACCGACTGGATCAACTCGCGCATCACCTCCACCGCGGACTTCCCCCACTTCCAGAGGTTTTTCCGGTAGTTCAGGTCGCAGGAAACGGTGAGGCCTTTCTCCCGCGCCTTCCGAACCGATTCCAGGGAGAGGTCTGCGGCTCCCGCGCTGATGGCGGGCGTGATGCCGGTGATGTGAAACCAGCCCGCACCCTCGAAGATGTGGTCCCAATCGAGGTCGCCCGGCTTGGCGAGGGCGATGGCACTGTTGGCACGGTCGTAGACTACCTTCGAAGGACGCTGGTTGGCGCCGGCCTCCAGGAAGTAGATGCCCAGGCGGCCCTTGCCGCGGACGATCCGGGCGGTGTCCACGCCGAAGCGCCCCAGTTCGCCCACCGCGGCGTCCGCCATCGGGTTCCCCGCAGGCAGAACGGTGACATAGGAAGAGGGCATGCCGAAGGACGCGAGCGCGACGGCTACGTTGGCCTCCCCACCCCCGAAAGTGGCCACAAATTGGGGGCTCTGCAAGAATCTCTCGAAACCCGGCGGCGCCAGCCGCAGCATGATCTCGCCAAAAGTAACGGTCAGAGTAGGCATAACGTGGGGTCGTTACCGGGCCGACTGTTCTTTGGGGGTCGTCAGGTACCCGATGATCTTGTCCTTCTGCACTTGGTTCACCACCAGTTCGTAGGGCTGCTTGGCCTTGCTGGTGTAGAACTGCACCGGCTCGTTGATGGTCCTGTTCGTCTTCGGGGTCAACTTGTCGTCGGCCATCACGTCGACCGAGTAGGTGTTCTTCTTCGGGTCCACGCTCTTGAGCTTCAGGGTGATATCGCCAACACGTTGGGGCGTCTTGGCCGACTTGAGCACCGTGAACTCGAAGTAGTTGCGCTCACCCAATCGCCGCAGAGCCTGCAATTGCTCGGCGTTGGTGGCGATCAGGCCGCTCTGCACGCCCAAATCTCCGCGCGCCGACTTCAGATCGGAAATCGTCTTGTCCAAATCGGCCTGGGTTTTCGACACCTGCGTTTTCACCCCGCCGACATCGGTAGAAACATCCGCGATTTTGGCGTTGGCCTCGGTAGCGCTCTGCTTGACGGTGCTGATTTCTGAACTGACCTGCTGCTGCACCTTGGCCTGTTCGGTCTCGATCTGACGCGCCAATTGCTCGGCACGGGCGATCGCCTCTTGCTTCGCCTGGCTCGAAGAACTCCGCGCCTGGGCCTGAGCGGCCGCCAGTTCTTCCTTCAAGGTTTCCATACGCCGCACTTGAGAATTGGTGGTCACCGAAGAGGCGTCACGCAGATTGCTGATCTCGGTCATCAGCGAATCCTTGTTCTTGGCCATGTCGGTTCTCAGATGGTCGATCTGGACGTACAGGTAAATATTGGCGGCCACCAGCACAATGATCGCGGCGGCCACCAGGGCCACCAGCAAACCGGAACGCTGGGTCTCGGGCTGCGTATATGTCGGTGTTGGACTCACGTGGCGATACTCCTTTTAACTTCCTTCCAGTATAGATGGGTCCGGGGCACCTTTCGGTTTCGTTTAAACCAGCTCAAACGACTGGCCGGGTACCGGCGCCCTTACTTCCAGGTTATACGTGGAATGGAGCAGTTTAGCAAACGTTTCGGACTGTTGCGGCTCGCCGTGCACCAGAAACACCTTTTTCAGGTGGGGCGCCAGGGGCTTAATCCAGTCCAGGAGTTCCCTCTGGTCGGCGTGTCCGCTCAGCTCATCCAGGCTCGCGATCTCCGCCCTTACCCGCATGGGCTCGCCGAAAATCCTCACTTCCGGCCACTTTTCCACCAGTTTGCGCCCCAGGGTGTCCTGCGCCTGGAACCCGGTGATCAGCACGGTATTGCGCCCGTCCTCGATATTGTTCCGCAAATGGTGCAGAATGCGCCCCTGCTCGGCCATCCCCGACGCCGAGATCACCACGAAAGGTCCGTGAAGATCGTTCAGCTTCTTGGAATCGGCGGCCTCCCGAATGTACTGCAGGCGGCGGAATCCGAAGGGATCCTCCCCGTGGATGATGTACTCGCGGGTTTCGTCGTCGAAGCATTCCGGATGATCGCGATGGACCGCGGTGATGTTGATGGCCAGCGGGCTGTCCACGAAAATCGGAATATTGGGAATGCGCTTCTCATTGGCCAGTTGATGGAGCAGCAGGACGAGCTGCTGGGTACGCCCCACCGCGAAGGCCGGGACGATGATCCGGCCGCCGCGCGCCGCAGTGCGGTTCACCACGTCGGCCAGCTTATTAATGACATGGCTCACGCTCTTGTGCAGCCGGCCGCCGTAGGTGCTCTCCAGGATCAGGTAATCGGCCGGCGGCATCGGCTCGGGATCGCGAATGATAGGGAGGTTCGGACGCCCCACGTCGCCCGAGAAGGCAAGGCGCACCGGCGGGCCGGAGGTCGAGTCGTGCAGAACCATACAGGAGGAACCCAGGATGTGGCCGGCGTCGTAACTCTCATAGCTCATGCCGGGAGCCAGGTCACGCGGCGTGTGGTAGGGGACCGGGCGGAACAACGGCAGCGCGCGCTCCGCATCCTGCATGGTGTAAAGCGGTGTCACTATGCCGTTCTCCTGCCCCTGGGCCTTGCGCTTCTCGATGCGCTTGTTGAGAAACTCGGCATCCTTTTCCTGGATGTGCGCGGTGTCGCGGAGCATCCAGTTGCAAAGGTCGATGGTGGCCGGGGTGGTGTAGATGGGCCCGGAAAAGCCGTTCTTGACCAGGGTCGGAAGGTTGCCGGAGTGGTCGATATGGGCATGCGAGAGGATGACCGCATCGATCGAGGAGCCCGGGAATGGCAGATGGCGATTCTTCTGGTCGGCATCCTTGCGCCGCCCCTGGTAGAGACCGCAATCCAGAAGGTACCGCTTGCCGCCAGTTTCCACCAGGTGCATGGACCCGGTGACGGTGTGGGCCGCACCCCAGAACGTGAGCTTCATCGCTTTGCTTGCCTCCAAGAACGGTAATGGTAGCGCATGCCGTGCCACACCACGAGACTCCCGAACGGATCTACGAACGCCGCTGGGTAGCACATTTTGAGCCGTTGTTTTGGGACGATTTCTTCGTAAACTGCTGAATCTAAAACACAGCTAACAGACGCAGTGGACTAGAAACGAGCCGTTTCACGTGAAACAAGACCGTTGTGGGGCAGCCAATCCTGGCTGCTGCCGGCTTTTAGCCAGCCGTTGCCCCGACGCGATGATTCGCCCTGGAAGAGCCGTCCCCTGCCGCAAGAGGTGTTGTAATACAAACACTTGACTCACTTGAGGAAGGAATAGTCATTCATGGTGAACGAACCGCTGGCGATCTTCGTGTCCTGAAAGTACACATCAACTCTGACGTGCTGTACGACCCCTAATGCCGGGTCCCACAGATCCTTCATTTGAACCACTCGGGAATAGGTCTGCGTTTGCCCCGGTGGCGGCGAGACACAATCGAACGTCGTACCGGTAATCATCGTCTTGTCACCGTACCCGCCCGTGCGGACCCAATCCGCATGCAGCGAGAATTTCTGAAGCGACTGCAGGCCGTCGTTCTTTAGATCCAGATCCCAGCGGATGGATTGAGGTGGACCCTTAAACTTGAACCCGAAAGCCCCAGGAGCCATTCCGGACCCGGGCAACGACGAGTCGAAAAAGCGCAACTGACCCACCACATTCAACTGCAAGGAAGGAATTGTGTACGTCGTTGCCGGCTTGATGGGGGCGAGCACCATCTTGGAAGGGTCCAAGAGCGAGTTCGACCCTGGCGTACCGACTGGAGGCAGCTTAATCGACCCGGGATCGAGTCCGTTGACGAGCCCCTTGGCTGGCGGAAAGTGTAGATCCGGCCAGACAGGCGAAGGGGAAGGCTGGTAGCTGTACAGCGACCAGGAAAATGCGGCGCCGAGGGCAGCCTTGAAGTGCCAGTCCGGCTTAGAGATGTCCTTCAAGTCCATCCGATTGTAGAGGACAATGAACAAAAAAATCCACGGGAACGAGTATGCCGCCCGCTGCCCACCGCCAGTCGACACCTTGCCTGGAGTCACCGTGTTGTTGATCGCGGCAGGCTTGGGCGCAATGGTAAAAGCCGGCGAAAGCGCTTCGGCAGTATTGCCCTGATTGTCCCGCGCCGTAATGGTGATCCGGTGTTCGCCCACCGCAAGGCTGGCTGGGACCTGCCATCGGTAACTCCCCGCGTTCGCGAGTGACGCCGCGAGTGTGGAGCCCGTGGCCGCTACCTTTACTTTCGAGACCTCAATTTCGATCGCGGTCAACGTATTTCCAGCAGCGGCGGTCGCCGTCCATGCGATGGTCTGAAACGATCCGGCCTGCCAGGTGTCGCCGGGCTTGGGAGAAGTCACATTCACAGACGGAGGACGAAGCTTGCTTTCGAGATCGTCCAAAGCCCTGGAGAATTCCGCACAGCTCGAGTAGCGCTGGTTAGGCTGCTTCTCGATGGCCTTCAGGACGATCCGCTCCAGTCCCTCGGGAATGGCAGGATTGATGCTTCGCGGCGGCGGAGGCGGATCGGTCACCTGCGCGCGCCTGGTCTCAAAGTCGCTCTCGCTTTCAAACGGGACGCGCCCGGTGAGCAGTTCGTACAACACAATCCCCATCGAGTAGATGTCGGTCCGATAGTCGATCTCTCCCGGCCGGGTGATTTGTTCCGGGCTCATGTATTGCGGCACCCCAATCGGCCGGGCCTCGGGACCCGTCAGCCGCTTGCCACCCGCTACGATGGCGATCCCGAAATCGGCTATCTTGGCCACCCCCCGATGATCCAGCATCACGTTCGACGCAGTGACGTCCCGGTGGACGATCTTCTGCTGATGCGCGTACTCCAGGCCGGCCAGCGCTTCGCGCGTCCATCGGAGCAGATCCGGGAGCGGGAGCCTGGATGGCGATCCCTGCACCTTGTCCGCCAGCGTGCCGCCCTCCAGGTACTCGATCACCATATAGATGATGCCCTCCCGCTCGCCCTTATCTTGCAGGTGAGCGATATTGGGGTGCCGCAAACGAGCCTGGGTCTGTGCCTCCTGGTTAAATCTGTTGCGAAAACCGGGATCCTGGCTCAGCACCGGCGACAGGAACTTGATGGCGACTTGTGTGTCCAGGTCTTTGTGGCGTCCCCGATAGACCACGCCCATGCCACCTTTGCCGAGCCGGTCCTCGATGATCCAGTTGCCCACCAGGGCGCCCTCCGGTACGGGCGCCGGCTCGATCAGTGGACCGCCTTCCGGTTTGGTGCCAGGCCGTTCCGCTCGGATCGTCTCGGGGATGGTGGGGTTCCGTTTGGGAGGTTCGGCGCCGGCCGATAAGGCTTCGCCGCAAATGATGCAGTGGTTGGCCTGTTCCTGATTTCCGGCGCCACACCTGGGACAAACTCGGTTCATAAGATCCTCCGTTTCATGTCAGTCCCGCGTGTTTCGATTATTGTCCCACAACACGCAGGCAGCCTTAAGTGCGAAATCGGAGGTCGCGAGGGGCCAAGACGATGGGACGAACGGTCTGGATTTCGCGGTCCAACCCGCGGCGAACCGCTCCCTGTGGTTTTGTGGGGCAGGCGGTCTCCGCCTGCCCCGCCGCCTTGCGGGCGTTTCTTTCACACCTTCTTACGATTGCGACACGGTTTCGTGGGACAGGCGCTGCCGCCTGTCGCGCCCGCTTGCGGGCGACCGATCCGGGGTGTCACGGGAATCGGAAAACCATGCCCCTTCGACTATGCCCGCGAGCCGATCATGAGGCCGGTGATTCCCGGCAGGCGCGTGTGGCAGACCTCCCCGAAACCGGCCTCGCCGAGCCAGGCGGCATACTCCGGCTGGCTATAACTGCTGCCACCCTCGGTGCCAACCAACATATTGAGCGCGAACAGCGCGGCGAAGCGCGGTGCCGTCTTGTCAGGCTCCAGAATGAAGTCCTGAATCACGACGCGGCCGCCGGGATCGAGCGCCCGATGGCAACGGCGCAGCAGGTCGAGATTCTCCGCGGGACTGAGCATGTGGCAGATGGCGGACATGAACACCAAGTCATATCCTTCGCCCAGCGGGCCGGAACGGAGATCGCCAATGCGGACCTGAACGCGATCCGCCAGTCCGGCCTGCTGAATGTGGCACTGCGCGACGGGCTCCACAGTGGCCAAGTCCAGAATGTCGGCCCGCAATGCGGAGTTGGCCTGGGCGAAAGCGATCGAATAGGCACCGGATCCGCCGCCCACATCCAACATTCGGCGGACCTTCCCGGCATCCACCGCGCGCACCACCAGCGGCGCGCGTTCCGAGGCGTTGCGGTGCATGGCGGCGATGAATGCCTCTGTCCAGTCCTCGCCGCGGCCGGCGATCTCGTCGTGGGAGACGGCCGTGCCGGCGCGCACGCAATCGGTGAGCGTGGACCATCGGTGCCACAAGTGTGCAGTGTGTAGCAAGGCCGGGCGGGCGTTGTCGCGCGACCCGGCGGTGAAGTAGCGCGCGGTGGCCGGCGAGTTGTGAAAGACTCCTTCCCGCTTGGCGAGCAGGTGGAGAGATGCCAGCGCGTTCAGGAGCATCTCGGTCGAGCGCGGGCTGGTCCGGAGCCTGGCGGCTACTTCCGCCGCGTCCGCGCCGTCCCCTACCGACGTGAACAAGTCGAGCTCCAGCGCGGTGAGGACGGCGCGGCTCTCTTGAAATCCGCGGATGCGGTCGTTCAGCTCGTCGGGGAGGACGCCGGCGGCTTCCTTGGCGCGCCGCGCCGCGAACATCCGATCGCGGTTGTGCACGATTTCCGCTCGCAGAGCCGCCAGATCGGTGCGGACCAGGCGTTCGACTGGCGTACCCTCCTGAAAATGTGAGCGGACGATCTCCTGCACGTCGGCCAGTGTCACGCCCGAATACCAGATGCCTTCGGGATAAACGACCATGTTCGGTCCGTGCTCGCACAAGCCCAGTGAGCCGCACGTCGTCACCTGGACATCGTCTTCCAGACCGTGCGCGTTGATTTCGCGCCGCAATGCCTCCAGGACTTGAGCCGAGCCCCGCGCGCTGCAGCACGGCACGCCTTCAGGCTTCTGCTGATCGCAGACAAACACGTGAAATCGGAACGGTTCCATGTTGCTTCTCCGGCTTCACGGTAACATGCGGCTGAGGTATCGGCGGCCCGGACTTTTGGCGCGGAACTGTGCCACGGCGTTTCTCCGTCCTCGACATCACCATTTTCAGACCTGCTTGGCTTGTTTCGCGGAGTGCCATGAGCTAGTCTGATGGTTTCGGAATCTCTGGAGAGGTGCTTATGAAACGTGTGTTTATCGCCATTGCGGCCTGCCTGATCCTGTTCGGCGGTGTGTGGGTGGGAATCATGAAGGCGGATGGTCCGGACTTGGCCAAACAGCCAACCCTGTACGTGGTCGGCTACGCCCACCTGGACACCGAATGGAATTGGGAGTATCCCCAGACCATCAGCGAGTACATCTTGAACACCATGCGGAAGAACTTCGAGCTCTTCGAGAAGTACCCGCACTACACGTTCAATTTCACGGGCGCCAACCGGTACCGGATGATGAAGGAATACTTTCCGGCCGACTTCGCCAAGGTCAAGAAGTACGTGGATTCCGGCCGCTGGTTCGTCGCCGGGTCGTCCATGGAGGAGGGCGACGTCAATTCCCCGTCGGCCGAGTCAATTATCCGTCAGATTCTCTATGGCAAGGAGTTCTTCCGCAAGGAATTCGGCAGAACTAGCGCGGAATACGAGTTGCCTGACTGCTTCGGATTCCCGGCTTCGCTACCGAGCATCCTGGCGCATATGGGTCTGAAGGGCTTCTCCACGCAGAAGCTTTCGTGGGGATCGTCGGCGCCCGGGGGCGGGCCGAATTCGCCGGAGAACACGCCGCTCGGCACGCCGTTCAATGTGGGACTTTGGGAAGGGCCGGACGGCAAAAGCGTCATCGTGGCGTTGAATCCCGGGAGCTATAGCGGCGGGGTCTACGGCGACCTCACCAAGAGCCCTACGGGTCCCTCGCGCGAACCGGATTGGGTGAAGCGCGTTCAGACCGATGGCGAGCTGACCGGCGTCTTCGCGGACTATCACTACTACGGCACGGGCGATGTGGGCGGCGCGCCTGCCGAAGACTCCGTCAAACTGATGGAGGAGATCGTGACCAAGGGCAAGGCGGTGCTGCCGCCAGCCTTCGGGCGCGGCGGACGCGGACGAGGCGGCCAGACGCCTCCGCCGCCGGCGCCGGCCGAAGCGGTTCAGGTGGGCGATGGACCGCTGCACGTGATTCCGGCGACTTCCGAGCAGATGTTCCTGGATATCAAGCCCGCCATGCTGGCCGGGCTGCCGCGCTACAAAGGCGAGATGGAATTGACCAATCACTCGGCGGGGTCCATCAGCTCTGAAGCGTATTTGAAACGGTGGAATCGCAAGAACGAGTTGCTGGCCGACGCCGCCGAGAAGGCTTCGGTTGCCGCCGAACTGCTGGGCGGCCTCCCGTATCCGATGGAGCGGCTGACCCGCGCCTGGACGCTGGTGATGGGCGGCCAGTTCCACGACATCCTTCCCGGCACCGCCACCCCCAAGGCCTATGAATTTGCGTGGAACGACCAGGTGCTGGCGATCAACCAGTTTGCAGGAGAGATGACCAGCGCCACCGAGTCGGTCGCCTCCGGACTGAATACCGAGACCAAGGGCACGGCGGTGGTGGTGTATAACACGCTCTCCATCGCCCGCGAGGATG
>PMTT01000579.1 GCA_003167275.1 Bryobacterales bacterium | reverse complement strand
CCCCCTGGGCCGCCCGGGTCCCCCCGGACCCGCCGTCGCCCATGGCATCCAATTCCGACGCGCAGCCAGCAGGCCGACGGGGGCGTCGGCCGCGGACCAGGGGGTCCGCCCCACCAAGGTGTGTTTTCAAGGCGAATGGTTTGGGAAGGTTATCAGCCAACGGCGGTCGGCATTCGAGGACACTCGGGGCACTCAGGAAGGAAAAGCAAAAAGGGGCGGGCTCCGGATTTTGGAACCTGCCCCGAGATTACAAATGACGGGAACGGGCAGGCGCCGACCGCCCGCCCCACCAACGCTAGAACCGGATGCGGAACGACAATTGCATTTCCGACGGTCCGCCTTCAGTCGAATCCCCGTTGTCATTGAGGCCGGGAGTCATAAAGGTGGCCGGGGTGGCTTGAGTCATGGTGGTGTTTGCCTGACTCCAGTTGAACCACTTGAATGGTGTGAAGTAATCCAGCCGGATTCGCGCCGTGAACTTCTCTTTGATCCGGAAGTCCTTGTACATCGAGGCGTTGGACCCGATGATCCGCTGCTCGATCCACTCGTTGCCGGGCAGGTTGCCGTTGGTGAATGAGGGAGCTACCACTTCGCACAGGTTGCCCCAGGTGGCTCCATTCGGCTGGAGGATCGGGGCGGTCCCGCAGTTAGTGACGATCGGGTTCTGGGCCGTCTGTACGAAGCGGTTGTTCCCGATGTCCTGCCAGTTGGAGCGAAGTTGCGGGTCCTTTACGAGGTAGATGCCGCTACCTGGCTCCGGTTCGTAGCTCGGGTAATCCTGGCGGCCACCCAAGGCGCCGGTCACCGGGTTGAGGTAGGTTCCGCCCGAGTATCCGATACCCGCGGGCGTGGGGGCCCAGATGGAGTAGTTCCACGCGAAGCTGTAGCCGCCGAAAATATAGTCCATCAGACGGTTATGATTCATCCAGCGTTTGCCTTTGCCCAGTGGCAATTCGTAGGTCATGGAACTGACAAAGCGGTACTTCTGGGTCAGTCCGGTGACCGCCCGCTGTTCTTGTTGATCGAGGTAGAGATTACCCGGGGAGTTCTGGATTCCCTTCTGCATGGTGAAAAACGCCAGGAAGGTGAGGCCATACGAGTACCGTTTTTGAATCTTCACGGTTCCCGAATGGTAGATCATGCGGACGCAGTTGCATTGGTAGTTCACGCCGCCCAGATTGGGATACGGCTTGTAGGCTTGCGTGCCGTTGACGCCCGACGAATTGGAGATCCAGGTATTCCGGTAGGCCCAGTTGGCCGGATTGGTCAGGTCGATTACATTCCCGTTGGCGTCGATCCCGGTCCCGTACGGACGCGACTCAAAGTTATAGTTGCCGGAGAAGCCCACGTTGTGCAGACCAACGTAGCTCAATTCGAGCAAGTAGTTCTTCTTAAGCTGGTGCTGGATACTGATGTTCCAGTTCAGCGTGTAGGGATGGTGGTAGTTGGCGGGAACCACGGTGATGGTGGGGCGAGCCGAGGGAGAGGAGGCCGAGGTCGGGATCTCGCCATTGGCTATCGGCGCCACCGACACGAACGTCGGCACACCCTGGTTGATATTGAAAAGCGGCGTGTAGGAATTCGCCGGTTGAGAAACCGATTGGTTATAGAAGCTGCCGCCGCCGATCTCACTCTGGTTGGTATACCCGAGGTTCCAATCGAGTGTCATCCACGCGAAGCCTGCGCGAATTACCGTACCGGGCTCCACAGTCCAAGCCAGGCCAAAACGGGGCTGGAAGTCTTTGTTGTCGCGATTCCAGAGAAAGCCCTTGGGTTGGGTCCACCCGCCCATGCACCCGCCAGCCGGGCAGGTCAGCAGGCCGGGGACCGATCCATTGGTGTAGTAGTTGTCGGGCACCGTGAGGCTCCCCACGCTGAGCTGTCCGGGGAACTTGCTGTGCGCCGGCGTCTCATTCTCATAGCGGAGACCGATGTTGAAAGTAAGATTGGGCAGGAGCCGCCAGTCGTCCTGGAAATAGAAGCTATGGTTGGAGTCTACCGGGAGCAGGCTCGCACCCTGCTGGGCATAGCTATAGCTGGTGACGTATCCCAGCATAATATTCGCTAACTGAATGCCTCCCGTGTTGGGCATTTGGACGCCAGTGGGACCGATGCCGGTGGTTCCATCGGTTTGAGCGTTGCCCCCCTGGCCGAACCCAAGGGTCAGCCGCGGGTTGCCGATATTGTGCTGGACCTCGTTTTCCCACAGCCATTCATACCCGAACTTGAAGGCATGCTTGCCCTTGACCATGGTGAAGTCCTGATTGAATTGGTGGTTGTTGTTCACCAGGACGCCCAGGGTGCCAACACCAAGCTGAGTGCTGCCGTTGGTGCCTTCGGTCAGCCCGAAGCCGATGGGATTGACATACACGTTGGCAGGGAGGTTGGGAACGGTCTTGGCGAGCGCAAATGTGTAATCCGTACCGCTGAGCGATTGAGGGTTACCGGTGCGCCGGTATTCACCAAGTCTGGTTTCGCTGATCAGGTGAGGATTGATGGTATAGGTCAAGTTGACGGCAGCGACGTTCTGGACGGTATACGTCAACACCTGGTACTGATCGTAGGGCTTGTAGGTAATGTTGGCGTTGTTCTGGGGCTGATGTTGATTGCCCCAAGTGAAACTGCCGAAGATCTTCAACTTGTCGGTGAAACTGTGATCCAGGCGGACCTGGTTGGTGAGATTAAAGTAGCTTCCCGAGCCGGATGCCACGATATTTCCGTTGGGTCCGGTATTGGTGATGCTGCCGACACCGGACTGGGGCGCCGCGAATGGATTGTTGGCCGCGATGGTATTCCACATGGTGCTGAACCGGCTCTGCGGAATGATATTGCCGGGGAAGGGCGTGCGCGACAGGTTACCGGCAGCGAAGGTCCCGCTGGTGGAAGAAGGATCGTAGATGGCGTTGGAGAACGCACTGAAGTTGCCGGCCAGCATTGCGGGAGTGGGGGTCGAATAGCTGCTCGCGTTGGACGAGGTGTCCACGTGGTACGATCCGCCAATCTCGAAGAATGTCTTGTTCTTGCCGTTGTACAACTTAGGAATGATGACCGGTCCGCTGAGCACGAAATCGGGCATCTGGAACAGGTCTGAAATACCCTGCTGGGGATTGGTTTGCAACTGGAAGAAACGGCGGTGAAACAAGGCGTTGTCCTTGAAGAGTTCGCCGCCCTCGCCGTGGAACGCGTTGGTGCCGCCCTTCTTCACCACGATGAGGGCGCCCGCGGTGGCGTGGCCGTATTCGGCCGGCATGGCGCTGGTCAGGACTTTGACTTCCTCATCCGCGACCGACACGGAATTGATGGTAGTGCCGCCGTCCATGCTGGTGGACAACATCCCATCCTCATATGTGGCAGTCTGGTAGCTGTTGCCGCCATTGATATTCCAATTGCCCAGGGAGCCGGGCCACGGGGCGTTGCTGCTCTGGACCTGAGGAGTATAGTACAGGACGCCCTTCTCCCAATGTTGATAGTTGGGCAGCTCATAAAAATAGGTGCCCTCCATGACTTGGCCGGTGGACGAAGTCTGGGTTTCCAGCAACGGAATGGAGTTGGTGACGGTAACCGATTCGGTGATGGCGCCTACTTCCAGTTTGATTTCCACGTCTAGAATCTGGCCGATTTGGAGGTCGAAGCCCGTGCGAACTGCCTTCTTGAATCCGGCGACGGTGACGGTCACCTTATAAGGTCCATCCCGGAGGCCCGGAACGCGGAACAGTCCTTCAGAATTGCTCTGACTGACGCTGTCCACGTTGGTTTCGGTTTGGGTGACGGTAATCTCTGCGTTTGGCACTAACGACCCGGTCTGGTCCATAATCCGGCCGGAAATAATGCCAGTGTTGTTCTGAGCGAATGTTGCCATTGTCAGCAGAACAACAAGGGATAGCAACGTTGCTATACGATTGCTCATGTTTCTCCTCGTGGGGGAATGGCCACCGCGAGAGGATGCGGCCTGGGGCGATTCCCGTGGACAAGCTTCGATTCCTCGTTACCCGAGCGTACCCTCACCCGGCAGAACTCTCGACACTCACCAAAATCCGGTTCTTCGCCTGGCTATACTCCCGATGCACGACCGCCCGGACCCCGGCCAGTGAAAGGACTGTGATTGCGCAGAGATCAGGTATAAACGTAACCGATATTCGCAATCGAGTCCATACTTTATTTAGCGAATGCAAGGATGGTACGTCGAGGCGGCGGCAGGAAGCAACGTGATACACCGTTAAATCACCGTGCAAGCGGCCTGTTTAGTCGTGGCCATGCAACTGAAACAAGGGTGCTTAGGCTCCCAAGCGCGGAAAGTGACTGAGATCCGTTGCCGGCCTGGTGAAAAGGGCTTGGAGGTCTCGAAGCGTCTCGAAGGCTCCGGCTGGTCCCTATGGATTTGAATAGGGTTTACGGACGGGAATCTATGGAATTTGGTGGCGGCCCTGTTGAAAGGCCAGCAATGACGCCATCAGTTCTCGCCCCGGTCCGTCGTTGGGACTGATGCGCAGAAGATCCTGGCACTCGACGATAGCCTCGGGCACGCGGCCGGGGATCTGCGCCAAGGCATACGCCAGTTCGTAGCGCGCGTCCGTCGCATCCGGCTTGATTCGCAGCGCTGTTCGATACTCCGCGATAGCATCCTCCAGGCGGCCCATCGTGTGGAGAGTGTTTCCCAACTGGAAGTGCGCCAACTCGGAATCGCCCTTGATCTCGAGGACCGCCCGGAACTCCGCAATGGCGTCAGCCTGCCGGCCAGGGATCTGTGCGTAGGCGATCCCCAGGTTGAGGTGGGGCTGCCAATAATCGGGGGCGGTCCGCACGGTCGTCCGATACTCCGCAATGGCCTTCTGATACTCCGCGATGGCATCCTGCTGGTGGCCGGGCATCGACATGAAGGCAAGTCCCAGATTGAGGTGCGCCGCCTGGAAGCCGGGATCAATCCGAAGGGCAGTTTGATACTCCGCGATCGCGTCTTTCACACGGCCCGGCATCGAGGCCAGGGCGAGTCCCAGATTGTCGTGAAAGTCGGGGCTGTCGGGTTCGAGGCGCACCGCCGCCTGGAATTCGGTCGCGGCTTCCGGTACTCGTCCGCTGGACATGAGTATCACCCCGAGATTGCTGTGGAGGAAACCGCTATTGGGATTGCGCGCCAGAGTCTCGCGGAAGAGGGTTTCGTAGTCGCGATAGATGCCGCTCTGCTGCCAGGTCGCGGCCCCGAGCGCTGTCAGCAAGAGAGCCGGCAGAGCGATGGCCGCAATCTTACCCGTCGAAATCCGACTTCCCAGGACCGTCAGACCGGAAGCGACCGGAACGATGATGCCCAGAGCGGCCAGGTACTGGAAGTGATCGGCAACGTAGGAGTAACGAAAGGGATACACATTCAGGAAGCCAAGCACGGGAAACAGCGTGCCGGCGAAAATCAGAAAGCCGGCGAGCGGGCCGCGGTTCTTCCGCGCCGGCACGACCAAGGCAGCCGCCACAGCCACCAATCCAAGCGGGAAGAGGTATTGCCACAATTGCCGCGGATCGATCGTCCAGCGGGGATAAATAAACATCAGGTTCGACGGCCAGAGTAGCTTCGAGGCATAGAACCACGGCACGCGGCCGGCGAGAAGGAGACGATCGAGCAGTGTGAGCGAGTAATGCGTTCCCTGCGCGCCGATGAATCGGGGGTTGCTTTCTACCCACGCCGTGAAAAGGCCCGCGGAGGCGCCCACCGCGAACCAGGGAACGAGCGGCAGCACGTCGCGCTTCCACTCGATCCGGCCGCGCTGCCACCAGAAGACTACAAGCAGCGCGGCCGGCAAGGTGGCGGTGACGGTCTTGCTCAGTAAGGCCAGGAGAAACAGTCCAAGCGCTATGAAGTATCGGGACTTTCGGCGCGTCTGATCGAAGTGCAAATAGGTGAGGGCGGCTGCCAGGTAGAAGACCCCGGAGAGGGTGCTCTTCTGCTCCGAGATCCAGGCGACTGCCTCCACGCACACCGGGTGCAGGGCAAAAACGAAGCCGGCCAGCCACGCACCGGGCAGCGACAGGCGCCTGACGATCAACACCACCAGACAAGCGGAAAGGGAGTGCATGGCGAGGTTGGCCAGATGATAGCCAAGCACGGCGTCACCCCAGATGCGGTGTTCCAGCCAGAAGGCGGAGTGTAGCAGCGGATAATATTGCTGGGTGGCTCCCAGGTCGAACCAGATGCGCCATAGACCGTGTAGCGGCTGGAGGTCGGGCTTGGTCACGTGGCTGTTATCGTCCCAGAGCAGACTTCCCTGGAGTGCGGGAAAGTAGGCGATCAGGGTAGCGCACACCAACAACGCCCACATTCCAACGGCCCGCAGGTTGAGGGTCCGGGAGTCTACCTTCTGGGGAGTTTGGCTGAGCTTAGTGCGTTGCCGTTCCGGACTGCCCGGCCGGCCTATTGCCTTGCCCCGCCTCACACCCATGGCATCGACTCGTGCTCCCTCATCCAGAATACGTCACTGAAATTCGGGAATTCCATGTTCAGGAACCGCTCCCTTACGGTCGCGGCTCGGTTGCGGCTGCCGCCGATTCAGCGTGAATTACCGAGCCGCGACCGTGAGGGAGCGGTTGTCGGCCGAACCAAGAAGGCTGCAGCCGGTATTGCTACTTGCGCAGCTTGGAGGCAAATTTATCGCGGAATTTGCGGACCTTGGGCGCCACTACGAACGCGCAGTAGCCTTGCTGCGGGTTGTTGCGGAAGTAATTCTGGTGATAATCTTCCGCCGGGTAGAAGACGGTGGCCGGGCGGACCTCCGTGACGATCGGCCGCGCCCAGATCTTCTCCGCCTCCAACTCGCGGATCAACTCATCGGCCACGCCCTGCTGGCGGGCATCGTGATAGAAGATCGCCGAGCGGTACTGCGGGCCGGAGTCGTTGCCCTGCCGGTCGAGAGAGGTGGGGTCGTGAATCGCGAAGAAGACTTCGAGAATCTCCCGGTATGTCGTGATTTCGGGATCGAAGGACACCTGTACGACCTCGATGTGCCCGGTCCTGCCGCCGCAGACGTCGTGGTAGGTGGGGTTGTCGACGTGACCGCCCATATAGCCGGACACCGCCGAGACCACGCCTTCCATTTCCTGATACACGGCTTCGAGGCACCAGAAGCAGCCTCCACCCAACGTTGCCTTTTCGTGTGTCGCCATGAATCTACTGTAAATCACCGGCGAGAATTCCCGTATTACCGAGCCGCTCCCACGCCAACTGTGACGGTGACCGTGGCGCTCACGCCGACCGTGCCGGTCTGGATCGGGGTCGTCGAGGTAGTAGTCGGCGCATTGCCGGTAATCACGGGTGTGTACGAGGAGCCCTCCTGCGCCGAGATTACCGCACCGGTAGTCAAACCTAGCCCGTTGGCAATCGCGGCGGCGTGAGCGAGAGCCTGCTTGCTAGCCGCGGCCAGGGCCTGCTGCAAAACCGGGTCGGGGTTCTGGAGTCCGAAGGTCACACCGCTCACGCTGTTGGCGCCCGCCTGATTGGCGGTATCGATCAGCGTACCGATGATGCTGAGATTGGTGGTGGTCACCTGGACCGTATTGCTGGCCGTATATCCGATGATGGTTTGCGTGTTCCCACTGCTGTATCGCGGATATACGGAATAGCCGACGGTCTGGATGGTGCCGCTCAAGCCGAGAACCGACTTCAGAGCATTCTGCACCGTGTTGGACAGGGTCGCATTCAGTGTGCCTGCCTCCTGTGCGGTGGCGCCTTGCGTCACCACTCCGATGCTCAGTTGGGCCTGGTCCGGAGTTACGTTGATGGTGCTGTTGCCGGTTGCCTGGATAGCCGGGGTCGTTTGTGCCACTAAAACAGCGCACCCCAGTAACGGGCCTATTAGAATTGCGAGAATCCTTCGCATGGTTTCCTCCAGTTTCAACTATAGCGCCGCAGCGTCAGGCTGCCGCCACAATCATAGGACGGACGTCGCGGTCTGTTTTGCGATGGGTCGTTTACGGAGATTTACGGAAGCTACCGAAACCAATTGAGGGAACTGGAGTTTAATAGGAACAGAGGGTAACGATGCGCAAACGAGCACTCCTTGCGCTGGGATGTGCGCTGGGTCTGGCGGCTTTCCCGGGCATTTCAGCTTACGCCACGAAAAAGAACGCGGACGGCGCCCGCCAGTTCCTGAGGCAGATTCCGAACAACGCGAGGATCGCGCAGGCCTTGAGCCGGCTGACATTCGGTCCCCGTCCCGGCGACGCGGCGGTGGTGCGCTCCATGGGCCTCAAGAAGTGGATCGACCTGCAACTCGATCCCGCCCGGATGCCGGAAAACCCGGTCCTGGCGGAGAAGCTGAAGACGCTCGACACGCTCACGATGTCCGGCGAGCAGATGGTGCGGAACTACCCATCGCCGCAGATCGTGAAACAGATGGTGGCGGGGCAGATGCCGTTTCCCGCCGATCCGGACCGGCGGATGATGATCGAGAAACTGGTGGCCAAGGCTGAGCGCAAGCAGGGCCAGGGGGACCAGGCCGATCCGAAGGCACCCCAAGCGCAGCCGCTCACGGATGTCCTTCCGCGGGAACAGATTCGGACGCTCCGCATGGGCACTCCGGAACAGCGACTTGCAGCCTTTCAGGCCCTGCCGAAGGACAAGCAGGATGATGTGATCGGGGCCATGCCGGCGGGAATGCGGCAAGGTCTGTTCCAGATTGCGCCGCCCGAATTGCGTCGGAAGATCGAGATGGCAAACGGCCCCGCGCAGGTAGTGGCGCGCGACCTGATGGAGAGCAAGCTGCTGCGGGCGATCTACAGCAATCGTCAACTCGACGAAATCCTGGACGATTTCTGGTTCAATCATTTCAATATCTTTCTCGACAAGGGCGCCGACCGCTACCTGGTGACGGAATACGAGCGCGATGTGATCCGCCCCCATGTTCTGGGCAAATTTAGGGACCTGCTGGAAGCCACTGCCAAGAGCCCGGCGATGCTGTTCTACCTGGATAACTGGCAGTCCGTGGGACCTAACGCGCCCCAACCGCGCGGCCCGAACGCCAAGAAAGGCCAACGCGGCCTGAACGAGAACTACGGCCGCGAGCTGCTGGAACTGCACACACTCGGGGTGGATGGCGGCTATACGCAGAAAGATGTCACAGAGGTGGCTCGCTGCTTCACCGGTTGGACCATCAACCAGCCGCAGCGCGGCGGTTCCTTCACATTCAACCGGCGCACGCATGACATGGGGGCGAAGGTGGTTCTGGGCGTGACGATCCCCGCCGGCGGCGGGATGGAAGATGGGGAAAAGGTGCTGGACATTGTGGCTCATCACCCCTCCACGGCTCGCTTCATTTCCACCAAGCTGGCCCAACGTTTCGTAGCGGACGACCCGCCCGCTTCGCTGGTGGACCGCATGGCCCAGACTTTCCTCAAGACCGACGGCAATCTGCGCGAGGTGATGCGCACCATGCTGGACTCCAAAGAATTCTGGTCGGAGGGCGCGTACCGGTCGAAGATGAAGTCGCCTCTGGAGATGGTGGCGAGCGCGGTGCGGGCGGTCAACGGGGATGTGGACTTTGTGTTCCCACTGGCGAACCAGGTGGCGCAACTGGGCGAGCCGCTCTATCGCAAGCAGGAACCCACGGGTTACTCCAATTCCAGCCAGGAGTGGATGAACTCGGCCGGCCTGCTGGCGCGTATGAATTTTGCTCTGCAACTGGCGAACGACAAGATGCCGGGCGTGAAAGTAGACACCGCGAAGGCGGCCAAACCGGACGACTCCACCGCGGGCATGACGCTGGGTTCGCCGGAGTTCCAGAAGAAGTAGCCGCGGATAGTGAGAAAGAACGAAGAAAGAATTGAGCCACCGATGAACACCGATGAACACGGATAAGAGAGAACAATGCGCTTTTTATCTGTGTTCATCTGTGTTCATCGGTGGCTCAATGCTTTGCAGTTTTTGAGGGAGCACTGAGGGGAATCTTTATGACGACACGACGCATTTTTCTCCGCAATTCGGCATTGGCAATGGTGGGAGTGGGCACAGCCCCCTTATGGCTGAAGCGAGCCTTGTACGCGGCCGATGCACCTTCGCCGCGCAAGAAGATTCTGGTCGCGATCTTCCAGCGGGGCGCGGCCGACGGGTTAAACGTTGTCGTGCCGCATGGCGAGAAGGCCTATTACAGCTTGCGCCCCACCATCGCGATTCCCCGCCCTTCCCGCGGTGAGAAGCGCGAAGACGCGGCCATCGACCTGGATGGCTTCTTCGGCTTGCATCCCTCGCTCGCCCCGCTCAAGCCGCTGTTCGACCAGCAGCATCTGGCGATCGTGGACGCAGTGGGCTCGCCCGACCCCACGCGCTCGCACTTCGATGCGCAGGATTACATGGAGTCGGGGACACCGGGGCTCAAGGCCACGCATGATGGCTGGATGAATCGCGCGCTGCCGAAGGTGGAAGGCAAAGTGTCGCCGGTCCGCGCGGTGTCGCTGGGAACGACGCTGTCGCGCTCCATGGCCGGCCCGAATCCCGCCATCGCCTTACAGAGCATCGCCGGTTTCCAGGTGCGCGATGCCCAGGCAGCCAAGCAGTTTCAGGACATGTACATGCAGAGCAAGGACCCGGCGATGCAGACGGCCGGCCGGGAGACCTTCGAGGCCGTCTCGATGCTGCAGACCATCCAGAAGCAGACCTATACGCCGGCCGCCGGCGCCGAGTACCCGCGCGGTAAGTTCGGCGACAGCCTGCGCCAGATCGCGCAATTGATCAAGGCCGATGTAGGCGTCGAAATGGCCTTTGCCGACATCGGCGGCTGGGACCATCACGTCAATGAAGTAGGGCAGCGCGCCTCGGAGGGCCAGCTTGCCAATCTGTTGACCCAGTACGGGCAGGGGCTGACCGCTTTCTGGCAGGATATGGGCGACCGCATGGCGGACGTGGCCTTGGTGACCATGTCGGAGTTCGGCCGCACCGCACACGAGAACGGAAATCGTGGCACCGATCACGGCCACGCCAACAGCATGTTCGTGATGGGCGGCGGAGTGAAGGGCGGCAAGGTGTACGGGAAGTGGCCCGGGTTGGAGAAGGAACAGCTCTACGAAGGGCGCGACCTGGCGCTAACTACCGATTTCCGCGACATCCTCGGCGAACTAGTATCGAAGCACCTCGGAAACCCCACGGTGAAGGGCGTCTTCCCGGGCTATGCGCCGAAATTCCTGGGCATGGTGTAACGCGCGCCAGCTCGGTTTGTTCCTTCTGGTGCTGGTGGGACAGGCGGTTCCGCCTGTCTCGCCCGCTTGCGGGCGATTCTTTCACAGCTTCAGAGCCCTGAGCTGAGCCTGAGCTGAGGCAGCGGTTGGTACCTCCCGAAAATGCATGCGCACCCGCATCGCGAGCCCCGTCTCACGTTGCTATAATTCGGGAATAGCGTGCGGATGTGGCGAAATTGGCAGACGCGCTGGATTTAGGTTCCAGTTCCCGCGAGGGAGTGAAGGTTCAAGTCCTTTCATCCGCACCAACTCCCAGGAATTCTCCTTCAGTCTGTTACCATCGCTCTTGGCCATGAAAGGTCTATCGACGGCCCAAAGGTTCGCGTTGGTGCTTGCCGTTGTTCTTTACGTTTCCGCAGGCGTGTTGCATTTCATCAAGACCGAGGCATATCTGAGGATCATGCCTCCGTATATTCCATTCCACGCGCCTTTGGTAATCATCAGCGGTGTTTTCGAAATACTGGGCGGTCTTGGCCTTCTGTTGCCTCAAATGCGCCGGGCCGCGGCATGGGGGTTGATCGCGCTCCTGATCGCCGTGTTCCCCGCCAACATCTATATGGCCACCAGTCCGATCGAGGCGGGGGCGGCTTCTCTGGCCCCAGCACTCCTGTGGGCACGGCTGCCCTTACAGTTGCTTCTGGTCTGGTGGCTGCTCTGGTGTACTCGCTCTCGCACGATATTTCGTTGAAGCGGTGCCAGCCCAAAGCGCTCCCGATCATTCCAATACGAGCACACGCAGATGCGAGCCGTCCGCTCCACCACGATACACGCACTCCATCGCCTTCTTGAAATCCGATGGACGGGCATTCGGAATATCCAGGAATTGTTGCGGATTCCGATCGACCAGCGGGAACCACGAGCTTTGGATCTGCACCATGATGCGGTGACCGGAGCGGAACGTGTGCAACACATCCGGCATCCAAAACTCAATCTTCTCCGGCTTGCCCGGCGTGAATGGCTCGGGCTTGGACAGGCTCTTCCGGAACCGGTCACAGCGGTAAAGGTCTGCGCCGCTCCACCCGCGGAGCTTCCGGAGGCCGGGCTTACTGAGACGTTGGTTGGCTGCGCGTGGACGCCGGCAGCCAGCAGGAAAAGGCCCGCCAGGCAACCTAACAGCTTCGCGCGCTTCGGCCGGAAGCGGAAACGCACTCCGGCGCCGGCCGCTGGGGCCACAACTTGAGGTTCACTGACTGTCCACTGC